>DAITOC010000001.1:0-44652 GCA_036834305.1 Clostridiales bacterium
GCGGATTGCGTACAAGTCCTCAATAGCGTAGACGGGGGTGTAGCCTTCCGGTATGCTTGTTTGCTCACCGGTGCTCACCGCGCCCGCGGGAAACGCCAGTGTGAGCAGCATGCAAGCCGCCATTACCATGCTGATCATTTTTTTAATTTTCATGTAAACACTCCTCTTCTATTTCTTATAGTTGAGACCGTGCAATGTGCCTGAATGAAATTATATCAGTTCTATGCCGGGATTGCAATAAGAAATTATTAATAAAGATGCCACAACAAAAATGTCGAATAAAATCGAATAACAACAAAAAGCCGAAAGCTTTATGCGTTACCGATACGCCGAGGGCTTTGAGGAATTCGATCGGTTTGAAGTTTCGAAGTAACGAGAGGTATCTGCAAAATGCAAAGAAGCCGATTAATTGCAATCGACTTCTTTCCTTTTATATGGTAAAATAATAGATCTTGAGATCACCTCTCAAACACGATGACAAATAGCTATTAACACGTTTTCAAGAGTTTTACAAACTGTTTTTTACAACATTTCATGATTTTATGCGGCGGACCGGAAAACGAAAAAGACATTATTAGAGGAGGCTCTTTTATGGATATCAAAATCGTGTACGCGACAAAGACCAAACATTCGCGCAAACTTGCCGAGGCGATGGGGGAACGGCTGAAAGTAACGCCGCAGAATATCAAGGAAAACACCGAACCCGCAGCCGCCGGCCTGCTGATTATCGCAGGGGGAATCTACGGTGGCCAAAGCCTGCCGGAACTGCTGGCGTATGTCAAGAAACTGGACGGCGCCAAGGTCAAGAGCGCGGCGCTGGTCACCAGCTGCGCCTCCGGCAAGCAGGGTCAGGCCTCTGTGCGCAAAATACTCGAGGAAAAAGGCGTTAAGGTTGTCGATGAGTTCATCTGCAGGGGCAGCTTTTTGTTTGTTTCCGTGAAGCATCCCGACAGCAAGGATTTAAAAGCCGCGGCGGACTTCGCGGAAAAAGTTGCGTTATGAACGCCGGTGAAAATTGGCCGGGTGCCCGGGGAGAAACCGTATCGCTATGAAAAAACTCTCGAAATACTTGAAACCGTACATCCTGTTCGCGATCATCTCCCCGCTGATGATGATGGGCGAGGTCATCGCCGATTTGTTTCAGCCGAAGCTGATGGCTGTCATTATCGACTGCGGCATCCTCGGCGGTGGGGATGTCTCAAACTCGGCAATCGGGAGTTTTCTGCTCGGTGTTTTTCACGGCTCCGATTCGGGCTATACGACCATGCAAGTGATCGTCACAATCGGCGGCGTCATGCTCGCGATTGTGGCGGTCGGAGGGTTTTTCGGCATCTTCTGCGCGTACACGGCGGCGCGCGCCGCGCAGGGCTTCGGGCATGATCTGCGCTGTGACGCTTTCCGCCGCGTCGTGTCGCTGTCCATCGAGCAGGCCGATACATTCACAACCGGTTCGCTCGTCACGCGGATGACAAACGATGTTTCCGCCGTCACCGATTTTGTCGAGATGATTCTGCGCATGTTTGTCCGCGCCCCTGTCTTTTTCGCGGGCGGTTCCGTCATGCTGTTCACGCTGAACCTCCGTTTCGGCGCGGTGATTTTCTGCGCGCTCCCGGTGCTGGCCGTTCTGTTGTACCTGATACTCCGGCGCGCCACGCCGCTTTTCTCACAGGTCCAGTTAAAACTTGACAAGGTCAACTCGGTGGTGCAGGAGAATGTCAGCGGCGCGCGCGCGGTGAAGGCGTACGCGCAGGAAGGCTACGAAAACAACCGGTTTGACAAGGCGAACACCGAACTGCGCGACACGAATTGGCGCGTGCTGATGCTGCTTGCCGTGCTCTCACCGGTGCTCAATATCGTGATGAATGCCGGCGTCGCGGGCGTTTTGCTCGTCGGCGGGCTGAACGCCGGTCACAGCGGTATAACCGTCGGTTCGATTATGGCGGCGGTCACCTATGTTACGCAGGTGCTCATGTCGATTATGATGGTGACAATGATGTTCCAGTCGGTCTCCCGCGCGGTCGCCTCGGGCCGGCGCGTGATCGAAGTGCTCGACACCCGGCCGGTCATTCAAAGCGGCTCCGCTGACGGCGGACCCGGGGAAACGGCCGTCTCTTTCCGCAATGTCGAATTCCGGTATCCGGGAACGGCGGGAAGCCCGGTGCTGCGCGATATCAATCTGGAGATCAAGAAGGGGGAAACGCTGGCGGTCATCGGCTCGACGGGTTCGGGCAAATCGTCGCTCGTCAGCCTTATCCCGCGGTTCTACGACGCGACCGACGGCGCGGTGTCGGTTGACGGAGTCAATGTAAAAGACTATGACCTTAAAAAACTGCGCGGCAAAATCGGATTTGTCCTGCAAAAAAGCGAACTTTTTTCGGGCACAATCGCGGGCAACATCCGCTGGGGAAAGCCGAACGCGAACGACGCGGAGGTGCGGGAGGCCGCGGGCGCCGCGCAGGCCTCCGGGTTTATCGGCGGATTCTCAAACGGCTATGAGACATTCATCGCGGAAAAAGGCGCGTCGCTTTCGGGCGGGCAAAAGCAGCGGTTGTCCATCGCCCGCGCGCTTGTGCGAAAACCCGAAATATTGATTCTGGACGACGCCACCTCGGCGCTTGACCTCGCGACCGAATCGAAACTGCGCAAAGCCATGCGCGCCAGGCTGAAAGACACGACGGTCATCCTCATCGCGCAGCGAATCGCCAGCGTCATGGAGGCCGACCGGATTGCCGTCATCGAGGACGGAACGATTCGCCACTGCGCCCCGCATAGCGAACTGATGCGGATAAGCGCGGCTTACCGCGATATTTATTCGTCACAGATACGGTCGGGAGCCTTTATCGGAAAGGAGGCTGCCGCCGATGAATAACCAACATACCGGCCCGCGAAACACACCGAACGCGGAAAGGCCGATCGTTCTCGGCCCCGGCGGCAGGCCGGGCTTCGGCCCGGGTTCCGGCGGCCCGATGGCCGGCAGAATGAATGTCCAAAAACCGAAGAACATGAAAAAAACACTCGGGAGGCTGCTTCGGTATGTCGGTAAAAACCGGGCTTTGCTGATTTTGTTGTTAGCGATTATGCTTTTTGTGACGCTGCTCGACCTGCTGGGCCCGTTGTTGCAAAGCGGAGCGATCGATACCTTCGGCTATTCCGCGAACAGCGGGCTGACGGTGCGTTTCGGCAGTTATACGAAAACGGTCGTCAATTCCGCGGGGGCCGTCACCGGCGAAAAGACCGTTCACGGTCTGGCGTTCTACCTTGCCGTTATGGCCGCTGTATTTATCGCGAACGGCGCGCTGACATATTTTCAGGGAATTATTGCCGCCAAACTGTCGCAGATGACGGTCTATTCTTTGCGCCGCGACTTGTTCGCGAAAATCACAAAACTTCCGATCAAGTATACCGACACGCACAAGCACGGCGACATCATGTCAAGGATGACCAACGATGTCGACAATGTGTCGAACGCGGTGTCGCAGTCCATCGCGTCGCTTTTCTCAAGCGCGCTGACGCTCGCGGGCGCCTTTTCGATGATGCTGTACTACAACCGGCTGCTGACGCTCGTTGCCTGCGTGACCATTCCGCTGACCATCCTGTTTTCAACCATGATCGCGAAGTTTATGCGCCGGTATTTTGTCCGCAGGCAGCAGCTTCTCGGCCAGCTCAACGGCCAGGTTGAAGAAGTGGTAACCGGCTATAAAACCGTCGTCGCTTACGGCAAGGAACCCGAGGCGGCCGAACAATTCGAGAAAACGAGTTTTGAATTCCGCGACAGCAGCGTCAAAGCCAGAGTCTGGGGCAGCATTATGGGGCCTCTGATGAACCTGCTCGGAAACCTGCAGTATCTGCTCATCGTCGTGTTCGGCGGCTATTTGCTCATTCATCCGGTTGCCGGCATGCGAAAACTGACTGTCGGGAACATTCAGGCGATACTCCAGTATTCCAGAAGGTTCACGCGGCCGTTAAACGAAATTGCTAACCAATACGCGTCCATTCTGACGGCGCTCGCCGGCGCCGAGCGGATATTCGAACTGCTGGACAGCCCCGGCGAAGACGACGCGGGAACCGACGCGATTCCTCTTTCACAGATCAAAGGCCATATTGAATTTGACAATGTCCGATTCTCTTATATCCCCGGCGAGCCTGTCCTCAGAGACCTGAGCCTCTCGGTAGAAGCCGGCCGGAAAGTGGCGATCGTCGGCGCGACAGGCTCCGGCAAGACGACGATGGTCAACCTGCTCACCCGGTTTTATGAGATTGACGGCGGGTCAATCCGGATAGACGGGATCGATATCCGAAATCTGCCGAAGGACACCCTGCGCCGCTCGGCCGCGATTGTGCTTCAGGATACTGTGCTTTTCTGTGACACCGTCAGGGCGAACATAAAATACGGCAGACCAGGCGCGTCGGATGAGGAGATGGCGGAAGCCGCGAAGGCGGCCAGGGCCGACACCTTCATTGACCGGATGCCCGAGAGTTACGATACCGTTCTCGCGCAGGAGGGCGGCAACCTCAGCCAGGGGCAGAGGCAGTTGCTTTCCATCGCCCGGGCGGTGCTCGCGGACCCGAAAATTCTGATTCTCGACGAAGCGACCTCAAGCGTGGATACGCGCACGGAGATGCATATCCAGGAAGCGCTGGTGGCGCTGATGAAGGACCGCACCTCGCTGATTATCGCCCACCGGCTCTCGACCATACGCGACGCCGACGCCATTGTGGTGATCAAGGACGGCGCCGTCGCCGAGTCGGGCTGCCATGAGGAGTTGCTCGCCCGCCGCGGAGAATACTACTCCCTTTACAGCAGCCAGTTTGCGGGAATAGAGACATAAAAACCGGTAAGCCCAACGGCGTGCGGTATGAGAATGTCACGGTGCGGAGAAACGCCGTCCGCTGCAAAGGCGAGCCGGTGATGATCGAGGACTGCGCGGACATCACTCTGTGACGGCGGGCAGAGCGAAGTTGAATTTTCGGCTCGGTTTTTGGAATACCGGGATATCGCCCTGAAAGTAGATTTTTTGAATGTGCGTCGCGCGCGGGCTGTCGGCCAGGCTCGGCGTTTGAGACGCGTGGTAAGTCATATAGACATCCTCGCCGACAGTCACAAAATTGCAGTGGCCGGTATTATAAATGTTTTCAACCGGGTTTTTGGCGAAGACGGGAACGGGTGATTTGCACCAGTTCCCTTTTTTCATCGGGTCGCCGCCCTTGAAGCTCAGCAGCCCGAGGCAGTAATTACCCGAAGTGAAGCCGCTCGCGGAGTAAACAATATAGGCGCCGCCCCCGCGTTGCAAAACGGCGGGGCCTTCGTTGACATACCAGCCTTCTTTCTCCCATTTGTATTCCGGCTCCGACAGTTTTTCAACGACGGCGTTTTCTTTAACGGTATACGGATTTTCCATCTCAACAATATAGATGCATTGATAGGCCGAATCGACGTACCCGGAGAAGACGAAATACAGCTTACCGTTCAGCTGCATAAATGTGCCGTCAATGTTGCTCAAGCCCCCCGGCGCGAGCCGGCCCTTGAACTCGTAGTCACCGAAAAGATTATCTGAAACGCTCTCCAGAACGAAACCGTACCGGTATGAGTCGTTGCCAACATCATTCCCGCCGGCTTCCGGCATGGCGCCCTTTTCCACCTTGGTTTTATCAAACAGCGCGGAGGCGATGATAAACCATTTGCCGCCTATTTGATGAATTTCCGGCGCCCAGATATCGCCAATAATAGCGTCCTTTCCGGCCGTATACACCGTTTTGCTTTCACTCACCGCGGTATCATAGAACGAAGCGATATGGCGAATCGTGATGTTGCCGCCGGTGGTGTAGGTGTAATAATACTGCCCGCCGTCGTTGGCGATAAACGGGTCGCCGCCGTTGTTTTTGTCGATGGGGTTATCCTGCCCGCCCGACGGAAACACCTGCGGGATGAGCATGAGGATGCTTGATAAAAATAAAAAGATCGTTTTAAAAACCGTTTTCATTTTTTGCCGCCTTTCTTCGGGTAACCGTATCCTTTTTTATTATAAATTTTTTATCGTGTTTTGCAACAGGCGCCATTGGTCCGGATATACAAAAACGGATAAAGTTTATTCGTTTTTCCGCCCGCCCGCGGGTTAAAATTTATAAGAGAGGTTTAATGAAAAACTCTTTAACTTTGTTGTTCATAAACATTTTATAAAGCCGCGAAAGGCGGCGGAACGGAGTCTTCCATGAAAAAAACAATATCCAAATTGCTGTTGACAGCCGCTTTGCTGTTCTCGCTGTCCGTCACGGCGTTTTCCGCGACCTATACGGTTCAACCCGGCGACTCCATGTGGAAAATCGCGGTAAAATATCAGGTCGGTTTAAGCGAAATCATCGCCGCGAACCCGCAAATTAAAAACCCGAGCCTCATTTACCCGAATCAGGTTCTTACCATTCCGCAGGTTTCCCAAACCGTCACGAGTTATGAGCAGCGCGTCATCGACCTGACCAACCAGCGGCGGGCGCAAAACGGCCTGCCCGCGTTAAAAGCCAACTGGCAGTTGTCGCGCGTCGCGCGGTACAAGTCGCAGGATATGCACGACAAACGCTATTTCTCCCACACGAGCCCGACCTACGGCTCGCCGTTTACGATGATACGAAACTTCGGCATCAACTTTTCCGCTGCCGGCGAAAACATCGCCATAGGCCAGGCGACTCCCGAAGCGGTCGTCAACGCGTGGATGAACTCGTCGGGGCACCGGGCGAACATCCTCAACCGCAACTATACGCAAATCGGCGTCGGCTATGTCGCCGACGGCAAGTATTGGACGCAGATGTTCATCCGGCCGTAGCGGCACTTGATTATGAAAACGCGCCCCGGCGACATGGGGCGCGAATTTTATTCGTTGTTTTCTTTTTTCAGGCGTTAAACAGTTATATTTATATATATTATGTTCGGATCGGTTAAAAAAACAACGGGGCGTTATGCTAATCCGGCAACCGGTAACCGGAGAGTTCGTTGTGCCTGTCGGAAGAAAAAGCGGCTTTCACAGGTTCGCGTCGATTTCCTCGCCGTACCGCTCAACGCCCGCGGTGCCCAACTCCCGTAAGTACGGCCCGAAATACAGGCCCGGAGCCCGTCCGGAAGGAAAGAGGTCCAACAGCGGAGCCATAACGAACGGCCGTTGCAGGATGGCCGGATGCGGCAAAGTCATCTCAAAACTTTCGCTCTTGACGCCTTCATATATCAGCAGGTCAAGGTCGATAAGGCGGGGCCCGTTTTTGACGGTTCTCACGCGCCCGAACGCCGCCTCAATGCCCAGGCAAGCCCCCAGCAGCGCCATAGGCGATATGTCGGTTTCCAACAGTATGTTGGCGTTGAGAAACTTCGGCTGCTGCGCGTACCCTGCCGGCTCGGTTTCATACACATGGGAAACCGCATTCACCGCGGTGCCCGGCAACAGCGACAGCGCCCGAACGGCCGCGCGCAAACTCTCGAGCCGGTCGCCGAGGTTCGCGCCGATTCCAATGACTGCATGGGTGCCCATTTATCAATCGTTCCTTTCCCTTGTGATTTCAACGGCGGCGTACTCAAAGTCAGCCATGATGGGGGCGTCCGGTTTTTTCAGCGTGATTCTCACCGATTCGAGCGCGGGGAATTCCGCGAGAAGGGTGTCGGCCACCCGTTGCGCCGCGCGCTCAATGAGCGCGTTTTTTTCCTCGAGCATCACCGCCGAGGCGCGCTTCATGATTGTCGCGTAACTGACCGTGTCCCCGATGTCGTCGGACCGGCAGGCCCGGCTCAAATCCGCCCGAGCCTCAATATCGAGAATAAACACCTGGCCGTCTTCTTGCTCGGAAGGGTTCACGCCGTGAAAGGCGAAAACCTTCAGGCCTTTTATGATAATTTTATCCAATGGCAAGCCCTCCGTTACCGTTTTCGAAACAGCGCGTCCGCCACAGCGGCGCCCTGCGCCGCCTCGGCGACATCGTGCGCACGGATGATATCCGCCCCGCCGGCGATGGCCGCGGTGTGCGCCGCCACGGTGCCCGCCGCGCGTTTTTCCGGGCGTTCCTCACCCGCAGCGATACCGACCACCCGCTTGCGCGACGCCCCGGCCAAAAGGCAGACGCCGCTGATTTTTATTTCGCTGACAGACCGAAGCAGCAGAAGGTTGTCCGCGTGCGTTTTGCCGAACCCGATACCCGGGTCGAGGCAGACGCGGTCCGGGCTGACGCCGAACGCCTCGGCCGCCGCGAGCGATTCCTTAAAAAATTCGCGCACCGCCCGGATTACCCCGTGCGGGTACTCCGCAACCTCCGAGGAGCCGCACGGATTGTGCATAATGATCCAGCCCGCGCCGCTTGCTTTCACGGCCTCGGCCATAGCCGCTTCGGGCTTTCCGCTGACGTCGTTGATGACCGACGCTCCGTTTTCCAGCGCGAAACGGGCAACAGCCGTGTGGCGGGTATCGACGGAAAGGGGCACGCTCAACTTGTTCCTGAGTTCCTCAAGCACGGGGGCAAGCCTGCGGATTTCCGCTGTTTCGCCGATAGCCGCCGCCCCCGGCCTTGTCGATTCGGCGCCTATGTCGATGATATCGGCGCCGAGTTCCTGCATTTCCAAAGCGCGCCGCGCGGCCGCCGCGGGGTCGCTGTACAACCCGCCGTCCGAAAACGAATCGGGCGTCGCGTTGAGGATGCCCATGATATAGGTTTTCTTGCCGAGCGGGAATGTAAACGCCCCCGCCTTGAAACAGCTCATGCCGTTCCTCTTTTCTTTTAACTATAAACAACATCACGCGGCGCTTTTTGTTATCTTTTGTCGCCGCCTCCGCTTATTGGCTTTTCAGCAGCGCCATGACCTCGGCCCTCGTCTTCGCGTCGCTGCGCATGGTGCCGCGCAGCGCGGAGGTTTGCGTTACCGAACCGGACGCCCTCGCGCCGCGCATGGTCATGCAAAGATGCTCCGCCTCGATGACGACCGCGGCGCCGCGCGGCTTGAGCCTCTCAAAAATAAAATCGGCGATTTGGGCGGTGAGCCTCTCCTGCAACTGCGGGCGTTTCGCGAAACTATCCACAATCCGCGCGAGTTTCGAAAGGCCGATAATGCGCCCCTCGCCGGGGATATAGGCGATGTGCGCCTTGCCGATGAACGGAATGAGGTGGTGCTCGCACATCGAGTAAAGCGGAATGTCGCGGACGATAATCAGTTCCTCGTTGCCGTCCTCTTTAAAAACCTTCATGTGGCGGCCGGCGTCCTCCCCGAGGCCCGAAAAAACTTCTTTGTACATCTTCGCCACGCGCATGGGGGTTTCGGCCAGGCCTTCCCTGTCCGGATCCTCACCGATGGCAATGAGGATTTCCCTGACCGCCGCCTCGATTCTTTTGACATCCATTTTATTCTCCTTAAGCCGTTTCAAAAATAATCTCAAGAATTTGGAAGGTTTCGTTCTGAATATAGGAGACGGAATGCCGGACGATGTTTTTGCGCGACGCCTTGTCGGCCGCCGTCAATACCTCATATATCTTCTCGTCCTTAAACAGTTTTTTATAGGCGGTTCCGTAGGTTTTGGCCGAGCCGAATTTCACCTCAAGGTGCTTCCGTCCCTTTTCCGCGGCAGCCGCGATACCCCGCGCGATGCTTTTTTCCGTGTTTTCGTTGTAACCCTCAAAATACAGGCCGTTCTTAACAAAATAGTTTTCCCTCGTCGCGGCGCAGGCGTTTGCCGATTGGTAGCCGCTGTGCGTCTTCGAGATTTCCTCGTCGGTGAGGTTAAAATACGCGTACCGCGGTTCCCCCGCGCCGGTCTGGTTGATCGGGTCGTCCCAGGTGACATCGAGGTGGTAATAGTCGCCCCCAATGTTCACGATGTTCCACATATGGTTTTCGGGCTGTTCGGCGAACGCTTTGGAAACGCCGCTGACGACATAGCATTCGACACCGGTCAAATCAAACAGCAGTTTCGCCGCCTTGGCGTACCCCTCGCAGGCCGCCTTCTTTTCGACAATCGCGCCGAACGCATCGCTTTCGCTGCCGGTTTCCCCGGTTTCGTAAGAGACATTGTCAACCAGCCAGTCGTGAACGGCCAGTTCTTTTTCCGCGTCCGTGCCGGCGACCGCGCCGGCGACGGCGGCTGCCTCTTTGTCAAGCATCGCTTTTTTTTGCGCGTATTCCTCTTTGTCCATGACATATTCCGGCACAAAAAAACTTTTGAGGCCTTTTATGGATATGTTGCAGCTCCTCCCGAGGAAAAACAACTCCGGGTTGTCATAGAGCAGCGCTTTGAAAAAGGTCGTGAGTTCCTCCTCGTCCAAATACGGGATTTCAACCTCGCCGGGCATTTCCCCGATTGTTTCAAGAACATTGTTATACGCTTGTTTTTCCTTATTGCCAAGTTGGCTGAAATAATACTTGAAGGGGCTGCCCGTTGTCAGGGGTTCAACGGTTATGTTATCCCAATCCGGCTCTTTTCGCAGCAAGGCCGCGAGGTTGAAGTCGCAGCCGGCCAACGCGATAACCAGAAGCAAAGCCAGGCAGGCTGCCGCCGCTTTTTTCATGGGGCTTCTCCTCCTTTCAAGGGGACTGTTTGAATCCGTCAAGATAGCGGCTGACAGTCGTCTGAAAACGATTCGCGGGTTTTGCCGCTGTTTCTATTATATACGAACAGCCTTTAAAGTCCATGATGGAAATATTGGTGTCTTTCATCTCGTTGTGCAAAGCGCTGAATAATTTATCGCCCTTCGCGGCGTTGTATTCGTTGATAAATTGGTCGAGCATAAGGCCGACCGTTTCCGACTGCCTGTCGAGCCCGGCGTCGCCGGACTCGCCGTTGAAACGCATATACTTCAGAAGCGATTCCCCTTTCAGCGTCTGCCGGCCCGGCGTGAGCATCAGGCTGAACTCGCCGCCGCGGTAATCGATTTTCTCCTTCAGGTCAATCACGAGCCCGTCGAGCTTGTTGATGGCGGTCCGAAAGCCGGCATCGTCCGAGCCGATGTATTTGTCGATTTTTATGCCGCCGAGGGCCTCGACCGCTTCGGCCAGCCTCACCGGGCCGCCCTCCTCGAGGTGGAAGGCCAGCGTCCCGGCCGCGCCCCGCGCCGTCGCCCTGGTTTTCGGCGACAGGGAGCAGACGCTGAACACCCGGTTGTCCAAATCGGCGTTTACCACACAGAGGAATCGTATTTCCGGCGAGTCCTCCGCCACGCAATACAGCAGAAAGTTGGCCTTGCCCGTCAGCCGCGGCGTTTCCGGTCCGGTTGTGGATTCGTTGGTTTCCTCGACCGGCTCGCTGAGGAGTCTTGACAGGTCGAAGTCATAGGCCTTGAGTAAAATGAGCATGGAAAAAGCCCCAAACACAAGGATAAACGAAAAGAAAGAGATAAAAAACCGCCTTCTCATCTGCGCCTTTTCGCTTTTTTGAGTTTTAAAACGAAGTTTGCCCACTTTTTTCAAGCCTTTTCCTCACCCCCGTTTCCCGTCCGCATTGCTTATAGTCTTCCCTGCCGCCCCCGGGCGGCCGGTGTTCGTTTCAAGCCCTCTTTTCCAAAGAGGGTGTCAGGCGCAGCCTGACGGGTGATTTAATCATGTCCCGTTTCCGGCGCGGCTCCCTTTTTCAAAATTACCGCGCTTCGCGCCGGCACCCGGAGCGTTCCCTTGCCGCCCGGCGCGTCACCGAGCAGGGCCTGCGCGTTTTCCCAACCCGGCGGCAGGGCGATTTGCGTTTCGCTTTCGCCGCGGTTAGCCAGCGTCATGACCGCGTCAACGCTGCTTTCCCGGATAAACGCGACGCTGTCTTTCCCGGCTTGAACCGGCACAAAGCGCCCGTTCGCGAGCGCCGGGCAGTTTTTGCGCATTTTCCCGAGAGTTCTGTAGTGTGCCAAAAGGCTTTCGTCCTCAAGGCCCCAAGGGTAACAGCCCCTGTTGAACGGGTCGTGCCCGCCTTCCATTCCCGCCTCGTCCCCGTAATAGACGCTCGGCACCCCGGGAAGCGTAAACTGTACGGCGGCCGCCATTTTCAGCAATGTAAGGCCCGCTTCCCTTTGCGCCGCGCTCAAATAGCCCTTGTCCCTTTTAAACCGGTCCTGCGGTCCGCCGGCTTCCCCCGCGAGGCGTGTCAGCGCGCGGGCGGTGTCGTGCGTGCCGATGTGGTTCATCAGGGTATGAACCGCGGGCGGCGGGTAGTTTTCTAGGATGCCGAAAACGGTTTCAAAAAAGTCTTCCCCGTTTCCGCCCGCAACGAAATCCATCAAGGCGCCGGCGAACGGGTAATTCATTACGGAATCGAGTTGGCCGCCCAACAGGTAGCGACGGCGGTTGCCGTAACTGATTTTATTCGTCGCGTCCTCCCACACCTCGCCGAGGATAAACGCGTCGGCCTTTTCACTTTTGACGGCCGCGCGCAGCGCGTCGAGAAAACCGTCGGGCAGTTCGTCGGCGACATCGAGCCGCCAGCCGCCCGCGCCGAGCCTGAGCCAGCGCCTCGCAACCCCGTTTTCCCCGGTGATAAACTCCGCAAAGCCGGGGTCTTCCTCGCGGATTTCCGGCAGGATATCCACCCCCCACCAGCAGGCGTAGTCGCCGGGCCAGCGGCGAAATGTATACCAGTGAAAATACGGGGATTCCTGCGAATTGTACGCGCCGCAATCCGGGTAGCGGTTGTTCTTATTAAAATAGCGGCTGTCCGCGCCGGTATGGCTAAAGACTCCGTCGAGAACGACCCGAATGCCGCGCTTCGCGGCTTCTTCGCACAGCCGGCGAAAGTCCTCTTCCGTTCCCAAAAGCGGGTCGATTCGTAAATAGTCGGCCGTGTCGTAGCGATGGCTCGAATGTGCCTCGAACACCGGGTTGAGGTACAGGCAGGTCACCGACAATTCTTCGAGCCGCCAAAGTTTTTCGGTGATGCCTTGGAGGTCGCCGCCGAAATAGTCGTACACGGTCACGCTGCCGTCGTCGTCAGGCTCCCAAACAGGGTCGCCGCCCCAGTCGCTGCGCAGAAGCCTGTCGCCGGGCACACCGCTTTTTTTCGTTCCCGCGTTGTAAAAGCGATCCGGAAAAATCTGATAAATGACCCCGCCCTTCAACCAGGCGGGCGTTTCAAAATGAGGGTCGTAAACGGTCAACTGCCATTGCGTACCCTCCGCGCCGATTTTTCCCAGGGAATGCCCGTCATGGAATATCGCAAACGAGCCGCCGGGCGTACCGAATTCAAACCGGTACCAATACAAGCCGGGCTCTGCGGGCGTGAAAACAACCCGCCACCATTCCTCACCCGCCCCCTCCATGCGTTCCCACCGCATTTCAACGCGTTCGGCGCGGTCCGCGCCGTCGGCCCGAACGACAAGCCGAGCGCTTTCGGCCCGGTATTCCCGCGGCAGGACGATTCTCATTTCGACTTCCGTGCCGGCGGCAACCGCGCCGAACGGCTTTTTATGGTACTCCCGGCGGGAATTGTAGGGGATATAGTGCATCCGTTCCTCCGCGCGCAATTCGAAAAATCATTTCAGAATATAGTCCCCGCCCGGCGCGTCGTCGGGGCTCAATACAACGGCGACAACCCGCTTTTCCTTCGGGAAGGACACATTCCGGCTTGTCTGCGTTATGTCAACGGCGAATATATCCGCGCCGCAGTTCCAAAGGTCACCGTCATACAACCGGCTGTTGCCGCTGACAGCCGCCTCCGCGTCCATCGCGCAGATGACCGTCGCCTTGCCCGCCGCGGTTTTTGCCTTGGCGACAAACGCGTTAAGCGCCGCGTTTTTCGCCGGTGCCCCCGGCGCTTCCTCTCCCGGGAACATCGCCAGGCTGAGGCTCGCGGCCGGGTATTGCACGGAATCGAGCAGAATAAAGTCGACGCCGAGCGAAGCGGTCTGCGCGATGACGCCAAGCAGGTAGTCTGCCGCTTTTTCCGAATACGGGTTGAGCCAAGGCTGCCCGTTCCGGCTCTTATCGAGCCATATTTTTGCGCCGTCCGTCTTCAGGCGCACGGCGGCGTCGCGCATCACCCGGGCTGCAGCCGGGTCGCGGAAGCAGTGCACCCTCGCGATAACCTGCAGGCCCGCTTTTTGAAAGGCGGCTACACTTTCTTTTGCCTTCGCCGCGGCAACCGCGTCTTTTGACGCGCCGGGTACCGTATCGGCGGCGGGAATAACCGCGAGGGTTCCGCCGCTGTCTTTAAAGTCGACGGCGACCGCGTTGACGCCTATGCTTTTCGCCGTCGCGATAAAACTCTCGAGTTTGGTTCCGCCGTTTAACAGATTGCGCTGCGCGCTGACGGCTTGAATACGCTTTTGTTCCGGTGCCGGCTTGGCGGTTGTTTTTTCCGTCACGGACTGTGTCGGCGCGGCGGACCGCGTCTCTTTGTCTGCTGGCTTGTCGGAGAGCTTCAGCAGCGAGTTCATTACGACATAACTCAAAACAACCAACGCCAAAACGCCAAGGCTGCCGAGAATCCATTTTAGGATTTGCCGGCGCCGTAGTTTTTCGCTGTAACTAAGCCTGCCGCCCCCTCCGAGGCTGCCCGGGTAGGAGCGGGAAAAACCGGTGTACGCCTTACTCTCACTGCGGCCGATTGTTTTGCCTTTGTATCCCCGCCTTGCCATAAAAGACTCCTTTCAAACAAACAGCGAGCTTCCCGAAAAGCCCGTAAAAGCGAGAGACAACAGCGCGATATACAGAAACACCGCGGGCGTTCCCTGAAAAGCCGACGGAATATTCTTGTTGGCCGACAGCGTCTGCATCCCTCTCCCGATGAGGGCAACGGCTACGATGAACGCGAATCCCGCGCCCAGGCCCGTGCCGACGCTCTGGGCCGCGCTGTTGGCCGCCCGCCGGTTGATGAGAGGGATCGCCAAAACGAGCGTGTTCAACGCGGCTATTCCCAGCGCGTTTAGAAATTTTGTCTCCGCCTTTAATACTATATGCATAAAAACGGACGTCAATAAATAAACCAAAACCAAAATCCCGCCGGAAACCGCCAGATGCGCCGCGTTGCCCGCGGCCGAGATTGCCGGAATGTTGTCCGCCAGGCGGCAAAGCAGTGAAACCGAAACGGAAAAATACACGATAAAACCGGCATACAGAAAAAAGCGCCGCGGTTTGGCGGCGGTCCGCACCGCCTCGCTTGAGCCGTACCCCCCGCTGAACACCAGGTTTTGTATAAACACGGTGTACAAGGCGGTTGTCAGAATATCAAAAAACAGTTTCATGTTTCCGCCTCCCCGCCTTCGTCCTCCCGGTCGTCAAACTCCTCAATCGCTTTGAGCAATTCTTTCAGGCGCCTTTCAATATCACCGGTGTCGAAATCTCCTTCAAAATCCGCCGTCACGGCCGGTTCCCGCGCGGCTTCCTCTTCCTCTTGCCGGGAGGGCGGCGTGTCCGGCGTTTCCCGCGCCGCCTCGGCAAAATCGGCCCGGTCCGGCTGCTCTTTCGGCGTTTCGGCGTTTTCGGGCAGCCCGTTTTGTTCGGGCATTTCCTGCGCGGACTCGGCCGTATCGGCGTGCTCCGGCTGCTCTTTCGGAGCTTCGGCGTTTTCGGGCAGCCCGTTTTGTTCGGGCGTTTCCTGCGCCGCCTCGGCCGTATCGGCCTGCTCCGGCTGCTCTTTCGGCGCTTCGGCGTTTTCGGGCGGCCCGTTTTGTTCGGGCGCTTCCCGCGCCGCTTCGGCGAAATCAGCCGGGTCCGGCCTCTCCCCGGGCGCGGCCGGCGGCGCATTGTCGTTGTTTTGCGATAACTCGCTGTGCGCGCCGGGCAACGGCGGCAGTTCGGGCACATAAACCTTTGTTTTCCTGTCCTGCGCTTTTGTGGCGAGTTGTTTGGCGAGCCTCCGGCTGTAGCGCATAATAACCGGGGTATAGTTGATTTCAAAATTCATTTCCCGGGAAAACCGCGGTATGCGGCGATTGACAAACCCTCTGAGGGCGGCGGCCATAAAACCCAAAACCAAAAACCCGCCGAATGGCATCAGAAAACCCGGAACGGCCGGCGTGTGGACGGGTTTCCCCGCTATTTGCCCGCTGCCCAACAGTTCCCGGAGCAAGCCCGTCAGCAGCAGGACGGCCGCATACCCGATGCCCGCCGACACCGCGTCGAGGACGCTGACGCGAACGCTGTTTTTGACCGCGATTTTTTCGCAGCGAAAGGCCGTCAGCGAGTTGACCGCGAGCAGAGGCAGATAGATGCCGACGACCTCCACCGCGTCGAGCCCGGTTCTCTCGGTAAACAGAATGACCGGACAAACCAGACCGAGGCCGATGAGCAGGTACAGCGCCATTCTTGCCCGGCGCGGCACCCGTTTTAAGAACGCGGAGGCGATAAACTGCGTAACAAGCAGAAGGAGAACGCTGACACCCGCGAGAAGGGCTCCGGCCTTCAGCGACACGGCCGCCGCCGCGGCCGGGCAGATTCCCGCGACCTGTATCAGCGCCGGATTGTGGATAAACGCTCCCTTAAACAGCATTTGCCCGAAGGTTATGCGTTTATTCCTCTGTTTACCGGGCATGGCCTGTCCCTCCCTTCGGGGCGGGTGTTTTCACCGGCGTTTTGCCCGCGGGGTTCTTGAAGAAACCGCGCGCGGTCTCCAGAGCGTCTTCAACAAACGGCCAGACGGCGCCGGCGAGCATCAGGGCAAAGCAGACGCCTTCCTCATACGCGCCGAAATACCGCGTCAGCATGCAAAGCACGCCCGCCGTCAACCCGAAAAGAAACCGGTGAACCGCCTTTTTGGGGGATACGGAAAGATCCGTGACGAGAAAAACCGCCGCGAAAACAAGGCTGCCCGAGCACAATTCCATCGTCAGGGAAGCCGCCCGGCCGGTGAGAACCCTCGGAAACAGCAGCGCCATCGCCGCGCAGCCGCCGATGAACCCCAGCGTATTTAACAGCGACAAGGGCCTGCGAAACAAAAAGTAAACGGCGGCGGAAGCCAGAATCAAAATGCTGCCCGTGCCCATAGGGCCCGGTATATTGCCGATTAACAAATCAAACCGGTTTAAGTCGTTGAGCCTCAAAGAAATGTTTTCCCTGAGCATCGCGGCCACCGATACGCCCGCGGGTGTGGCGTCCAAAACCGTTCCCGCCTGCGGCAACGCCGGGTAGGAGAACACCGCTTGAGGCCAGCAGACGCACAAAAAAGCGAAACCCGCCGCGGCAGGGATGAACGGCGAATTTCTCGTCGAGCCGAACGGCAGTTTCGCCACGGCGACGGCAAACGCGCCGCCTGCCGCCGCGAGGACCGCCGGCGCGTTCGCGGGCAGCATCATCGCGATAACCGCCCCCGTGAACACCGCGTTCAAATCCGCGAGCGAGGGCTTGCCGGTTTTTTTTATCAAACCGCCGGCGGCCTCGCAAACGACGGCCCCCAAAACGCCCGCGGCCATCAAACGAAAGACACCCGCGCCGTAAAAATACCAGGCCATGACCGCGGGTGCCGCGAGCATGAACAGCGCGTCGGCATAAAACCGCTGCGTTTGCTTTATCGAACCTTTTCGGGTTGTTTTTTTCTCATCCGTCAATACAATTCACCCAAAATACACAATTCCATATTTTATCCTATTGCACACAGCCTGTCCGCATAATATCATGGTAATGAAGCATCCGTAACAGGCAGGGAGGAATCATTTTGAAAATTGAGGCGCCTTCGGAAAATAAAATTATCGTGGATTTAACCGGCGAGGATATGTGCGCGCTGGATATCACCTACGAAGAAATGGATTACTCCAATATCGAAACAAGGCGGGTTATCTGGACCCTTCTTGACCAAGCCAGGCAGACGCTCGGCCGCGACATTGACCCGACCGTCCGCATGCTCATCGAGGCGATGCCCAAAAAATCCGGGGGCTGTGTGCTGAGTTTTACGGTTATGGCCGAAGAAGAGAGGCCGGGGCCCAAAATTTGTAAACCTGTTTTCAAAAAAGACGACAATGTCTTTACATACGAATTCGACGACATCGACGACCTGTATTCGGCCGCGAACGGCTGCCTGGTCCGAATGCACGGCATCGACAGCGAATTGTACGGCCTGGAAGGCCGGTACCGTCTGCTTTTGAGCGTCCACGGGGATATCGGCGCGGTGAAATCGTTTATGACCGAGTACGCCGACCTGCGCGGCACCGGCGCGCTTCAGGCCGCGCACACCAGGGAACACTGGAAACTTCTCGCGGCGGACAGAGCCATCGAAAAACTCAACTGCAAGCGCGTCCTCTGACAAATCAAATGGCTTCTTCGGCAAGTTTGCGAAACGACGCGATCACTTGTTCCGGCGTGGCCGAACTGAAAATCGCCTGGCCGGCTACAAACACGTTGGCGCCGGCCTTGGCGCACGCCGTGATGGTTTCCGGAGCGATTCCGCCGTCGACTTCGATATCCGGTTCCAATCCCCGGCGTACGCATTCTTCGCGGAGAATCCGGACTTTTTCCACCGTGTGAGGAATCAGCGTCTGGCCGCCGAAGCCGGGCTCCACCGTCATGACAAGCACCATGGAAAGCCTGTCGAGATAAGGGAAAATCTGTTCGACCGGCGTCGCCGGTTTCACGCTGAGCGAAGCGGCTTTTCCCAGCGCGCGGATTTGTTCGATCGTTTCGCCGACCGGCGAGTCCGATTCAAAATGGAACGTGATGATGTCCGCGCCGGCCTCGGCGAACGCCGGAATGTATTTCATCGGGTCGGCTATCATCAAGTGCACATCAAAGGGCAAACTGACGCGTTCCCTCAGGCATTTGATTACGGGGGCGCCGAAGGTTATGTTAGGCACGAAACGGCCGTCCATGACGTCGAGGTGCAATAAATCGGCGCCCGCCTTTTCCGCCCTCACGGCTTCGTCGCCCAACCGCGAGAAGTCGCTCGCCAGCACCGAAGGGGATATTTTAATCATGTCAAGCCTCCGATTTCCGCCCGTTTTTACAGAGTATTGGTCTTTTGGCAATACGGTACACACAACCGTAAAAAAGCGCTGTTTTGTTAACAAATTGTTTACAAATCAAGCATAATATTTTAACAATTTAAAGCGATAATAAATATGCGGTTCATTTTCCATTTGTTTATTTTTCTTGTAATATCGTCCTCTGTGAAGGAGCCGGATGCGTGCCATCCGGTTCCTTCATTTTCAGACATTGTAACTGTTGAGATATCGCGCCTGCTCTTCGGTTAGCGCGTCGATCTTCAGCCCCCAGTGTTCCAGTTTTCTGCCGGCCACGAGCAGGTCGATCTTCTCCGGAACGCCGAGTACACGGCCGCCCTTGAGGCTGTCCCGGTTCTTTACCAAATGCGCGGCGCTCAGGGCTTGAATGGCAAAACTCATATCCATTATTTCCGCGGGGTGCCCGTCACCCGCGGCGAGGTTGACCAGCCGGCCTTCGGCGATGAGGTTGAGCCAATTGCCGTTTTTCATCCGGTAGCCGTCGATGTTTTGCCTCTGCCGCTTCTTTTCGACCGCGGCCTTTTCGAGGCCTTCGACGTCGACTTCGACATTGAAGTGGCCGGCGTTGCACAGCAGCGCGCCGTTCTTCATCAAATCAAAATGCTTCGCGGTAATCACGTCTTTGCAGCCCGTCACCGTGATGAACAAATCGCCGACGGCCGCCGCGCGGTCCATGGTCATCACCTTGAACCCGTCCATGACCGCCTCCATGGCTTTGACCGGGTCGATCTCCGTCACGATCACATGCGCGCCGAGGCCTTTTGCCCGCAGCGCGACGCCCTTGCCGCACCAGCCGTAGCCGGCGACGACCACATTTTTGCCCGCGGCGATAAGGTTTGTCGTCCGGTTGATGCCGTCCCAGACCGACTGGCCTGTTCCGTAGCGGTTGTCAAACAGGTATTTGCATTTCGCGTCGTTGACCGCGATCATCGGGAATTTCAGTTCGCCCGCCTTCTCCATGGAGCGCAGGCGCAGTATGCCGGTCGTCGTTTCCTCACACCCGCCGATGACGCCCGGGAGAAGGCCCGCGTATTCGCCGTGGATGAGGTTGACCAGGTCGCCGCCGTCGTCGATGATGATGTTCGGCCCGGCCTCGATGACTCTGTTCAAATGCGCCCGGTATTCCTCCGGCGTCGAGCCGTACCGGGCGAAGACGTTGATGCCTTTTTCGGCAAGAGCCGCGGCGATGTCGTCCTGGGTGGAAAGCGGGTTGCTACCCGTAACAACCATTTCGGCGCCGCCCGCCGCGAGGACCAGGCACAGGTAGGCCGTTTTGGCTTCGAGGTGCACCGACAACGCGACTTTTAAGCCCTTGAAGGGTTTGGTTCTGGCAAATTCTTCTTCAAGGCCGCGCAGCAGCGGCATATTCTTTTTGACCCAGTCAATTTTAACGGCGCCTTCCGGCGCGAGCGCAATGTCCCGGATTTCGTGCATGGCCGTGTCTCCTTTTTGCTTGTGCCGGTTTCATCGGGTACAGGTATCCACATTATGCGTTATACTATAGCACAGCTTTCGCCATTATTCAAGAAATGTGACAAAATCCGACGGGTTTTTACGCTTGACATTACGGCACGATTTTGCTAAAATCGGTGAGCCGCGACTATGCGGTACAATCGAATTTGTCCCCGTAGCTCAGCAGGATAGAGCGTTCGCCTCCTAAGCGAAAGGCCGTGCGTTCGAATCGCGCCGGGGACGCCACAACTCCCGTCGGGAGCCGAAAAAAGCCGATAAACCAGCCGTTTGTCGGCTTTTTGGTTTCAACAGGTTGCCAAAACCGTTATTCGTTATCAAACCCGGATGGGCCGGAAACAACCCATGGCGAACGGTATCATCGTGGTATGCCGAAAGGGGATGCAGGGGAGTGGCGGACAGGATGATAAGCAAAGAAATCGTTATTCCGGCCAAAGGGCATTTTCTCCGTGAAGAATCGGAGGTCCTGCCGGAGTACCGGGCTTACGAGCGCGTTCAGAACAGCTCGCGCAGATACACCGTTGCCAAGCGTGACGCCGGTTCGCATGATATCCGCCTGTTTTGGCACCGGTATGAATGCGCCGGCTGCTTTAGGACCTTTTTTCCGCCTTTTCTGACCCTGGAAGGGATTCTGAACGAAACGGATCTTGACATATTGGCACAACTCGCGGGCGAGGCCGTTGACTTCGATTTGCCGCTCGAGGAATTTTTCAATTGGGCGCTGCAGATTCCTTGGCCGGGGCTCGATGCTCATCAAGGGGACTTCGTTTTTTTTGAGCTGCCCGACCGGGACGACTCCTTAATCTGCCCCCGCTGCGGGCACACCGCCCGCACCACGACGCGCGCATTCCTCTACCGGGTGGAGTCCAATGCGTTTCAGACCGTGATAACGCAGACATTGGCTTTCGGCGACGGGCGCGCCGCGGTTTTGCCGTACGGAAACCCGCTCGGCGAGCCGGCCTTACTTCCGGTGAAAGCGCAGGTGGCCTTTGACCACGAAAACCGGCAAACGGCTTTTTTGCTTTTCAATAACCGGGGGGAAATCATTGAGCGGAGCGTTCTGGACGAACAAGGCAATCCGCTCAACGGCACTGCCGTTTTGGCGCACATCAACGCCGGCCCGTTGAATACGGCGTTGGCGGAGGCGTTTGGCCGGTTTTACCGCGGCCGCCTGCCTTTTGACGCGCGCGAACTGACGCTGAACACCTTTATCGAGCTCAACCGGTTTCAAGGGTACCCGAAGGATTTTTACAACGCCATCCCTTTCGCGGACGATACCCGGAAAATAGACGACAGTTTTCAAACAGCGGCCGCTTCTTTGAGGGCGGCGCAATACAAGGACATTGACGCGGTCTACCGGCAATACGGGTTGCCCGATAAGAAAGCCATCCGCAACGCGGTATTTATGACGCCCTCGCTCCTTTTTTACGCGGAGGAACTCGCGGCGCTGCCGTTTCGAAACGCGGACATCTTTTTGCAGATACTCAAGTCCGATGACATATTCTATTTTCTTTCCGACCTTCATTCTATGCCGGGAATCCTTGTTTATCTGACAGCCGCGGTGAACGAAAAAGGCGAGTCAAAAACCTGGGCTTCCATAAAGAAGAACCTAAGCCGCCTCGCGGCAGCGGCTTCGATTTATCTGCTGTCTTCACAGAAAAACAGGCAATCCATCCTGCAAAAAGCCGTAAAAGATCTGGCCGCGGGTCCTCATCAAGAATCGATGCCATACAATATCCCGGTGATAAAGAAGATTCCCTGCGTTCCGGTCAGCCGCGTCGACGAATACGATTTCCATGCGTTGCAAAACACCCTCGAGTATCGCGAAACGGCTGTCAAGTTAAAAAACTGCCTTGCGAATTACCATTACGGCAACGGCCGGGTTTACATTCTAAGACTTCATGGCAATCCGCTGGCGGCCGTGGAGGTTCGCGGCGATGTAATCGTACAAGCGCTTCTGGCGGAAAACCGGCCGATTCAAAGCGACGAGAGCCTTTATGCCGTCCTTGTCCGATGGGCTGAAACAAACCGGCTGAAGGTAAGTTTACATGATGACGCGGACGAATACGACGGGTGAATTAGAAGAAACATCCTGCCCGCGCCGGTGAATTAACGCTTGCTATTAAGCGGACAATATATTATAATAGCATAGATAAACAGAGCGAGGCTTTGTTTCGGTCATGTGGCGTGTGGGTCCTGTGCGACGGGGCGCCGTGAACCATGTCAGGCGGGGAACCGAGCAGCATTAAGCGGGCAGCGCTGTGCGCCACAGTCCGCCTGCCCGCCATATGACCGAGCCGAAGGGCGCTCTGTGTTTTTATAACCGTACGGGGTGCTGGGAATTGGAAGAAAAAAAACCGGAATACAAGGTGCTTTACCGAAAATACAGGCCCAAAACCTTTGACGAGGTGGTGGGCCAAAAGGCTGTTACCGTTACGTTGGCCAACGAGGTAAAAACCGGAAAAACGACGCACGCCTACCTGTTCACCGGCTCACGCGGCACGGGCAAGACGACCTGCGCCAAAATCCTCGCCAAGGCCGTCAACTGCCTGGCCCCCGTCGACGGCAACCCGTGCAACCAATGCGAAAACTGCAAGGGCATCGAAAAAGAATCCGAGCCGGATGTCATTGAAATGGACGCGGCCAGCCACAACGGCGTCGACGATGTCCGCAATATAATCGACGAAACGAATTACACGCCGGTAAGGGTAAAAAACAGGGTCTATATCATCGACGAAGTGCATATGTTTACGCCTTCCGCGTTTAACGCTTTTCTTAAAACCCTCGAGGAGCCTCCGGAGCATGTCGTGTTCATCCTCGCGACGACGGATGTTCACAAACTGCCCCCGACCGTCCGTTCGCGCTGCCAGCGCTTCGACTTTATCCGGGTGCGGCCCGAAGACATCGTCGAACGGCTCTTGTTTGTCGCCTCGCGCGAAGGCTTCGCCCTTGACAACGACGCGGCGATTCTCATCGCGCGGATTTCCGACGGCTCGCTGCGCGACGCGCTTTCCCTTCTCGATGTCTGCTCGGTCAAAGGAAAGACCGTGACCGAACAACTGGTCCGCGACGCCGCCGGCCTCGCTGATAAAAGTTATCTTTTTGATATAACCGGCCACATCCGGAACAACGACACGGCCGAAGCCCTCCGCGCCATCAACGACCTGCACGGAAAATCGTGCGACTTGGGCCAGTTTCTGTCGGAACTTGCCAACCACTTTCGCGATTTGATGGTCGCGAAAACGGTCAAGTCGCCAAAGACCCTGCTGGTCCTTACGCCCGGCGACACCGACCGCCTGGCCCGGCAAGCCCGGCTCTTTGATCTTGAAGACTTGATGTACTGCCTCTCCGAACTCGAAAAGGCGTTTTTAACCGCGAGAGGCGTTGAAAACCCGCGAATCGTCGCGGAAATGACGGTCGTACGGCTGTGTTCCCCCTCGATGAACGAATCCAACGAGTCGCTTCTTAAACGGATTGCCGCCCTCGAGGCCGCCGCCGCGGGCAAGGCGGCAACGATAGTCGCGCCGCCTTCCGCCGAGCCCGAGCCGGCGGACGAGCCGAACCCGCCGATTGAACACGAACCGGTTCCTCTGACTGAGCCCGATCAGGTAACTCTTACAGAGCCTGAGCCGGCGCCTTTGATAGAACCCGGGCCGTTGCCCGAGCCCGAAGCAGATATACCGGCAGCCCGGGAGGAGCCGGAGCGTTTCGAGCCGAAAGCCCCCGCGATGGACGGCAGGCTCGAAGCCTGGCCGGAGGTGCTCGAGGATTTGAAAAATACAAACAGGGCCTTGGCCAACGCCCTGGCCGGTTGTCCGGCAAGGGAAAAAGGGGCTCAGTTGCATATCGGTTGCGCCGGCACGCCGGCCGCCCTGTTCTTGAGCAACCCTCTCTTTCTGGACCATCTGTCCGCCTCGATTCTGCGTGTGACAGGCAAAAAACTGACTCCCGTGGCAACCGAATACGCGGATAACGCCGGCGAAGAAGCCGACGATTTTCGTCTTGAAGATTTCATGAACAAACTATCGGATTTAGATGAATAACTTACAGTTCTTATGAAAGGTGTGGCTCTATGAAAGCAAGAATTCCCGGTGCCGCGGGCGGCAACATGATGCAAAAACTCCAAAAAATGCAGGAGGATATCGCCAAAGTCCAGGAGGAAATCGAGCAATCCGAGTTTACCTCCTCCGCCGGCGGCGGCGCGGTCGAAGTCACCGTCAACGGAAAACACGAGGCGGTTTCCGTCAAACTCAAACCGGAAGTCGTTGACCCGGAAGACATTGAAATGCTCGAGGACCTGATCATCGCCGCTTTCAACGAGAGCGTCCGAAAAGCCGCCGAAGCGATGGAAAAGGGAATGGAAGCCGCCAAGGGCAACCTTTCCGTCCCCGGCCTGTTTTAGCCATGGCACATGAATCCGCGCCGTTGGCGAAACTCATCGAGCAGTTTGAGCGGATGCCGGGCATCGGGCATAAAAGCGCGCAGCGGCTCGCCTTTTATATCCTGAACCTTAAAAAAGAGGAAGCGCTGGCGTTTGCCGATAACATCGTCAACGCCTGTGAGAAAATCCGACGCTGCCGCGTCTGCTGCGATTTAACGGACACGGAAACCTGCAAGGTTTGCGCCGCTCCTTCACGGGACGGCAGCCTCCTCTGTGTCGTCGAGGACTCCAGGGATGTTTCCGCTTTTGAAAGAACGCGCGAATACAAAGGCCTCTATCATGTTCTTCACGGCGTCATATCCCCCATGAATAACATCGGCCCCGAGGACCTGACGGTCAAGGAACTCATCGCGCGCCTGGGCGGCGGTGAAATTCGCGAGGTCATTATGGCCACGAACCCCACCGTCGAGGGCGAGGCTACCGCCATGTATTTATCGCGGCTTTTAAAACCGCTCGGCGTCAGCGTCACCCGCCTGGCCTACGGCATTCCGGTGGGCGCCGACTTGGAATACGCCGATGAAGTCACCCTTTCGCGTGCTCTCGAAGGCCGGACGGAAATCTGACCGGGTTTTCCTCATAGTTTTTCTTTTCCACAGCCGCTTTTGAACAGTTTTCACCTCGTCCGTTTTTCGTGTGTGGACAGAAAGCAAATTCTTCTTTTAATTTCCACATCGTCCGGCGGCACAAAACGGCGAAATACGCCGGGTTCAGAGGTTTTCCTTGTTTTGAACATCCCCTACTACTACTACTATAAATATTAACACTTATTTTATATTAACGGAGGATGAAAGGGTATGAAATTTGTCTGTGACACCGCCGTGTTGTCAACTGCCTGTCAAAATGTGCAAAGGGCGGTTTCGGCCAAAACAACCATTCCCGCGGTCGAGGGAATCCTGATAAAGGCCGCTGACGGCAAACTGATGCTGACAGGTTACGATTTGGAGTTCGGCATCAACACCGCCATTGAGGCAAGAATCGAGGAGGCGGGTGGTATTGTTCTTAACGCGAAATTGCTTTGCGACATCCTTCGAAAACTGCCCGGCGACACCGTACGGATTGAATGCGACGAGAGGCTTTTGGCCAGAATAACAAGCGGAGATGCCGACTATTCCCTTGTTGGCATATCAAAGGACGATTATCCCGAACTTCCTTCCGTTATGGGGGGGCAGCCGATTGAAATCAATATGGGAATTTTAAAAGAGATGGTCCGACAGACCATTTTCTCCGTCGCGACAAACGAATCGAAGGCCGTTCATACCGGTATCAAATTCGAAATTGAGGGCAAAGAGTTGAAACTCATTGCCGTCGATGGCTTCCGCCTGGCCATCCGCCGCGAAATCATAGAATACGACGGCGAGGATGTCTCCTTTATCGTGCCGGCAAAAGCCCTTTCGGAGGCCGTCAAACTCATCAGCGACGAAGAAGCGGCGATGAAAATAGGCCTGGGCAAAAAACATATGGTGTTTGAAGTGGACGACTATGTTGTGGTGACAAGGCTGCTGGAAGGGGATTTCCTGAATTACAAAGCGGCCATTCCGTCTTCAAGCGCCACCACGGTGAGAATCAACACAAAGGATTTCATCAGCAGCATTGAAAGAGCGTCGCTCATTATTACGGACAAACTCAAAAGCCCGGTGCGCTGCAAGTTTGACAACAACACCGTGAGCGTTTCAAGCACCACGGTGGTCGGCACCGCCTCGGACAGGGTCGCCGCCGCCATCGCCGGCGATTCCGTCGAAATCGGCTTCAACAACCGGTACCTTATCGAAGCCCTCAACGCCAGCGACACCGACGAGGTCATCGTCAAACTCAACGGCGCGGTTTCCCCGATATTGATTCTCCCCGTCGAAGGCGAGAGTTTTTTGTTCCTGGTGCTTCCGGTCAGGCTGAAGGCCGAGTAGGAACAACGTTTGGATGGTTTTCATGAGACGAAGAATCCCCTGCCATATTCGAGTCAAACCGAGAACGACGGTTCCCATCGACACGCCGTTTATACGCCTTGACGCGTTTTTGAAACTGTGCGGCGCCGCGGAAAGCGGCGGGCACGCCAAAACCGCCATTCAGCGCGGTGAGGTCAAAGTCAACGGAGAAGTCTGTCTTCAACGGGGGAAAAAACTGCGCGAGGGCGACGAAACGGAATTTCTGAACACGGTGTATGTGACGGGAAAACATGAGAATTGAACGGTATCGCTCCGACAATTACAGGAATCTGAAGCCGATCGAATTTCAGCCCGCCGATTCGGTCAATGTCCTTTTCGGTGAAAACGCCCAGGGCAAGACGAATATCATCGAGAGCATTTGGCTTTTCACCGGCTGCCAGAGTTTTCGCACGCGAAAATGCCGCGAACTTGTCGGCCCGGACGGCCAAACAGCGAAACTGGAACTTGATTTTTTCGCGGACGGCCGGGAACAGACGGTCGTTATGACAATCGGGGATAAACGAGAGGTTTTACTCAACGGCATCAAACTCGAAACGCCGAGAAAACTGCTCGGCTCGTTTCCGGCCTTTGTGTTTTCGCCTTCCTCCTTATCCATCGTTCGTGACGGCCCGTCCGAGAAGCGGAAATTTCTCGATATCGCCATCAGCGTCATTAAGCCGGGCTACGCCGCTGCCCTGTCAAGGTACATCAAAACGATGGCGCATCGAAACGCCATGCTGCGCGCGCTTTGTGAAAGGGGAGGCGACGAGAGGGTTCTCGACGCCCTTGACGAACAACTCAGCGCGCTTGGCGCCGGCATCATCGCGAACAGAATGGCCTGCGCCGGCCGGATTTTCGAAAAGGCCCGCGCGATATACGAAGGGATTTCATCGGGGCGTGAAGTCCTCGATTGCAAATACATCCCGGGTTTTAAGACAGACGCCGCCGGCCGGCCCGAACTCACCGCCGAAATGCTGCGCAAACTCACGGAAAGCCGCGACACGGATATCCGGCGGCAAATGACGGGCGCCGGCCCGCACAAAGACGACATTCAAATCGATATCAACGGCCTTTGTGCGAGGGCTTACGGTTCGCAAGGGCAGCAGCGTTCCTGCGCGCTCGCTCTGAAACTTGCCGAGGCCGCCGTCATCGAGGAACTCTGCGGCGAAAAGCCCGTCGCCCTGCTCGACGATGTAATGAGCGAACTTGACTGTTCCAGGCAAAGTTATCTTCTCGGGTTTTTCAGCGGATGGCAGGTTTTTATCACCTGCTGCGACCCGTCGGTTTTATCCCGCGTGGAAAGCGGAAAAACCTTTGAAATCAAAGCCGGCGATATCGTCGGCGAAACGAAAAGCCAATAGGCGCGGCAAACAGCCATGTTTCACAAAAAAACCTTCCGCCCGGTTAGGCGGAAGGCCATTGTTTTTCAAGTGCTTCTTTGGTTTACTCTTCCATCTGCTTGCCGAGGAACGACGCGGCCACCTGGGTCAGTTTCGTTTCCGTCTGGGTCGGCATGGAACCGTTTTCGTTGAGCAGCAGCACCACGACGCCCGAGACGTCCCCGCCGCCGATAATGGGATAAGCCACACCGGCCTCGCGTTCGAGGCCCTCGACCGGGCGCAGGCGCTCCCCGTCGACCGTAGCGACAAAACCGGTGCGTTTTTCCATGACGCTTTCAAGAGCGGGGCTGACGCGGCGGTCAATCGCCTCTTTTTTGGAGATGCCCGCGCAGGAAATCACGCGGTCGCGGTCGGTGATGATAACGGGAAGGTTCGTGCCTCTGTACAATACCTCGGCGTACTGCGTTGTGACCGATGACAACTCGCCGATGGGGGAATATTTTTTAAAGATGACCTCGCCGTCGGTATCGGTATAAATCTCAAGCGGGTCTCCCTCGCGTATGCGCATCGTCCGGCGGATTTCCTTCGGGATAACCACGCGGCCAAGGTCGTCGATTCGCCTGACTATTCCGGTCGCTTTCATATAATAAACTCCTCCGTTTTTATCTTAGTTTCGAGTTTATTATCTGTTAAGCACAGGGATTTATACTTAAAAAAGTTGGCAAAAAATGCAGAGAATGTTTTTCGCCGCGGCATGTTTTACAGCATATCGATTGTAATCCCCTTGAAAAAGTCTGCGCTCCAGATTTCAATCTCGGCGGGATTTTTGATAAACGGCAGAACATCCGCCTTGGCCTGCCCGTAATCAATGCTGTCGAAACGGCCGCAAAGCATTTTTTTAATGTCGGCCAAAGCCGGCTGCGCTCCTGCCGCGATGTTGCCGGTCTGCGCAAGGCGGGCGGTGAGATGCGGCAGATTCACCTGCGTGCGGTTCTTCCTGAAGAATACGAAATCGTAAAGGTCACGCCCTTTGACGCGGTTTTTCCATCCGCGGCAGATCACGGCGTGAATTTTTCCGGCAAAAAGCGAGGGCATATCATACAGCGTTATTTCATAAGGAATCGGCAGCAGCCGATACTTGCGCTCAAACCCGGCAAACTCCGGCGGATTGATATCAACCTCAAACTTAACCTTGACAACCTCGTTGCCGCCTATTGCTTTCGCCGTTTGCTCATCGGCATAGAAAATCAGCATGTGTTCGCGGGTGCTGCCTTTAAGAAATGCCGATTTCACATCCGAATCCGCGGTTTTCGCCTTTGGCTCCACGCGGAAGTTCAGCCCGTATGAACGGACCTCTTTTTCAAGAGTTGGCAGATACGCGCCAAAATCAAAATCAGGGTCGGGTGCTGCCAGTGAAAAATCAAGGTCCTCCGAAAAGCGCTCAATTCCGTAAAAAATACGCAGCGCCGTACCGCCGTAAAACGCGGCGCTTTTAAAAAATCCGGCTCGGCTAAGCCCGCAAAGAACGATTTCCTGCATGATTTCCTTAATGCTGTTCTTTTTGTCGGCGAGCGTCACCGTCTCATGCTGAGTGAGCATCTGTTCTATGATTTTATCCACCGATTTCCCTCCTGACACAGGCCTGCAGCAGCTTGTGATTCGATGTGTGATACCGCCCGGCAAGCTCGGATAAATCCGACATATTCAGCTTATGAAATTCGTCCTCGTCTATACGCAGGTCGTCAAACAAAAGTCCGCGAAGCTCGGATTTGTTGCTGCAGGGCGAAGCAACACAGAGGATGTCGCACAGCGCCTTTTCCGGTGTTGCGAGGGCGACGCTGTAACCGTTCTCCATACGCAAAACAACGCCGTAAGGGTATGCCCCGCTCGGCACGTCACGAAAGGTGAAGGTACCGAAAGCCGTGTCATATTGCTTCGACTTTTTCTTTTCAAAGGTTGCGCAGGTGAAGGCGTAAACCGCTTCCGGTATCAGCGAATGATGCGCAAGCGCAAATTCAAACGACAGATAGGACGGGCCGTAAATCGACGAGGCAAGGCAATGTCCGGGCGTGTTTTTATCGGTTTCATACAGACCGCGGACAACGGGAAACAACTCGCCCTTGTCGACAAGACGCCTGATTTTCGCGGCGGGATTGGCAAACGCTTTTAATTCGTCCATTAAAATTGCAGTCGTTTTTATCATATTTTCACCTTCATATGCAATTATACTGCATTTATCGGTGAATATCAAGCAATATGTGTCGAATCCTGTTTAAGCATACCGCGCAAAAAAAACCGGTTCCGCAGAAGAGCCGGCTTTTTGTTTTATTGAAGGCGGTCAGGTCTTTTGGTGAGCCCCAGCCACCGGCGACTCGTCGGGCAAAGCGTTCAGCGCGGCGCGCCGGGCGGCCAACTCCGATTCCACCCTTTCTTTCGTCTCTTTCGTGTAGCGGATTGTCAGCACGGGCAGCAGAAACAGGACTTCGCCGACGACGGGGCCGAGAATATAAATCGGCCACTGGTATTTATAAAACCGCGCCGGCTGGCCGAGCAGGCCGAAGGCTTCCTTGTAGCCGAGGCGGTCGAGCATCAGCCCGTTGATGAACAAAGTGATTCCGCTCGACATCTTGCTTAAAAAATTCTGCATGGAAAATGAGATGCCTTCCGTCCGCTTGCCGGTTTTCCACTCCACATAATCGATGGAGTCGCACCACAGCGAGGTCTTCGCGATGCTCGTCGCGCCGTCGGGAAAACTCGCCGCGGCGAGAAGAAGCGCGACCGCGCCGATTTGGCCGGGCGTGTTGAACCCGACGAAATAGGCGCACACCCGCGCGGCGGCGTTAGCGCTTTTGGCGAGCAGAAAGATATTTTTTGCGCCGCCGAGTTTGTTGGCAAGTTTCTTCGCGGCAAACAACGCGACGGCGGAGGGAAAGCCCGACGCGATTTGAAAGAAAAACATCAGCGTTTCGCCGTTGAGTTCCTTGCCGAAAAACTCCACCGTGCCGACGCCGTATTTGAAGAAATAAATCGCGGGAATGACCGGGCTCAAAGCCCCGAGGATTTGGGCGACGGCCATGGTCAGCAGAATCCGGTTGTGCCGGAGCATCAGGATACCTTCCCACAGCGATTCTTTTTCCTCCGGTTCCTTTTGCACCCGTTCCTTTGTTCCGGCCGCCGTCAGTGTCAGCAGTTCGCCGCCCAGGCCGCACACGATGCCGCAAATCATAAACAGCTGCCCTTCGGTCAGCCCCATCTGTTCCTTCGCCCCGAGAATCAGCGGAAAAAGCCCCACGAGCAGCGAGCCGGTGCTCGCGCCGATTCTGGCCGTCTGCGCCATGCGCAAATGCTCGCTCGAGTGCGGGGACGCGATGGCGACGATGCCCCAGATACCGACATCCTGGAACGAATACAGCGTGTCCCATATCAGGTAAATAATGATAAAATAAACGATCGCGGCGGTTTCGCCCCACCCGAAATTCATGAACAGCAGCGCGGAAAAAATGCCGAGGGGAACCGGAATATAACGAAGATAAGGGCGAAGCTTTTCACCGGGCTTGCTTTTCCGCTTATCCGCGTAACCGCCGACGATCGGGTCATTCACGGCATCCCAAACGCGGAAGATGCCCGTGATAATGCCGACCTTTTTTGAGCCGATTTTGAGGATGTTGGTGCAGAAATAAAACATCCAGCCGCCGATGAACGCATAGGTCAGGTTCTGGCCGGCCAGCGCGACCGCGTGCCCCGTCAGCTCACGGTTGGGGATGTTGCCCTCCTCCGCCTCGCGGGAAAAAAAGCGCTTCAAAGCGTTTTTCAAAGTTATAATCCTTTCGCTTTATGCAAGCCGTCAGACAGCCTCGCAGGGTTTTTGATAAATCTTGACATAATCCACGAGGAAGTCGGTCGAAAAGCCGGGCTGCTCGGAAAACTCCTTGGGAAGCTCGAGCGAGAGAATCGCGTACTCGAGGCCTTTCGAGACGCCGTCCTTAAAAGTCGATCTCACCGCTTCGACACCGTTGATGTAGAATATGTATTCGTTTTCGGTCCACTCCAGGCCGTAGGTGTTGAACTGCGTGTAGGGATTGGGCACCTTGTAGCTGCCGAGGTTCTCACTGCGCAGGCCGTCGCCGTAACCGCCGACATGCACGTTGAGCGAGACGGAGTTGTAATTCATTTTGTTTTTGTAATTGAAGGCCTCGAAGATATCGATTTCCGCGCCGCCGATGCCGCCGTTGGAGGCTTCGGCGCCGGCCATGCCCGGGGAATTGAGCCAGAAGGCGCTCCAGAAACCGCCGCCTTCCGAAGCGATGCAGCGGCACTCAAAGTAGCCGCCGTTCGAGTAGTCCTCGACGGTGCGTATCATGCCCGAGTACCAGCCGGCGCCGTATTCGCCGCCTTCGCGGTATTCGGCGGTTATCACCAGATTGCCGTCTTTGACGGAAACCTGGTTCGGTGACATGAAGCCTCCGCTTCGCGCGCCGCTGGCGCGGTATTCCCATTTGCTCATGTCAAGCGAATTGCCGTCGAATTCATCCTCAAAGACAAGGTCATAGCCGGACAGGTTCAGTTTTTGCCCCCTCGGCGTTTGCGCGAAATCGAAAAGGGCGACGCCCAACAGTTCGAGGGCGGCCAGAAGCGCGGCGAACATCGCCTTGAGCGCTTTGATTTGCCTGGGCGCGAAAATTTCCTGCAGCAATGTCATAGCAAACTCCCCTTTGTTTAGTATTAAGCCCGCGGGTTTTTCGCCCGCGGAATTATTACCGAATCAGGCTGACACCGCTCATGTCCGCCGGTTTGGCGAGCCCCATAATTTGAAGAATCGTCGGGGCGATGTCGCACAGTTTGCCGCCCTCGCGAAGCGCGCAGGGATACCCGTCGATGAGAAACGGAACGGGGAAAGTGGTATGGGCGGTGAACGGCGAGCCGTCCGGCTCGACCATCTTGTCGGCGTTGCCGTGGTCGGCGGTGATAAGCGTGACCCCGCCCTGCTTTCTGACGGCTTCGGTGACTTTGCCGACGCATTCGTCGACGGCCTCGACGGCTTTGACAGCCGCGTCAAAAACGCCGGTGTGCCCGACCATGTCACAGTTGGCGAAATTCAGCACGATCGCGTCGTAAAGGCCCGCTTCGATTTTGCCCACAACGGTATCGGTGACTTCGTAAGCGCTCATTTCGGGCTTTAAATCGTAGGTCGGCACATCGGGCGAGTCGATCATGATCCTGTCTTCGCCTTCGTAGACTTTTTCGACGCCGCCGTTGAGGAAAAAGGTGACATGGGCGTATTTCGTGTATTCGGCGATTCGCAACTGCCGCAGGCCTGCTTCGCTGAAAACCGCCCCGAGCGGCCTCTCGACATTCTGCGGTTTGTAGGCGACTTCGACATTCGGCATCGCCGCGTCGTACTGCGTCATGCACACATAATACAACGGCAGCCTTTCCCCCCGCGCGAACCCGTCGAAAGCGTCGTCAACAAAAGCCCTTGTGATTTCCCTGGCCCTGTCGGGGCGGAAATTGAAGAAGATGAACGAATCGTTCGCGCGCACGGGCTCGGCGTCTTCGGCCGCGCAGGGTACGATGAACTCATCGGTAACATCTCGCGCGTAAGAAGCCTCCGCCATATCCACGGCGTTTTGAAAGCGGGGGGCATCGAGGGCGGTCATGGCGCGGTAGGCTTTTTCCACGCGCTCGAAGCGTTTTTCCCTGTCCATCGCGTAGTAGCGCCCCGCGACGGTCGCAATTTTGCCGACGCCGATTTCCCCGAGTTTTTCCGTTAACTGCGCGAGATAATCCTTGCCGGAGGTCGGCGGGACATCGCGGCCGTCCATGAGGCAGTGGACGAACACCTTGTCAAGCCCTTTGGCTTTGGCGAGCTCAAGCAGGGCGTACAGGTGCGTGTTGTGGCTGTGGACGCCGCCGTCGGAGAGGAGGCCGCACAGGTGCAGGGCGGAGCCGTGTTTTTTGCAGTTTTCGACAGCACCGAGGAAGGCCGGGTTTTGAAAAAAATCGCCGTCCTTGATCGATTTTGATATCCTTGTCAGTTCCTGGTAGACGACTCTTCCCGCGCCGATGTTCGTGTGGCCGACCTCGCTGTTGCCCATCTGCCCGTCGGGCAGGCCGACATCCATGCCCGACGCGCCGATTTGCGTCATCGGGCAGTTGTTCATCAGGCGGTCAAGGTTCGGTGTTTTCGCGGCGACAATCGCGTTGCCTTTGGTTTCGGGGTTCATGCCGAACCCGTCCATAATCAATAACAAAATCGGTTTTTTCATAACGATCTCCGTTTACTGTTTTGTGGCGGTGACAATCGCCGCGAATTTTTCGGCGGCAAGGGAAGCGCCGCCTATGAGGCCGCCGTCGATATCCGGCATGGCCAGCAGTTCCCCGGCGTTTTTCTCGTTCATGGAGCCGCCGTATTGAATGACGGTTTTGTCCGCGGCCGCTTTACCGTAAAGTTCGGCGATCAACTGCCTGATGAGCAAATTGACCTCGTTGGCCTGTTCGGGCGTTGCGGTCAGGCCCGTGCCGATGGCCCATACCGGTTCGTAAGCGATGACGATGTTTTCGAGTTCTTTTTCGGTGACCCCCTCGAGGGCCAGTTTCGTCTGCATGCGGACGACTTCCGCGGTGATATTCCGCAGCCGCTGCTCCTTCAATTCGCCGACGCAGAGGATGACCTTCAGGCCGGCGTCGAGCGCCGCGCGGGTTCTGTCGCGGACGGTCAGGTCCGTTTCCCCGAAATACTGGCGGCGTTCGCTGTGGCCGATAATCACATAGGGAACGCCGAGTTCCTTGAGCATAGCCGCAGGAATTTCACCGGTGAACGCGCCGCTTGCCGCCCAATGGCAGTTCTGGGCGCCGATTTGAATATTGGTGCCCTCGGCAGCCTTCAGCGCGGCGTGAAGGTCGATGTAAGGCACGCAGGCGACCACTTCACACGAGGCGTCTTTGACGAGGGGTTTGAGCTGTTCGATGAGAGCGGCGGCTTGAGCGGGGTTATTGTTCATTTTCCAGTTGCCGGCGATAACCGGTTTGCGCAGACTTTTATTCATGGTTTCGATCCTTTCCTCTTACAGGCAAACGGGCGGCATAAAATGCCGCCCCCTGGCTTTTTTTCCCGGTTGACGGATTATTTATTCTTTTTCGTTTAGCGCGGCGATACCCGGCAGCTCGATACCCTCAAGAAACTCGAGCGAAGCGCCGCCGCCCGTCGAGATATGGGACATTTTCTGCGCGAAGCCGAGTTTTTCGACCGCCGCCGCGGAGTCCCCGCCGCCGATAATCGAAATGGCGCCCGATTCGGCAACCGCGGTCGCGATGGCCAGCGTGCCCTTCGCGAAGTTGTCAAACTCGGCGACGCCCATGGGCCCGTTCCAAATTACGGTGCCGCTGCCTTTGACGGCGTCGGCGAACAGCGCCCTGGTTTTTTCGCCGATGTCCATCCCCATCCAACCTTCGGGAATTTCATTGGCGTTGACGGTTTTGTATTCGGCTTCCGCGCTGAACTCTTTGGTGATGACGTTGTCGACCGGAAGAAGGAACCGGATGCCCTTGGCCTGCGCCTTTTCCATCATTTCGGCCGCCAGTCCGATTTTATCCTCTTCGAGGAGGGAGGTGCCGACACCCCAGCCCTTCGCGGCGTAAAAGGTATAAGCCATGCCGCCGCCGACAATCAGCGTGTCGACTTTTTCAATCAGGTTGTTGATGACGCCGATTTTGTCGGACACCTTGGCTCCGCCCAAAATCGCGACGAGCGGGCGCTTCGGGTTTTCGAGAGCGCCGCCCATGAACTGAATTTCTTTTTGAATCAGGTAACCGCAAACCGCCGGGAGATAATCGGCGACGCCCACGGTCGAGCAATGGGCCCTGTGGGCCGAGCCGAACGCGTCGTTGACGAAAATTTCGGCGAGGGAAGCCATCTCTTTGGCAAGGGCGGGGTCGTTTTTCGTTTCGCGCTTGTCAAAACGAACATTTTCCAGCAGCATCACTTCGCCGTCTTTCAGGGACGCGGCGAGCGATTTGGCACTTTCGCCGATGACGTCGGCGGCCATTTTAACTTCTTTGCCGAGAAGTTCGGCCAGGCGGGCCGCGACGGGAGCCAATGAAAATTCGGCCTCATAGCCGGTCCCCGCGGGGCGGCCGAGGTGGGAGCAGAGAATGACTCTCGCGTTGTTTTTGAGCAGATCCTCAATGGTGGGCAGGGAGGCGACGATTCGTTTATCGCTTTTGATTTTACCTTCCTTAATGGGGACATTGAAATCGCAGCGGACAAGCACACGCTTGCCGGCTGCGTTTATATCCTCGATGGTCTTTTTGTTCAGCACGTTCATACAAGACATCCTTTCGTTTTCTGCTTGATAAATTAAACTGCCAAAACATTGTATAACACGAGTCGGAATATTGCAAGAGCAAGTTATTCGCCGACGGATTGAAAAAGCCCGGAATCCATGCTATACTCTGACGGGGTAAAATACGGTTCCCCGCCGGCGAACGGTTTTTGCCGGGCTGTCGGCCGCCAAGGCGAAGGAGGGTAAAAAAGCAGTGTTACGAAAAGTAGTATGCCCGCTTCTGACGGTTTGCCTGTTTTGCCTGGCGCTCTCCTCCTGCTCTTCAAAAAACGCGTACGCGCTGACTGTCGAAGGCGCCGAAGTGCCGCCGGAGGTCTACGCGTATTATCTGGATAAGGTTCATTCCAAACCGGCCGCCTACGGCCTCGTGTTGTCGCCCGCCGAAGGCAAGCTTCATGAAAAAGCCGCGCAGCTTTGCGCCGAATATGTGGCTGTCAATTCGCTGTTTTCTCAGCTGGGAATGAACCTTGGTTTTGAGGACAAAATCTCTGTCTCGCAGGCTGTCAACAGCCGTTGGCGCCTGTTTTCGCACCACTACGAGACCATCGGCGTCTCAAAGCAGACACTCGCAAAAATCGAGGGCTGCGCCGCTGCTGAAAAGGCCCTTTTCCTCAAATTCTACGACACGGGCGGCCTGAAAGCGGTCGGCGAGGAAGAGGCGAGGGCTTACTACGAACAAAACTATATCGCCTTCCGGGCGATCAACGGTTATCTGACCAAAACCGACGAGGACGGCAAAACGGTACCGCTGACAGACACGGAAAAAAACGCCCTCAAGTCCAGGTTTGACGCGATGGCCGTCGATGTGGCCGACGGGAAAAGTTTCGAATCCGTCGGGCTGGAATTCGCCGCGGAACAGAGTTACTCTCAAGGCAGAAGCGGCACGACGGTGATCAAAAAAGGCGACAACTCTTACCCGGAGGGGTTTTACGATGCCGTTGCAGCGTTGAAAACAGGTTTTCCCACGGTGCTCGAGTTCGACGGCTACCTCTTCCTTGTCGTCAGGGAAGAGCCGTTCGGCAATGAAGAGGCGACCTACAACGAGTACCGCGCGGAATGTTTGAAGGCGCTGAAAGGCGACGAATTTGACGAGGATATCGCGAAACACGCCTCGGCGTACCCGGTCACCGAAAACGACAGGGTAATCCGGCAGGTGAGCAAAAAGGTGCTCGGTCCGGAGACGTCGCGGTGAAGACAGAAAAAGAGGCGGGCGCTCGGCGCCCGCCTCTTTACATTTCCGCGCTAAGCGGCCGTATCAAGCATATATTCCCGCAGTGTCATGTTAAACCGCTTCGGCCCGATATCCATGACGTAAAACACCGGCCCGCCGGGCGAAGGCAAAACGGTCAAACTTTCCGCCTCGTTTTCGGGGTTGACATTGCGGCGGAACGCCACGGCCGCCTCGCCCGTTTCCGGGTTGAGGGAATACACCGTTTTGGTGCCGAAATCGTCGGAAAGATAAAGAATGCCGTCATACATCACGGCGCCTTGAATGCGGTCGAGCGTCATGGAAAGCGGAACGGTTTTGACAAAGCGCATATCCACGAGGGAAAACACGTTGAGCGCCTTAGCGTTCGACCACTCGGCCGTGTACAGGTATCCCCGTTCGGCGTCGACGGCGCACCAGGGCACGCCCTCGATATGCAGTTCCCGGGGCAGTTCGTAACACACGCCGGTGTAGCGTAAAGTTTCGGCGTCGAACAGCGCGATATACGGGTGCAAATAATCGGGCCCGTCCTCGATGGGGGCATAAATCGTCCCGTCATAATACGCGATGCCGCCGATGTGATTGCCGCCCTTCAGCAGCAGCGCGGGCGGAATGGCCAAGGGATTTTCGGCGACGGTTTTGTTCGTTTCGATGTCGGTTTTGTTGAGGAAATAGTTGCCGCTGAAATAGAAGAACTGCCCGTCCGTCGCGACACCCTGCCCGCGCGTGAGCGCTTCGAACAATAAATAGGAGCGGCTGCCGGTCAGGCGGGCGCCTTCGGGTTTTCCCTGGGGGTTATCCGCCGCGGCGGCAACCAGCAAAAGCACGGCGGTGAGCAGACTCCACCATTTTTTCAAAGCAAACGGCATGGCCGGCGCCCTCTTTCGTTTCAAAATCGCAGTTGTGTTTGTATGCTATCACAACGCCCGCATTCCGTCAACGGCGCTGCAGGCGATAAGGCAACGGCGGGGGCGGTTAAACAGGAATAAATTGAGGCTTTGCCTTGAAAAAGCGCGGGCGCTGTGTTACGCTTAACTCGAACGCGAATACCGGCGGCGCGGGGTTTTACCCGCTTTTCCGTAAAAACGCCAAAGAGGGGTTTTAACGATGGAATATACCTGCGAATGCGGCTGTTACCCGACCATTATCATCCCGGGTATCGGTGACTGCAAGGCTTTTGAGGTCGACGAAAAGGGGGACCGGCTTCGGAAGGCCTGGCCGCCGGACATTGACGCCGCGGCAACAAAGAAACTCAAGAACGCCCTGATCGGCCCCGCGCTGCGGATGATGCTGTTCCGGCGGGATATGGGTTTCTCGAAAAGGGCGGGCGAAGCGATCGCGGAGGCCCTCGATGTTCTTTCGAGTTACCCGGACGGCACCTTTAAGCATAAGATTGAGGTTGAAACCTACGACGGGCCCCTTTCGGAACTCAAAGAGGAAGACCGCAAATTTATATACCGGATGCTCCCCTTCAAACCCCTCGCGGACACCATCGGGGAAGACCATGTGTTTTATTTCGCGTTCACGCCCATCGGCAACACAAAGGACACCGTCGGCCGCCTTCGCGACTTCATCAAGATGGCGAAGAAAAAATCCGGCCATGACAAGGTCAACCTCGCGTCGGTCAGCCTGGGGGGAACCATCACCACGGCGTACCTTGACACCTACGGGGACGACGGCGACATCCACCGCGTGGTCGGCCTCGTGCCGGCGTTCGACGGCTCCGTCATTGTGTCAGATATTATGAAAGGCGAAGTTGCCTGGGAGGATTACGAAACCCTGTTCAAGGAGCTTCTCGGCGGAAAACAAGCGGAAAAAGTCAACAAGATCGCGGCGTATATCCCCAAAAAGGTTATCGGAAAGTTTGTCCTTTCCATTATCGACGCGTTCGTGAAAACCGCCATTATCAACTCCTCGACGATGTGGGGGCTCGTCCCGGCGGCCGAATACCCGATGCTGAGCGAAAAATACCTCTCAGACCCTGCCCACAAAAAACTGAAGGAAGAAACGGACCGCTATTGGCGCGTGCGCGCGGATTTCCCCGCCCTGGTCGCCAAAGGCGGGGATCGCGGCGTCGAGTTCTTCAGCCTGTGCGGCTACAACAAGCAGCTTTTTAAAGCCGTCAATTCCTCAAAGGTCAGTTCGGACATGGTCGTCCATACCGCGTCGTGCTCGATGGGCGCCCATATCGCGCCTCTCGGCGAAACGCTCGGGGCCGGTTACAAGCAGCAAAACCTCCGCTGCGCCGACCCGGCGCACAACCATTTGTCGACGGACAACATGGTCGACGCCTCCTGCGGGGCGATGCCGGACACAACCTGGTATTTCCGCGATATGGAGCACGAGGAGGCCGCCGTCAACGCCACGCTTTTGGAAATCGCCTATACCCTGCTGAAAGACGACAGCCTCGGCGGTGTTTTCGACAACCCCGTTTATCCGCAGTTCAGCCGGTTTGTCAAAGAAGAAAAGCGCTCGGTGCCCTTGACCGCGGCGGAAGTCAGCCCGGCGAAGGCCTGACCGCCGGCAAGGGCCCGAAGACCCCGGCGGCAGTTGACATTGGCGGCCGTTTTGAATTACAATAGATATTGGCGACCGGCGCCGTTTACCCGCTTCAAAACCGGAATGTTTACCCGGTTTTTTATAATCAAAATTTAAGAAACGGGGCTTGCGCGATGAAAAAGAATTGTTTGAGGCTGACATCCGTTTTGCTCTCTCTCGCCATGGTATTTTCCGCCGTGGTGTTGAGCGCCGGCAGGCCGGCGTTGCCGGCGGCCGCGGGCGGCGTCGAGGCGAAAGCCGCGAAAAGCGGCGCGGTTTCGACCGTGTCAACTTTTGAAGAAGCAGCGGAATTGCTGACGGACGGAAAAACGGCACAAGCTCCGGCAGCCGCTAAGGCAAGCACGAAAAACAGTGATCCGGCCGGGTGCGGCGGGGACTGCGAGTATTGCCCGAGCATCGTCATCCCCGGCATCGGGCAATCCGATGTCTACCTGCTCGACGAAAACGGCAACCGCGCCAAGGACGAAGACGGGAACGACATCTCCGCCTGGCCGGTCATGATCGACACCGACTATTTGATCAAGGCTCTTGTTTTGCCATTGGCTAAAATGCTTATCACGCAGAGGGACGACGGCTTCACCGATTACGCCGCCGAAACGGTCGGGAAGGCGCTCGAAAAAAGCGCGATCGGTTTGGACGCGCAGCCCGTCAGCAACCTCGAGGTGGTCGACTTTCCGCAAAGCGTGGCGGCCTGCACGCCGGAGGAACGCGATTACATATACAGAACCATCCCGCTGCAGGACTATACCAAAGTCGCCGGGGAGGACCATCTCTATTTTCTCGCTTACAACTCCTTCGGCAACCATCTGGACATTGCCGAAGACCTGTATAACATGATTCAGCAGGTCAAGCGCGAAACCGGCCACAGCAAAGTCAACCTCGTGCCGATAAGCCTTGGCAGCACCGTCTTCAACACGCTGATCCAGGAATATCCCCAGGTCAAAAACGACCTCAGCGAAGTCGTCTTCATCGTACCGGCTTTGGACGGCTCGAGGCTCGTGGGGGATTTGTACAAAGGCGAACTGAGCACCGATGACGAGATGCTCTACCGCGACCTTCTTCCCTCTTTGATGGATTACGAATACTATTCCTATCTTATAAACATCGCGATTCGGATTATCCCGAAACAAATCCTGCTTGATCTTCTTGACAAAATCGTCGCCGAGCTGCGCGACGTCATGCTCGTCAACTGCACCATGCTGTGGGGGCTTGTGCCAAGCGGGGATTACGACGAACTGGCCGAAAAATACCTGTCGGACGACGCGCACGCCGAAGTGCGGCGGCAGACGGATATTTTCCACCGCGCCCAGGTCAACTCGCGGGCGAACATCCTCGCACTCACCGGCAGCGGCGTGAGGGTCTACGATGTGGTCGATTACAATTTCCCGCTGTATTCCTTTGTGCCTTCGAGCAAAACGCACAACGGCGATGGCCTGATCCACCTCGACTCGGAATCCCTCGGCGCGACGAGCGGGCGCATCAACGAACCGCTGCCGGCCGGTTACACGCAGAAGGACACCTATTGTTCGGCGCCCGGGCAGCATAACCACATCTCGCCCGACGGCATCGTCGACGCGTCGACCGGCGTTCTGCCCGAAACGACCTTCTATTTCTATAACCAGGACCATGAGGGAACGGGACGCAACGATGTGATTATGAAACTCGCCACCGAAATTCTGCTGTACGACAACCTCATGGATGTCCATTCGATGCCCGAACGCTTCCCGCAGTTCAATGTCGGCCGCGAAACGAAGGGGCTGCGCAACGACCTGCTGCCCGCGGCGAAATCGATCGACCAAAGCACATTGAGCGCCGAGGACGCGGCGGAACTCGCCGGTGCCATCGCGCAATGCGACGCGATGCTTGAAACCACGGTCGTCGTGTATGAGGAATTTACCTCGTCCGTCGAGCGGCTTGAGAATATTATGATCAAAATCGGGGCAAGACCGGCGCGGAAGGATGAAACGCCGGGAAAAATCGCCGCGGCCGTGTGCAAACTGCTCAGCGACGCGATGTACAAGTACTACGGCCCGCGCGGGTTTTCGGATTGGAACCTGAAATAGCGGTCAACGGATAGCGGACTCAAGAACAGCGGCAGCCGTCACCATTGTGACGGCTGCCTTTCATTGAGAAGTTGACTCATTTGTCGCGTAACTTTTCACTTGATACTTGCTTTATTCCTGCACAATAAAACCGGATTTCCTGTTTTCCGGTTGACGGTTTGAACAGGCAGGGGTTATAATTTATTGGGTTGACGGTCGGACAAACATCCGGCGAAGCGTCTTTATAAGCCATTGTTTTTTGAAAGGACGTCGTATTCCATGAAAAAGAACCTGCTGCGATCAGTCTCCTTGCTGCTGGCGCTTGCGCTTTTCACCTCGGCTGCGGTTTCGGGCACCGGTGTGCGGCTGCTCGGCGGCGCGCCGGCCGCGGCCGTCCTGGCAAGCGCCGGCAAGGGTGCCGCCACGCCGGCGGTGACGGTTGAGGAAGCGGAGAAAGCCCTGCTTGCGCCGGCTGAGGCAACCCCCGCGGGAGCGAAAAAGACGGCCGATGACGGCTGCCTGACCGACTGCGGCGGCCAATGCGGCCATTGCCCGGCTATTGTTATCCACGGCATCGGCCAGTCGGAAGTCTACGCTCTCGATGACAACGGCAACCGCATTTTGGATAAAGACGGCAAGGAGGTCACCGCCTGGCCGCCGTATGTCGATATGGACTATGTTACGCAAAGCCTTGCCGCCCCGCTGGTGAAATCCGTTCTTCTTCAGAGAGACGCCGGCCTTTCGGACAAAGCCGCGGAAGTGATCAACACCGTGTTCGCGCCGTTGTCCACCGGCCCGGACGGCAACGCGATAAACAACATCGAGCTTGTCCGTTACCCCTACAGCGTCGCGCGCTGCAGCGAAGCGGAAAAGAGATTCATTTACAGCTGTATGCGCCTGGACTTTTTCACGCAGGAAGCCGGCGAGGACCACTTGTATTACTTCGCTTACAACTCCTTTGGCAACAACCTCTCGACGGCCGAGGAATTGTATCAATACATTCAACAGGTGAAGCGGGAAACGGGCCACGACAAGGTCAACCTCGTGCCCGTCAGCCTCGGCGGAACCATCGCCAACTCCCTGCTTGAATACTACCCGCAGGTGTACGACGACCTCAACCGGGTCGTGTTCATCGTGCCGGCTCTCGACGGCAGCAACATCATCGGCGATGTGTACACGGGCAATTTAAGCCTTGACGACCAAAGCCTTTACCGCGATATGTTCCCGTCGTTTATCGACGGCTATTTGGGCTACCTGATCAACATCCTGTTAAGGCTTCTGCCCAAAAATGTCATTCACGCCATCCTTGACAAAGCGCTGCCCGCGCTGACGCAGAATGTGCTCGTCAATTGCACCGTTATGTGGAGCCTGGTACCCGACGCCTACTATTCTAAAGCCGTCGAAATGCACCTTTCGGGGCCCGAACATGCCGAAATCAAACGGCAGACCGACCTGTATCACCAGGCGCAGCTCGATTCCGATGAGAATATTCAAAAGCTTATCGACCGCGGCATCGGCGTTTTCGACATCGTCGACTACAACTATCCGCTGTATATGATCGCCGGCTCCTGGGACGAATGCAATTCCGACGGCGTCATTCCTCTCGATTCCACCTCCATGGGCTCGACATCCGCCCTGCCCGATACGCCGCTGCCCGACGATTACACGCAGCAAAACACCCATTGCTCGAACCCCGCGCACAACCATATGTCGCCCGAGCGCATCGTCGACGCCTCGACCGGCTTGCTGCCCGACCACACCTGGTATTTCAAAAACCAGCACCACGAGGGCACGGGGCGCAACGACGTCATCATCATGCTCGCGACCGAACTGCTGCTGTCAAACGACATCACCTCCGTGTATTCCTGCCCGGACCGTTACCCGCAGTTTAACGTCGGCCGCGAGGCGAGGGGCTTCTGGGGGGATATCGCCCAGGCCAAGGGTGTCGACCAAAGCACCCTCGCGCCCGAGGACGCCGCCGAGTTGCAGGCCGCCATCGAGCAGGCGGAGGCGATGATGAACAACACCGTCGTGGACTATGACGCGTATGAGGCCGCGCGCGCAAGGCTCTTCGCCATCCTGATAAAAATCGGCGTGCGAAATCCCCCGGCGGATACCCGCAAGGAGGAAACTTACCTGGTGATATGCAAGTTCCTCAGTGACGCGCTTTATGAGTATTGGGGGCCGAGGGGTTTCTCTGACTGGGGCTTGCGCTGACTCATTAATAATTTTAAAAAACCGGTGCGGCTGTTTACTCGGCCGTACCGATTTTTTTACCGCACACAGATTATAAAATTTGTGTTTGAAAAGTTGGAGGGATGTTTGCCTGCTTTCTGTTATTTTTAAGCCATAACAAAAAATTCTATTGACATACGGGAATTTATATGGTATAATATGGAAGAAAGGTCAGAAGACGATTTTTTTAGGACGAATTTTGTCATGAAAAAGACAGG
>DAITOC010000002.1:0-39424 GCA_036834305.1 Clostridiales bacterium
ACGGTGTCAATACCCGCCTCGAGCAGGCAGTCGAAGTGCCTGCCGATGGCGCCGGTATCGAAGTTTTTAAAAGCCCAGCCCTGCATAAAGGTACCCGTTACGACCGGGCGCGCCGCCTCCGGCGGGGTTTGCTTGAACAAGGAGCCGAAAAAACTTGACAAGACGGCCGCGGCCGCCAAAAAAACGCCGAGTATTTTTTGAAATATCGCCGGCAGCATAGCACGCATCCCTTTCTGCTTTTTCTCGTTTTATAATTGTATCACACCCGCCGCGGCCATTCAACACATCCCAAAAAGGCAACTTCAACAAAATACACAAACAAACGCCGCACATTCTCACAATGTTTTGATGAATATAGTCAAAAACCGCTTGTAATGGAGACCGTAGTTTGCTATAATCTTCCTATAAGAATAGGAATTTCTAATGAAAGGCGGCCCCCTTTGAGCGGACACGATGTCCCGGTCTATCTGTTTCATGCCGGGAACAATTATAAAGCCTATGAGTTTTTGGGTTCTCACCGCCTGCCGGATTCGTCGGTTGTTTTTCGCGTATGGGCGCCTCACGCCGCGCGTGTTACCGTTACGGGGGATTTTAACGCGTGGAATACGGAAAAGAACCCGATGCGAAAGATCAGCGGCGGGGGCGTTTGGGAGGGTTTTGTCAAGGGCTTCCGCCGGTTTGACAATTACAAATACTGCGTCACCGACGCCAAAGGCCGGAAACGCCTCAAAAGCGACCCTTACGGCTTTCACGCCGAGACCCGGCCGGGAACAGCCACAAAGTTCTATGAACTCGACGGTTACGCCTGGGGCGATGCGGAGTGGCTTGAGAAGCGAAAATCGGCCGTGCTATATGCCTCGCCGGTCAATGTCTATGAGGTTCACGCCGGCTCTTGGCGGCGGTACGCCGACGGAAAGGTGCTTTCCTACCGCGCGCTGGCCGAGCAGCTTATCCCTTATGTGAAAGAAATGCACTACACGCACATCGAGCTAATGCCATTGGGGGAATACCCGTTCGACGGCTCCTGGGGCTACCAGGCGACGGGGTATTTCGCGCCGACCTCCCGCTACGGCGAGCCGAAGGATTTTATGTTTTTTGTCGATGAGTGCCACCGGAACGGCATCGGCGTCATCCTCGACTGGGTGCCCGCGCATTTCACCAAAGACGCGCACGGCCTCGCGGAATTTGACGGGGAGGCCTGCTACGAATACGCCGACGCGCTCAAGGGCGAGCACCGGCAGTGGGGCACCAAAGTGTTTGACTACGGCCGCAACGAGGTGCGCAGCTTCCTGATTTCCAACGCTTGCTTCTGGTTTGAAAAGTACCACATCGACGGGTTGCGGGTGGACGCGGTCGCCTCGATGCTGTACCTCGACTACGGACGCGAAAAGGGCGGCTGGAGGCCGAACGCCGACGGCGGCAATGAAAATCTTGAAGCGGCGGAGTTTTTACAAAAACTCAACGAAGCGGTATTCGGGCAATTCCCGGGCGTGATGATGGTCGCCGAGGAGAGCACCGCCTGGCCGAAAGTAACCTGGCCGGTTTACGAGGGGGGCCTCGGCTTTAACTTCAAATGGAACATGGGCTGGATGAACGACAGCCTGCGGTACATTTCGCTTGACGGCCTTTCGAGAAAGTACAACCACAATTGTTTGACCTTTTCGTTTTTCTACGCGTTTTCCGAAAACTTTATCCTCCCGGTTTCCCACGACGAGGTGGTTCACGGCAAGCGGTCTCTGATTGACAAAATGCCGGGCTCCTACGAGGAGAAATTCGCCGGCATGCGGGTATTCCTCGCTTATATGACCGCCCACCCCGGCAAGAAGCTTTTGTTCATGGGGCAGGAATTCGGCCAGTTTATCGAGTGGAATTTTGAGAAGGAACTCGACTGGCTGCTGCTGAGTTACGAAAGCCACCGCCTCCTCAAAGACTACACCGCCGCGCTCAATCGTTTCTATATCGAAACGCCGGCGCTGTGGCAAATTGACGATTCCTGGGAGGGCTTCGAGTGGGTCAGCGGCGACGACGCCGACAATTCGGTCATCGCCTTCCTGCGCCGTGATAAAAGCGGCGAAGAAATCATCGCCGTGTTGAACTTTACCTCCGTCCGGCGCGCCAAATACGCCATCGGCGTGCCGCGCGAGGGTAGGTACGAGGTCCTGTTCAACTCCGATCTCGCCGAGTTCGGGGGCTCGGGCTCAGGCACAACCCGTGCCGTCCATTCAAAACCGATCCCCTTTCATGGCCGCGAAAACAGCATCGAGCTTGACCTTGCCGGACTTTCCGTATTGTTTCTTAAGCACAGCGAAGAAAAAAAGCGCGTGAAGAAGCCCGTATAGACCAATAAAGCCGCGGTCGCGGCGGAATGGAGATAGCCATGCCTCAAAAAAAAGAGTGTATCGCGATGCTGCTCGCCGGCGGGCAGGGAAGCCGCCTGGGTGTGCTGACGAAAAACATCGCCAAACCGGCCGTACCATACGGCGGCAAATACCGGATCATCGACTTCCCTCTTTCCAACTGCGTCAACTCCGGCATTTACACCGTCGGGGTTCTCACGCAGTACCAGCCGCTTGAGCTCAACGACTACATCGGCAACGGCCAGCCCTGGGACCTTGACCGCATGAGCGGCGGGGTGCATATTCTCTCGCCTTACCAGCAGATTAACGCGACGGAATGGTACAAGGGCACCGCGAACGCCATCTACCAAAACATCAATTTCATTGACCGGTACGACCCGGAATACGTATTGATTTTATCGGGCGACCACATATACAAAATGGATTATTCGAAAATGCTCGCTTATCATAAGGAAAAGCAGGCCGACTGCACCATCGCGACGCTCGAGGTGCCCTGGGAAGAGGCCTCGCGATTCGGGCTGATGATCTTGAACGAGTACGGCTCCATTGCCGAGTTTGAGGAAAAACCGGAGAACCCGCGCAGCAATAAGGCCTCGATGGGCGTTTATACCTTCACATGGAACAAGCTGCGGCAATACCTCCTCGAGGACGAGCGCGACCGCAACTCGAGCAACGATTTCGGCAAAGACCTGATTCCGCGGATGCACATGAGAAAGGAGCGGTTGTTCGGTTACCCGTTCGACGGCTATTGGAAGGACGTCGGAACTATTGACAGCCTGTGGGAGGCCAACCTTGATCTGCTCAACCCGAAGGTGAACCTTAACTTAAACGACGAATCCTGGCGGGTATTCTCGCACGGGCCCGAGGCGCCTCCACATTACATTTCCGCGGACGCGAAGGTGCAGAACTCCCTGGTGTCGGAGGGTTGCCTTGTTGAGGGCACGGTGGATTTCTCGGTGCTGTTCCCGAATGTGAAAGTGGAAAAGGGCGCCGTCATTCGCGACTCCATCGTTATGCCCAACACGGTCATCAAGACCGGAGCGGTCGTCCAATACGCCATCGTCGCCGAAAACGCCGCCGTGGAAGAAAACGCGGTCATCGGGGAACGCCCCGAGGATATGAAGAACCTCGAGGAATGGGGCGTAGCCGTCGTGGGGCCCGGCGTGACGGTTGGGCGGGGCGCGAAAGTTCCCCCCATGGCGATGATTGACAACGATATAAAGGGGGAAGACCGGTGAGAGGCAACAATATTTTAGGCTTGATCTATTCCAACGCTTACGACTCCGCTTTGCATGAACTGACCAACCTGCGCACCATGGGCTCTGTACCGTTCTGCGGCCGCTACCGGCTCATCGATTTCGCTCTTTCGAACATGGTTAACAGCGGCATTCAGAAAGTAGGCGTCATAACCAAGAGCAACTACCGTTCCCTTATGGATCATTTGGGCACCGGCAAACCATGGGACCTTTCGCGAAAACGCGAGGGGCTCTTCATCCTGCCGCCGTTTTCAAGCGCCTCGTCGGGCGGCGTATACCGTTGCCGCATTGAGGCCATTCAGGGCAGCCTCGGCTTTCTCGCGCGCTCGAACGAGGAATATGTCGTCATGTGCGACTGCAATGTAGTTTGCAACCTGGATTTTGAAAAACTGTATGCCGCGCACGATAAAACGGGGGCGGATATCACCATCGCCTACAAACGCGGGACCGTGCCGAACCTCGACGATGTCATGGCGTTCACCATGGACGAAAGCGGTCGGATAACCGAGGCGGCGCTCAACCGGAATACGCAAAAAGACACGGACTATTCGCTGAACATTTTTGTGATGAGAAAGTCTCTGCTTGAGAGGCTGATTGCCGAAGCGTCAAGCCTGCACATGAACGATTTTGAAAGGGACATCGTCCAGAGGAACATCGGCAATTTGAAAATATTCGGTTATGAAACCACCGGCTACGCCGGAACCCTCGACTGCCTGCAAAGCTATTACGATATCAGTATGGAGCTGCTCGACGGTCGCAACCGCGGCGCGCTGTTCGCGCCGGAAAGGCCCGTTTACACCAAGACGAGGGACGATATGCCGGTGATATACGGCTTGGGCTCGCAAGCGCGCAATTCGCTGGTGGCCGACGGCTGTGTCATCGACGGCGAGGCGGAAAACTGCATATTGTTCCGCGGGGTTCGCGTCGGCAAAGGCGCGAAAGTGAAGAATTCGATCATTATGCAGGACACATTCATCGGAGACGGCGCGGAACTCAACTGTGTCATCACCGATAAAGGTGCGGTCATCAAACCGCGCAAAACGCTGATGGGAGCGCCGAACTTTCCGGTTTTCGTCGGCAAAGGGATTGTCATATAGAGAAAGGATCGTATTATGAAAGTGCTTTACGCGGTCAGCGAAGCGCTGCCGTTCATCGCGACGGGCGGTTTGGGGGATGTGGCCGGTTCTTTGCCGCAAGCCTTGCGCAAGAGGCTTGTCGGTTGCCGTATAGTACTTCCCCTTTACAGTAAGATTGATAAAGATCTGCTTGCGGATATGAAATTCATCACACACATCTCGGTGCCCGTCGCCTGGCGCCGGCAGTACTGCGGGATTTATGAGGCGAGAAGCGGCGGGGTGATTTACTATCTGCTCGACAACCAATACTATTTCAAACGCGATGAAATCTACGGCCACTACGACGACGCCGAGCGTTTCGCGTTTTTTTCCCGCGCGGTTTTGGAAATTATCCCCCATATCGGTTACAAGCCCGACATCATTCATTGCAACGATTGGCAGACGGCTCTGATCCCGGTCTACCGTTCGGTCTTATACGCCAATCGAGAGGAATATAAAGACATAAAGACGGTGCTGACTATTCATAATATACAATACCAGGGCATTTACGGCCGGGAACTGCTCAGCGAGGTCCTCGGTATACCCGAATCCCATGCCTCCCTTCTGCAATATAACAACGCGGTGAACCTGATGAAGGGCGGCATCGAATGCGCCGACAGGGTTACGACGGTCAGCCCGACTTACGCCAAGGAAATTCTCGACCCCTGGTACAGCCACGGCCTTGACTCGATTCTGAGCCTTCGCTCCGGCAAACTGACCGGCATTCTAAACGGCATCGATGTCGAAGGGTATAACCCGGAGACCGACAAGGATATTCCGTTTCGCTACTCGGCGGTTCAACCGCAAGGGAAGGCCGGGAACAAGGCCGCGCTGCAGGAACGTTTCGCCTTGCCCGCCGACGCGAACGCGCCCCTCATCGGCATTGTATCACGCCTGGTATCCCATAAAGGCTTTGACCTGGTCAAAGCGGTTCTCAACGAGCTGATGAACACATCGGACGTTCAACTGGTTGTTTTGGGCACGGGCGATTGGGAGTACGAAAGCTTCTTCAAGGAAATCGCCGCGAAATACCCCGGGCGTATCGGCCTTCATCTCGGTTTTGTGCCGGCGCTGGCCAGGCAGATTTATGCCGGCTGCGACATTTTCCTGATGCCTTCCAAAAGCGAACCCTGCGGGCTTTCACAGATGCTGGCGCTTCGTTACGGCGCGATACCGGTCGTTCGCGAAACGGGCGGCCTCAAAGACAGTATCAAAGACAGCGGCGACGGCAAGGGCAACGGGTTTACCTTTAAGAGCTACAACGCCGCCGATATGCTGCGCGCTATCCGGCGGGCGCTCGAGGGGTACCGTGACAAGGAGGGCTGGGCGCTGCTCATCAGACGCGCGCTCGAGTGCGACAACAGCTGGGGCAACTCGGCAAGAAAATATATGAAACTATTCAAGGATTTGATGAAATGATTTATGTAACCGCTGACTTGCACGGCAATCGGGAAGGCTTTTTGAATCTCATTGAGAAAACCGGCTTGAATAACGCCGACACGATGTATGTCCTCGGCGACGTCATCGACAGAGGCAGCGACTCCATGGGGCTCTTGCTTGACATGGCCTGCCGCTCAAACGTCATCCCCCTTCTTGGCAACCATGATTATATCGGCTGCGCCATACTTTCGCAGCTCCTTGACGCCGAGCCCGGCGACAGCGCTAAGGATTACCTGGACGGCACAGCCAAAAAGCTGTTTGGCTGGTGGATGGAGAACGGCGGCGACAAAAGTCTCGCGGAGTTTTTAACCCTTGATACGGACAACCGCGAAGCGGTTCTTGACTACCTCGGTGAGTTCACGCTTGTTGAAGAGGTTGAAGCGGGAGGGCTCAAGTATGTGCTTGTTCACGCCGGGCTTTTAAATTTCTCGCCGGACCGTGAGCTCGATAATTACGATTTGAACGAAGTTCTTTTCGAAAGGCCCGACTATTCCAAGGTGTATTTCGAGGACAAAATTCTCGTGACCGGCCACACGCCGACCGTCTGGATAGACCCGGCTTGTGAAGGCAGCGTTTACCGGCGGTTCAACCATTTGGCACTCGACCTGAGTTTTGAGAACAAAATCGCCGCCGTCCGGTTGGACGACGGCGCCGAGTTTTACTGTTGAATCAGCCTCTGATGTAGTGTTCGAGAATCGGAAGGCTGTCGGCAAGCTGTTCACAGAAAAATCTTTCTACCTCCCTGACGAGTGTTTTTACACACAAAGGGGGCTTGGTTGCCTCGGCGGCGCCCGTGAGCGTTTCGGCGTTTAGGATTAATGCGGATAGACCCGCCAGCGCTTCCCAATATACTTCGTTCTCGAAAGGTGTGTTCTCCCCAATCCAGCTATAGGGGATTTCACCGGATTTCACACCGACCAGAAGGATTCTGTAAAGGTTCATGGCAAAGAACCTGTCAAAAATATCGCCGTATTTCGGGCTGTGGCCGTGCAGATTATCCCGAACAGCCGTGAACGCGCGCACCAGAGTCATGGCGGTCAGTGTATTGTCGTCCGGAAGATCCCCGGAGCTTTCCTTCAACCCGTGCCTGCTCGCGCTCCTTCCCAACAGATAATCACAGGTCACGCCGTAATACTCCGAGGCTTTGACCACAAACGCGAGCCCGCATTCCCGGATTCCCTTTTCATAATGGGAAAGAAGAGCCTGTGATATCCCCAAGCCGGCCGCCGCTTCTTTCTGGCTTTGGCCGAGGCCTTTCCGCAGTTCGGTCATTCTTGAAGAAAAACTGTCGTCCAAATCGCGCACCCCTATTTATACAGATTGTATATTGAATTATATAACCGGGCAACCGGTTTTGTATATGTCAAAAATCAACAAACTTCCGTACAACTATTTGGAGATTTCATGAAATCGTATCTGGTTCACCTCATTCGCAACGGCTCGACAAAGGCGAATTCGGAGTCGAGATACATCGGTCATACCGACGAGCCGCTGTCCCCCGAAGGGCGCGCGGCGCTTGAAAAACTGGCGGCCGGCAACGGTTATCCCGTGGCCGACGCGCTGTTGAGCAGCCCTCTGTCGAGATGCGTCGAAACCGCCCGCATCTTGTATCCGCAGATGAGCCCTTTGGTAATCAACGGGCTGATTGAATACAATTTCGGCGAATTTGAAGGCAAAACAGCCGGCGAACTTGCGGATCATCCCCTCTTCCCGGACTGGCTCGCGGGCAAAAAGGATGTCGTCCCGCCGTTTGGCGAAAGCAACGAGGAATTCGCGGCGAGGGTCTGCGGCAATTTCACATCCATTGTCAACGGCTTGATAACAACCGGAACCCGAAGCGCCGTCATTGTCACGCACGGCGGCGTCATCATGGCTGTCCTCGCCGCGTTCGGCCTTCCGGAGTTGCCGATGCACGAATGGCTCTCTCCGGCCGGCGGCGGCTATACGGCCCGTATTTTCCCCTCTTTGTGGATGAGAGGAAAGAAATTTGAGGTCGCCGGCGAAATACCTGCCCTTGGGAAATAAACTTGAAAAAAGCGGAATATAGTATATAATATATATGCGATCAATTTGCCATCACCCTTCGGGGTGAGACGGTAACCGGCCCGGGTTAACTTGGTCTAAGAACTAAGGAGGGATCAACATGCAAAACAAAGTCTATCCGCCCCACAAATCCTCGCTCGGTGATGTGGACGCCAATTACATCGCGGTGGCGTGCTACGCAGCCTCGGTTGTCCTCAGCATGATTCCGGTCCTGAAGTACATCGCTTGGCTGGCTCCGCTCGTCATCTACTTCTTGGAGAAGAAAAGCCTGCTTGTCAAGTTCCATGCCGTCCAGGCGTTGATTCTGAACGCTATCGGCGCCGTTCTTTCTCTCATCGCGTTCATTGTCGGAAAAATCATCGTCCGTTCCCTGACACCGGACAATACTCTTGACTACTATTTGACCGGGGAATACGGCAAAGATTGGCGAAGGGCCGCGGCAGCGACCAGCGTATTCGCGGCCATTGCCTGGATTATCGCCGTGGGACTGGGAATCCTTCAGGTGTTGTCCGCGTTAAAGGCTTACAAGTACTCCGACTACAAGCTTCCCGTCATCGGCGGTATCGCCGACAAAGTGACCGAAAAACTCAGCCAAGTCAATTTCGGCGGCACGAACGACGCCGCTTCTCCTCCGCCCCCTTATACTCCTCCCGAGCCCTACACTCCTCCGGCTCCCGGCCCTTATACGCCGCCCGCCCGGCCAAAGTTTGACACGCAGACAGGGCTTCCCCTAACCGGCCCGGAAGACGGCAATGCCGGCGGCGAAGAGCAGCCGTAAACGCTTTATACGGCAAGACTCAACTACACGGCCGCCGCACAAAAACCCGGCGGCCGTACAAACAGGCAGCATTATGATGAAATATTTTATTCTGACGATTTTTATTCTTATTCTATCCGTTGCTTTCGCCGCCTGCTCGGGCACGGGCGAAGACAATAAAACGAGCACCGGCACAACGGGCGCCGTATCAACGACCGCGGCCGCGACGGTTACCGCTAAACCGGAAAAGGTTCCCGAAAACCGGATTCTCGCCGCGTTTCAACGGGCAGGGATAAAAGACTGGAACGGAAAATACGACTTCGACGCGAAACAAAAGGAAGCGGTCGAGGAGTATTTTAAAAAGGAGAATATCGCCGTTGAGTTCCGCAAAGACGGCGTATATATGACAGGCCGTTACGGGAACACCGTCGTCGGGGGCGAGTGGCCGGTCACCGGTCTAATAGCGAAAATACCCAAAGCGGATTTCGGCGGTATCATCAACAGCAGCGAGTTTGAAAAGAGCGCCGTCGTTTCATTAAAAAACGTCACTAAAAAAAATTATTCGGACTATGTGGGAAAACTGAAAGGCGCCGGATTCAGTAAAAACGCCAAAGAGGTTGACGCGAACGGGAACATGACATTCACGGCCGATAACACGCGCGGAGCCAAGGTCCAGTTTTCGTTCACAGAAAAAAACGGTGTAGCCATCGTCACAATCACCATTCAATAAGGTTTATCCGCCCGACGCCGGTGACAGCAGCCAAACCTCGTCACCGGCGTTGAGTTTTTGTTTTTTGGATTTGCAGCGAAGCCCGTTAATATAAACCAGAGCGTCGTCAAAACCGATGGCCAGTTCCGTCTCGATAAGTTCGTTGACTTTAGGAAACAACTCCGCTACCGTCGCCGCGTCGACGGCAGCCGTATCGATTTTTGAATCGAGCCGCAAAACACCGAAACACTTCACGCTGACTTCAGCCATCGGACAATCCCTCCCCGTTTAATATGGCCGCGGGGTAACCGGAAATGCCCAGGGAGCGCAGTTTTGATTTTTTGGGGACGCCGTCTTTCCAACCCCGTATTCGGTAATAGCTTTTCAGCATCTTGTCAAGCGGCACTTTCGATTTCTTATTTCCCTCAATCTGCTCTTCCCCGGTCAGCCTCGCGGGCAGAGTGTCCGCGTGAGCCTCCTGCCCCAGAATATTGTTGCAGTGCCTTTCCAGATTGTAGCCGTATTCGCCGATTTTAATCATTTTTCCGATATTCATTTTCATTCCGGTCGCGTGTTGGACCGCGTACGGGTACAGTATGATCGGCAGGTTTATGCTCGCGATGCCGGGGTAACGGTCAAGCAGGCCTATGACAGGCCCGAGGGCGATGAAGCCCTTATTGACCACTTTGGCCAGCAGGCTGTTCGGCTTGTTGACGACCGGCGCGGGCATGACCGTGTAGGATGTGAACAGGCAGCTGCCCGCGGCGGAAATAGCCTCCATAAGATTCTGAAAGAATATGCTTATTGCCGCTTTTCCGAACGGCGTATACTGGTTGACATTGAGCCCAAGCCCTTCCAAAACGACCATATATCCGGCGTTGAGATGGCAGCCGCCGCGGTTGGAGGTGGCGTAGCCCAAGCCCTGCCCGACGGCGCCTCTGGGTTCATAGGCGGCAAGCTCCATGCCTTTGGCATGGATGGCAAACTCTTTGCCGCCAAACCGTTCGCTCATGCGTTTCGTGCCGTCGGCGAGAATGTCACCGATGCCCCGCCGGTTCGCGATGTCTTCGAATATCGCCGAAATGTTATCGATTTTACCGAACTCGAGCGGATTTTCCCACAGGCCTTTTTCGTTGAGCTCCATGGCGAACGCGAGGGTTCCCGCCGTCGAGATGGTGTCCATCCCCAGCTCGTCAAGCTCGTAGTTCCAGCGGATAACACTCTCGATGTCGTCGTTCATCAGGTTCGGCCCTAAAAGGCCCAGGGTCTCAAGCTCCGGCCCTTTGACGACTTTTCCGTCCACTTTGACCCGCCGGGTGCATTGAATGACGCAGCTGACGCAACCCGAATTTTTGACCAGATGCTTCTCGGCGAGTTCCTCGCCCGATACCTTTTCAAAACCCTCGAAGCGCCCTTTGCCGAAATTCTTGGTGGCTAAAATATGGTGCGCGTGCATCGGCGAAATCAGCCCGGCTGTGCCGAGGCGCGGCAGCTGTTTGCCCGTCAGCGGGTGTTTTTTGAGCTGCTCCACCCACTTTTTGTTGGTTTCCTTGAGTTTTTCCCGGTCGGCCACTTCGTTCTGCCTGGTTCCGGCGGCGGTGACAGCCTTCAGGTTTTTGTCGCCGAACACGGCGCCGACGCCTCCGCGCCCCGCCGTTCTCTCTCCGCTGAACACGCAGGCGTAAAGGACTTTGTTTTCGCCCGCCGGACCGATGACCATTTTGCCCGCTTTCGGCGGCAATTGTTCCTGCGCCGGCGTGACATGCAGGCCCCACAGGTTCGACGCGTCCTTGAACTCGACGATGTCGTCGTTGATCTCGACATGGGTCGGCTTTTTCGCTTTGCCGGTGATAATCAGGGCGTCATAGCCCGCTTTTTTCAGCATCATCCCGAAGCTGCCGCCGCAGTTGGAGGAGGTTATGATGTTTGTCAACGGGGAAATCGTCGATATGTTGAACCGCGAGGAACTCGGGCAGCCGCAACCCGTAATCGGGCCCGTGGTCACAACGAGCCAATTGTCTTCGTCGAAGGCTTTCATGCCGGGTTTGATGTGGCGGTATAAAATATCGGCGGCCATGATTTTTCCGCCTAGGGTCCGTTCCCTGTCCGCGTCGCTCCAGGGGAATTCCTCAACGGCTTCGGCACTCAAATCGACTTTCAACACTTTGCCGGCATACCCTTTGTATTTGGCCATTCAACCGTCTCCTTTCGAAAAAACCAACCGCCTTCGGCGTCCTTGACAACATTCCTATTCCATAATACAATATTCTAAATTTATCCGCTCATTCCGCCGCGCAGTTGATGACTTTGTTTTGTATCAGTGCAACCGCGTGCTCCAAGACAGGCATTACTGTTTCCAGGTTTTCGCGGACGGCTTTCGGGCTGCCGGGAAGGTTGATAATCAGCGTTTCTCCCCGGACACCCGCGACGGCCCGTGAGAGCATGGCGCGGTCCGTTATAGTGAGGCTCTTTTGCCTCATGGCCTCGGGAATGCCGGGAATGAGCCGGTCGACGACTTGTATGGTTGCCTCGGGGGTGATATCCCTCGGCGCGAGGCCCGTGCCGCCGGTTGTGAACACAACATCGGCGAGTTGCGTGTCGCAAACGCGGACAAGTTCGAGGGATATGGTTTCAAGCTCGTCGGGCAGGCATTTGTACAGCACGGTTTCGCCTATATTCTTAAGCATATCGGTAATCAGCGGGCCGCTTTTATCCTCCCGCTCGCCGGAAAAACTCCGGTCGCTGATACATAAAATGGCTATTTTCATCGGTTCGCCCCCAACAGGACGGAGAATCCGTCCCTATGGAATTGTAACACTTTTTTTGAAAATTGACAACGGCTTTCGTTTTTGGTTTTGACGCGACGCGTTGAAATATAATTCTGAAATCCGATTTTTATCGCCTAAGGCAAACGCTACGGCGGTAAAAACGAGCCGAAATCTATTCATCGGCTAAGGGTCGGGTGGGGAAACGCCCCGGCCTTCCGTGTTTGAAAAGGAGAAAGAATTATGAAAAAAAGAACCCTTTGCGCCGTTTTTGCCCTGTTGCTCGCGTTTGGCTTTCTCGCCGGATGCAACAGCGGCGGCTCAAACGAAACCACCGCGGCGCCGACGACAGCCGCACCGACCACGGCCGCTCCCGCGGACCCCGTCATCCGCTGTTCGACCACCACCTCGGTGAACGACTCGGGCTTGATGGGGTATCTGGAACCGCTGTTTGAGGCCGAAACGGGTTACGACCTGCAGATTACCTCCAACGGTTCGGGCGCCGCGATCGCTCTTGGCCGGTCGGGTGACGCCGATGTGCTGCTCGTCCATTCCAAGGATGACGAAGAGAAATTCGTCAGCGAGGGCTACGGCGTCGAGCGCATTCCCTTCATGTTCAATTTCTTCGTCATCGCCGGCCCGGCCGATGACCCGGCGGCCGCAGCGGGCAGCGCGAACGCAGCCGAAGCGTTCAAGAAAATCGCCGACGGCAAAAACACCTTCGTTTCCCGCGGGGACGACAGCGGCACTCATAAGAAAGAGCTGAAAATATGGAAGGCCGCGGCGCTCACCCCCGACGCCGCCAAGGACACCTGGTACCTATCCGCCGGCAAGGGCATGGGCGACTGTTTGACGATGGCGAATGAACAAAGCGCTTATATTTTGACCGATAAAGGCACATTCCTGTCGATGAAGGACAAGCTGGACATTAAAATTCTGCTTGCCGAAAGCGACGATATGAAGAACACCTACTCCCTGATTGCGTGCAGCACAGCGAAAAACCCCGATGTCAACGCCGAGGGAGCGCAAGCTTTTATCGACTGGATGACCAAACAGGAGACTCTTGACAAAATCGCCGAATACGGTAAAACCCAATACGGCGAGGCGCTGTTCTCTGTGATGAAATAATCAAAGGCGGGGGGATACGCGCCGGAAGGCCTGTCCCCCCGTTTTTCCCGGGTGAGATATGGAAGCGTTCAGAGAAGCTTTTCGTCTCATTGTTACACTTAACGATGAGCTGATGCATATACTCGGCGTGACTTTGAAGATGTCGTTCGCGAGCGTTTTGCTTTCGTGCCTGGCCGGCGTCCCGATGGGCGTCCGCCTGGGGGCCGGAAAATTCCGGGGCAGATCGCTTGTCATGAGAATTCTTTACACGCTCATGGGCATGCCGCCGGTGGTGGCGGGCCTTATCGTGTTTTTGCTGCTGTCACGCAGAGGTCCGCTCGGGTCGCTCGAACTTCTGTTCAGCGTGCCCGCCATGGTCATAGCGCAGGTCGTTCTGATTACCCCCATCGTCACCGGCCTGACCGCTTCGGTCGTCGCTATTAACGCGCCCGCCCTGCTCGAGACCGCGAACGGGCTGCGCCTGCCCCGCCTGACCAAGTTGAGGCTGCTCGTAACCGAGAACAGAACGCCCCTCGTGTCGGTGGTTTTGGCCGGCTTCGGCAGGGCTATCGCCGAGGTGGGGGCCGTGAATTTGGTCGGCGGGAATATCCAATTTAAGACGCGTGTCATGACCACGGCGATCATGCTCGAAACAAGCAAGGGGCATTTTGAGTTTGCCATCGCGCTCGGCGCCATTCTGATTCTCATCGCTTTTATCATTAACATCGCCGCGTCTTTTTTCAGGGGGGACAGCCATGATTACGGTTGATTCCCTGAAAAAACACGCGGGCGGCAGGCTGATACTGAACATTCCCCGCCTGGCAATCAACAAGGGGGAACGCGTCGCCCTTATCGGCGCCAACGGCAGCGGGAAATCCACGCTGCTGAAAATCCTCGCGGGTGTTGTGAAACCCGACGAAGGCACGACGACCTTTGAAGGCTTCGATTCCCCGCCGTATTATATGCCGCAGCGCAGCTACGGCTTTGCCATGAGCGTATTTAAAAACATCCTGCTTTCGCTCGGGCCCGGGTTTAGCGCCGCGGAAAAGCGCGAAGCGGTCGAAGCGGCGCTGAAACAATTCGGGCTCGAACACCTCGCCAAAAAGCGCGGCGACAGGCTCTCCGGAGGGGAAACGCAGCGGCTCGCTCTCGCGCGGCTGTTCATCACGCCGAAAAGCGTTATGCTGCTTGACGAGCCGTCAAGCGCGGCGGATATCTACGGCACACAACTCATCGAGAAGGCCATCCTCGGCTACTGCGCCGAAAACAACACGACTCTGGTCATGGCCACCCATTCGCCGCGGCAGGCTTTACACATCGCGGACAGGCTGATTTTGCTGCGCGACGGCGAAATCGCGGAGGACACCACGCCGGAAGAACTCGTCCGCAACCCCCAATCGGAATGGGGCAAACTGTTTATGGAAAACTGGAAAGTTTGACCCCTCAGTCACCTGCGGTGACAGCTCCCCTTTCGAAGGGGAGCCAAGGTCTTTCTTGCCTCCCCTTGGTAAGGGGAGGTGGCTGCAAAGCAGCCGGAGAGGTCGTTTGGGACGGAAGCAAACCCCCTCCCAAGAAACAATAATCTCGATCGAAACGAGGATATATCTTGTTACAGGTTGTCCCTTTTAATGAAGCGCTGGCTCTTTGTAAACTTGAATTCGGAAATAACCGCACCGGCCCCGAAGAGGTTGAACTCCATAACGCTTTGGGCCGGGTGCTTTATGCCGACTTAGCGGCCGGCGAATTTGTTCCCGGCTTCGACCGCTCCACGGTCGACGGCCTCGCCGTCCGCGCGGCGGACACCTTCGGCTGTTCGGACACCATGCCCGCCATGCTCGCTTACAAAGGCGAAATCCCCATGGGCGCGGCATGCGCGGCCGGTATCGGGCCGGGGGAATGCATGGGCGTTTCGACCGGAGGGATGCTGCCCGTCGGAGCGGACGCGGCGGTCATGGTCGAGCACACGGAGGATTACGGCGACGGCTTCCGCTATGCCCTCAAGCCCGTGAGCCCCGGGGAAAACACCGTGCGTAAAGGCGACGATGTGTCGCCCGGCAAAATCGTTTTAAAGCGCTCCGCGCTCATCTCGTCAAAAGAAACCGGTGCCCTGGCCTCTCTCGGGTTTACCGCGGTCACGGTTTTCCAAAAAACCGTCGCGGGCATTCTTTCGACAGGCGACGAGCTCGTTCCCATTGATGAAAAGCCCGCCGGCGGGCAGGTCCGCGATGTCAACGCGCATTTGCTGGCGGCGGCCGTCCGGGAAGCCGGCGGAAAGCCGCTTGCTTTGGGCATCGTCGGGGATGACGAGGCTGCCCTGGCCGGCGCGATGAAGGACGCCTTGTCAAAGTGCGACATGCTGCTGATTTCCGGCGGCTCCTCGGCCGGGGAAAAGGATTTGACCGCCCGCGTCATCGCCTCGCAAGGCCGGCTGCTCCTGCACGGCCTCGCGATGAAACCCGGCAAGCCGACCATTCTCGGCGAAATCGGCGGTAAACCCGTTTTTGGTTTGCCCGGCCACCCCGTCGCCGCGTTTTTTGTGTTCCACCTGCTCGTGAGGCCGCTGATTTGCTCCTATAATCAATCACGCCCCGTTGTCATGACAAAACAGGGCGTGCTCTCCGTCAACATTCCCTCGAACCACGGGCGGGAGGAAATCGTCCCGGTAAAGCTCTTGAAAAGCGGGGCAGATGAACCGTCCCCTTGTCTTGTTGAGCCCGTCCCGGTTAAATCGGGGCTGATTACGCTCTTGAGCGAAGCGGAAGGCTATATAAAAATCCCCCGCGACTGCGAGGGACTGTTCAAAGGCGCCGGGGTCGAGGTATATTTGTTTTGAATTGTCGGCGCGTTTAAAGAACCTCTATCGTGTCCCCGGCTCGAATCTCCCCGCCAACGACGACTTTCGCGAAAATACCCTCGCGGGGCATCACGCATTTGCCGACGAGCTTCGATATCTCGCAGCCATCGTGGCACTCCTTGCCGATTTGGGTGATTTCCAACACCGAGCCGCCGATTTTCAGCCGCGCTCCGACAGGCAGCGTAAACAGCTCGATGCCTTCCGTCGTGATATTCTCGGCGAACGAGCCTTCGCAGATTCCCTTTGCCCGCTCCGGGTCCTTCATTTGCGCCTTGGATTTCTCAACGCTCTCGCGGGCTAAAAGGCTGACCTGCCGGATGCCTTTGCCGGCGTGCGCGTCGCCGCGAAGCCCGAAATCCTCGATTAACAACGCTTTGGCGACTCTCTTTTTGGGAGTCCCTTTTTTTTCGCTGATATTCACGGCAAACACTTTTGCCACTTCGTCCAACTCCTTAATACAACAGGAAATTGTGCCGTATTTGGCCCCGCCAAAGGCACAATTTTCATAACGGGAAGGTTTTGACTCTCTCGATTTACCCTCCGATGCCGCGCATCGGCCGGCCTTCCGCACAGCCTCTCTCAAAATGGTGTCCCGTCGGTTTGCCGTAGACCGCCGCCCGTATCGCGGACGCGAGCTTTTCTTCATCGCCAAAAAAAGGTTTCAGGTCCGTCTCGCCGGCGCAGCCCAGACAGGGCTTGAGTATGCCGTCCGAAAGCAGTCGGACACGGTTGCAGGCGGCGCAGAACTTTTCGGTGACGGGGCTGATAAAGCCGACGGCGCCTTGAAAGCCCGGTGCCGAATAATTCACCGACGGGCTGCCCGTTGCGCGGCCGCCCACGGGGGCGAGGTCCGGGTACCGTTCCCGAATTTCATGCCCGGGCACCGTTTTGCCGGCGTTTTCCGCGTTTGATAAGAGCATCAGTTCGATAAAACGGACGGTCAGCGGGTATTCTTTCGCCAAACGGATAAAGTCACCCGCCTCATCGTCGTTGACGCCCCGCATCAGCACGGCATTGATATGTAAAGGCGTTAAGCTTGACACCATGGCGTTTTCAATACCGTTGAGGGCGTCCGCCAGGTTTCCCCCGCCCGTAATCGCCGCATAGCGCTCGGGTTTGAGCGAATCGAGGCTGATGTTGATTCGTTTGAGCCCCGCGGCTTTTAACTCCCGCGCGGCCGACGGCGTCAGCAGCGTCCCGTTCGTCGTCGCGTTGATGTCGGGAATCACCGGGCTCAACAAAGCCGTAATTTCTGCCAGGTCGGCGCGTACGAGCGGTTCGCCGCCCGTCAGGCGCAGTTTCGTCACGCCGAGAGCCGCGAAAACGCGGACACAACGGAGCATTTCGCCCGGCGTCATTTCATAAGCCGGGACACCCGAAACGGCGCCGCAGTAGGAACAGTTGAGGTTGCACCGCTGCGTCACCGACAGGCGCAGGTAGTCGATTGTCCGGCCGAGGCGGTCAAGCATCGTTTTCACCGGTTTCCGCGCCGGCTGTAAAGGTCCCGGACTTGCCGCCCGTTTTCTTCAGCAACTTGATTTCGCCGATTATAATACCCCTGTCGACGGCTTTGCACATGTCGTAAACGGTCAGCGCGGCGACGGAAACGGCCGTCAACGCCTCCATTTCGACGCCGGTTTTCGCGCCGCAGGCGGCGGCCGCTTCAATGACAAGCTCCCCCGGGCCGTTCTGCCGAAACAGCACTTCCACATGGTCAAGCGGGACGGTGTGGCAAAGCGGAATCAACTCGGCTGTCTTTTTCGCGGCCATGATGCCCGCGAGCCTCGCCGTGCCCAGAGCGTCCCCTTTCGGCAGGGAGCCGGAAAAAATCAGCGCCAGCGTTTCTTCCTTCATGGCGACCGTCGCCCGCGCCTTCGCGCGGCGGGCGGTAACCGGTTTCGAGCCAACATCGACCATGGAAGCCTCGCCGCGCTCGTTGATATGCGACAGCGGCATATCCGCGCCCCCTTTATAAAATCGTTTTGATTGCGCCGGGCTTGCCGGCGATATACCCGCCGAGCTTTTCAAGCCTCGCGAGGAACGCCGGGCTTCGCAAAACGGCGGCCAGCGCGCGCAGTTTCTCGTTTTCCAACTCTTCGGCGCGGCAAAGGAAGTCGTATTCCTCCCGGGCGACCGGTATAAACTCGAGGCCGTAAATTTTCGCCGCGGCGTAGATGCCGAGCCCCGCGTCGGCGCTGCCCGAAGCGATGAGGGCGGCGACGGCCGTGTGGGTAAATTCCTCCCTGTCGTAGCCGTACACCTCGCGGGTGTCGACGCCGTGTTTCGCCGCGAGGAAGTCGCATAAAATCCGTGTGCCCGAGCCCCTCTGGCGGTTGACATACGAAACCCTTTGAATATCCTCAAAACCGGTTATCCCTTTCGGGTTGCCCGGCGCCGTCATAATCCCCTGAACCCGAACAACGCCCTCCATGAGCGAGGCGCCGCCGGCGGGAAAGTATTTTTTGAGATACGGGATGTTGTACTCCCCGCTTTGCGTGTCGAGCAGGTGAATGCCGCCCGCGTGCGCCCGGCCTTCTTTGACGGCCATGACGGCGCCCATGCTGCCGACATGCGACGAGGCCACCTCAAACGGCGAGCCGCTTCTTTTGAGAAGGTCGGCCGCTTCGTCGATCAGCGGGTCGTGGCTGCCCGTGATCACGAGCATTTTTTCAAGGTCTTTTCTGTCGCGAAGCAACTCGACGCGGACGCTTTCGCCGGCTTCCACCCCTTCGGAGTTTTGAGGGATATCCATCATGCCGTGCGCCTTCGTGAAGCTGCTGATGACGCCGGCGCCCCGGTTGAGCGGCACCGCCGTGAGTTTTTCACCCGCGCCGCTTAAACTGACGCGCACAAACTCCCGGTATTTCAATGATGATGGAATTTTTCTCGCCACGGCGGCTTCGACAACGTCGGGCTCGCTCGGCGGTTTGCGCGTAAGGCGCTCAACGACGCCCCGCGTGACTTTATCCATCACGATCATCGCCGAAACGCTGTAACCGGGGACGCCGATGACGGGAACTTTGCCGCGAAGGCCCAGAACCGCCGGCTTGCCGGGTTTGATGGCGATGCCGTGCAAAACGAGCGTTCCCGTGTTTTTTACCGCCTGCGCGGTGTAATCCTCGCGGCCGGCGGACGAGCCGGCGATGACCAGGACGATGTCGCACTCTTCGGCGGCCTCGCGCACAGCGGCCTCGATGAGCTCGAGGCGGTCGGGCGTAATCGGGTAAGTTTTCGCGGCCGCGCCCCATTCGCGCAGCATGCCGGTAAAAATCACGGAGTTGAATTCCGCGATGTCGCCGGGTTTCGGGTTCTCGGCCGGCGGCACGATTTCGTCGCCCGTCGGGATGATGCCGGCGAGCGGTTGTTTGACAACCTCGACCTCCAGGACACCACCGGCCAGGAGGGCCCCGGCGAGCGCCGGGGTAATTTCGGTGAACGACGGCATCAGCATATCGCCCGCGCAAATATCTTCCCCGATTTGCCGGACATTCTGCCAGGGCACCGCCGGCGAGTACAGCAAAACAGCTCCGCCGTCCGTTTCAACGACATCCTCCGCCATAACGACGCAGTCGGCGCCTTCCGGCAGCGGATCCCCGGTGTCAACCACCATAAAATCGGCGGGTCGCAGTTTCGCCGGCGACAGTTCCGACGCCCCGAAGGTCTGTCCGGCCTTCAGGGCGATGCCGTCCATGGCGCTCGCGTTGTAGTGCGGCGAACTGGACTTGGCGTAAACGGCGTTCGCCGTCACCCTGCCGAACGATTCGGCGCTTTTTATTGTCTCTGTTTTATAAGAAAGGCCCGCTTCATCAAGGGCCGCGCGGTATTTCGCCACGGCCTCGTCAAGCGGCATATTGCTCAAATAATTGTGTTTGATCATAAAATCATCTCAAATCAGGCTTCGGCCGGTTCGGCCACGGGTTCGCGCGTAAGTTTTCGTATCCAAGTGTACCGGTTGACCTTGACCACCGCGACCGCGCATTTGAGGATCTGGTCGGATTTCAGGCAGGCGAAGGTGAACAGGACCGGCAGATGAAACACAAAAGCGGACAACGCCGCGGCCGGCAGCACGATGCACCACATAAAGACGATGTCGTTATACAGCACGAATTTCGTGTCGCCCCCACCCGATACGATGCCTGTCAGCGACGCCATCTGATAGGATGTGCCGACAACGGTCACGCACAGCACCGCGATAAACGAGCCCGCGAGGTCCATCGTTTCGGCCGAAATTTGATAAAACCGAAGGACGAACACTTTCCCCGCGAACAGCGCGATGCTTGTCCCGGCGCCGATGAACAAAAACAGGATTTGAAGGGTTTTGGTATATTGTTTAACACGCCCCAATTCACCTTGCCCGACCGCCTTGCCGATAACGACATTCGACGCGCTTGCCGAGCCGTAGGCCACGATAGACGCGATTTGGAACAGTGTGGTCGCAATGCTCGAAGCGGCGATGGCGGAAGCGCCCAGCCGGCCGAGAATCGCCCCCTGGGCGGCCATGGCGATGCCCCACGATGTGCTTGACAAAACCGTCGGCAGCCCCGTTTTGAAATAGTCCTTCAAATAGTTCTTTTCAAAATCCACGGCGTTTTTCAAACGAAGCCGAAGTTTCTTGTCGGCAAAGGCGGCGTAGCACAGCACGATAACCAGCTCGATGATTCTTGAAATCAGCGTCGCGACGGCGGCGCCGCGAATGCCGAGCCTCGGCAAACCGAATTTACCGAAAATCAGCAGGTAGTTGAGGATAATGTTGGTTATCAGGGCGGAAAGGGACACCCAAAAGCCGATTTTCACGGTTTCGACGGCGCGGAATACGCCGAGTAAAACGGTGGTCACGGCAAAAAAGCCGTAGGACAGGCACAGAATTCTCAAATACGCCGAGCCTTCCGCGATGACGCCGGCTTCGTTTGTCAAAAGGCCCAGGACACGCCCGGGAACCGTGAAGCAGACGGCCGCGAGCAGTACGCTGACGGAAACGGCCAGGCAAAGAGCGATGGCGAAGATTTTTTTAATCGGCCCGATTTGCTTTTTGCCCCAGTACTGCGAGGAAATAACCACCATGCCCGCGACGGTGCCGCCCAAAAACATCTGCAGCAAAAACTGAATCTGGTTGCTGACGGCCGCGCCGCTCAGCGACAACTCGCTGTAGGCGCCGAGCATCATATTGTCCGCGAGGTTCACGCCGAAGGCGATGAGGTTTTGCAGCGCGATGACAACGGTCAGGGAAAAGAAGCTTCTGTAAAACGCCTTTTCCCTTACGAACAAACGCATTCAACGCCTCCATATCCATCGGTTTACGAAATGGTTTACAGCGGCGAGTTTATCATATATACTGTTTTATGTCAATAAAACACGGATTAAAGGAGTCGGCTATGGGCGGTAAAAAGTTTTATAACGGAACATTTGAACAAAGAACAAGGCGCGTTTTTTCGGTAGGCGAAGGCTTGCCTTCGGCGGAAGTTCTCTGTGCCGCCTTTGATTCGAAAGAAACCCTTTTCGCCGGAACGCCTCAGGGCCTTTACCGCCTCGACGGCGGCAAGTTCGTGCCCGCGGCGCTGAAAGACTGCCCCGTGTCCATGCTGTTTTGTGACAGCGCGGGCAACTTGTGGGCCGCGGCGGGCAACCGCCTGTTCACTATCACCGCGAAAAAAGCGTCGCCAGCCGGTGAGTTTGACGCCGCCGTTACCGCTATGGGCGAAGACGCGGAAGGCGCGCTGTACCTGTTGACGGAAACATTGCTGTATAAAAGAGAGCCCGGCCGGCAAGCCTTTCACACCGTCATTTCCGTGCCGGGTATCGGCGCCTGCCTCGCGGTCAGCGCCGATAAAAAAATCTTTGCCGGAACAAGGCACAGCGGCCTTCTCGGCCTCATCGGCAAACGCCCGCACTGGGGGGAACTGTTCAAGGAGTTTACCGGTGTGTTGAGCAATACGGTTTGTTCGCTGTCTTTCGATTCCGCCGGCTATGTCTGGGCGGGCACCGACAAAGGGGTGTGCGTCTACGACGGCCGGGGTCACTGGCTTTCCGCCAAAGAGGTGCCCGCTTTGCCGAAGGGCCGTGTCAACGCCATGGCATTCGGCGCGGACGGCGCGCGCTGGTTCGCGACGGATAAGGGCCTTACGCTGCTGAAAGACGGTGTTTTAAAGTATTACGGCTTCAAGCGCTGGGTGCCTTCGCCGAAGGTTCACGCCGTGGCCGTTTCCCCGAAAGGCGCCGTGTGCGCCGCGACGGCGCAGGGTTTAAGTTTGATTGAGACACGGCGCATGACCCTTGAGGACAAAGCCCGCCACTACCAGGAAACGGTCGAGAAGCACCATGTGCGCAAAGACGGTTTCGTCACCGTGCGCTTTTTGGATAAGCCGGGGGACATCGAAAGCGGCGACGTCGAGATATCCGACAACGACGGCACCTGGACGGCGATGTATATGGCGTCGCAGGTTTACCGCTACGGCGCCACGGGCGAAAAAGACGCGCTCGAAAACGCCCGCCGAACCTTGAAAGCGCTTTTAAAACTTACCACCGTCACGGGCATCGAGGGGTTCACCGCCCGCGCGGTTCGCTACCCCGGCGAGATTGGTTTCGGGGACGGCGACGAGGAGTGGCACCTTGACGCCGCGGGCGAATGCGAATGGAAAGGCGAAACCTCGTCGGACGAAATGGTCGGCGACTTCTACGGCCTGTCCGCCTACTACGATATCGCGGCCGGCGAAGCGGAGAAAGCCGTCATCGCCGACACCATCCGGAAAATCACCGACCACATATTGGAACACAACTTCCGCCTCGTGGATTTCGACGGGCTGCCAACGACCTGGGCGAACTGGAACCCGGACGACATCAACCTCAACGACCATTGGTACGCCGAACGCGGGCAGAACGCGCTGGAAATCCTGTCCTTCCTGAAGACGGCTTTCCACATGACGGGCGACAAAAAATACGACGAGGCCTACAAAAAACTCATCAGCGACCACCACTACCTGATGAACACCATGCACTACAAAGTGGAGGACTACCACTCCTGCCACATCGACGACGAGCTCGGCATGCTCGTCATGACGCCGCTGCTGAAATACGAGAAAGACCCGGTAATCCGCTCCTACCTCATGCTCGGCTTCACCCGCCACTGGCAGTATGAGCGCGTCGAGCGGACGCCGCTGTGGAGCGTCATCTACGGCTCGCTGACCGGCAGGCACTGCGACATCGAAACCGCGGCCGAGTCCCTTGAGCTGCTGCCCCTCGACCTGATTCACTGGCCGACCTGGAACAGCCATCGCGAAGACCTGGAGTGGATCACGGCATCCGAAGAATTCTGGATGCCGCCGCAGCTGAAAGAGCCCCTGCCCCATGACGAGAAACCGATGGGGAAATACGACTCGAACCCGTTTGAGGCCGACAACAACATCCGCGTCGTCAAAACGGAAAAAGACGGCGTTATCACCGAAATCGTCGAGACTGTCGAATCGGGCTGCTCGGGTGAGCGGCGGGTCGAGGACGGCACGGTTTTCCTGCATCCGTATTGGATGGCGCGGTATTACGGCTTGTTGGGCGACTGAACGGGCGGGTGATCGTATGACACAACGCGAGCAATTTATAAAAGCGCTGACTTTCGGCAACCCCGATAAAATCCCTCTGGAGCCGGGCGGGCCGCGGGAATCAACCCTGCGCCGCTGGCGCGAAGAAGGCCTGCCGGAGGGCGTCGGGTACCGGGAAGCCCTGTTTGAAGAATTGGGGCTGCCCCCCGAGCCGAAGACCGACGCGGTCGGCGCGGGCGTTTCGTTTCGTATGATGCCGCCGTTTGAAGAAGAAGTGCTTTCGCACGAAAACGGCCACTTCATCGTGCGTGACTGGATGGGCGCGATTACCGAAATATCCGATGAGTTCGATTACACCTACATACGCAACGCCAAAGACTTCGTCACACGCAAGTGGCACAAGTTCCCCGTGGAAAACCGCGAGGACTGGCAGGAGATGAAGAAGCGTTTTCGTTTGGGCACCGAAAACCGTTTCCCCGATGATTTTGCCGAACGCGTGAAACGCCTCGCGAACCGCGGCTATGTCAGCGGCATCCATTTCAACGGCCCCTTCTGGCAGCTGCGCGAATGGCTCGGGATAGAAAACCTGTGTCTGCTGTTCCTCGACGACCCGGATTTCGCGGAGGAAATGATCGAATTTTGGGCGGACTTTGTTGAAGCGCTGCTTTTGAAAATTACGGCGGCGGGCTTCTCGCCCGATTTCGTCCATGTGTCGGAGGATATGGCCTATAAGGCGCACCCGATGATATCGCCCGCCATGGCGCGCGCGTTTCTGCTGCCCGCTTACCGCCGCTGGGTCAGGGTGCTTCGCGGCGCCGGCGTGCCCGTGATTGACATGGACTCTGACGGGTATATCGACGACCTGATTCCCATATGGATAGATGCGGGATTCAATGTCTGCGACCCGATTGAGGCCGCCGCGGGCAACGATATCATCCGGTTCCGGGAGAAATACGGCAGGCGCATGGGCTACCGCGGCGGTATCGACAAACGCGCCATCGCCGCGGGCGGCAAGGTGATGGAGCGGGAAGTTCTGCGGGTGGTGCCTCCCCTGCTGAAAGACGGCGGTTTTATTCCCGGCTGCGACCACGGCGTCCCGCCGGATATCTCCTGGCCAAACTATGTTGACTACTCCCGCCTGCTCGCGAAGCTGTGCGGCTGGTTGTAACAAACGGAGGAAGCGCTTATGAAACGATTGTTCGCGGCTGTTCTGTTGATTCTTCTCACCGGTTCGCTGTGCGCATGTTCTGCCGGTTCTCCGGCTTCGCCGGAACTCACCAACGTCAAAACGGCGTCGAAAATCGGCAAGGATAACCGTCCGGCCGACGAAACGGGTACTTTCAAAACGGATGTTCCCGTCATTTACCTTACCGGCTCCTTAAAAGGCGGCGCCGCCGGAACCGTCATCAAAGCTGTTTGGTACTACAATTCCGCCGAGCCCCCGGTTGAAATAAACAACGCCGAATACATCGCCAAGAAAAAAAACGAACAATTCGCTTTTAAACAGCCGGCGCCCGAAGGCGGCTGGCCGCCGGGCAGCTACGAGGTCCGTCTCTATCTCAACGGCAAATTGAAAACCAAAGCGGCTTTTACCGTCAGCGATTCGAATTTGTTGACATCGTCGGCCGCAGGGTGAACTCATGAACGTTTACGACTTCGACAACACGATATACCACGGCGAGAGCTGTATGGATTTGTTTTTTTATTACATGAAGAAACATCCGTCCCTGGTCATCTATCTGCCGAAAACCGTGTTCGGCTTTATCAAATACAAGCTTCGCCTGGTGACCCTCGACAGTCTTGTCAACGATTACGGCCGGTTCGCCGAGGAGCTGTTTAAGGGCATTCAAAACGTGGATGAGCAAGTCAGCGATTTTTGGGATAAGCACATGCACAAAATCAAGCCGTTCTATTACGCGCAGCAGCGTGAGGACGACCTGATCATTTCCGCGAGCCCCGAGTTTGTTCTCAAGGAACTGTTCCGGCGGATCAACATCAACAACTATATGGGAACCCGGGTCAACACCAAGACGAGAAAAATCGAATTTGTCTGTTTCCGCGAAAATAAAATCCCCGCTTTTAAGAGCCGTTACCCCGACACGGTCATTGAGAATTTCTACACCGATTCCATGAACGACAAACCGTTGATGGACCTGTCAAAAAACGTGTTTCTGGTCAGAGGCAACAAAATCAAAAAAATCAAACCGTAACGGTTTTTGGAGGTGCTGACTATGTCCGGCAATGCAAAACGCGGCAAATTGCTGATGATTCCGCGCGTTCTCGCCATCGCCTACGCTTTGTTTATTATGGTGTTTTCGTTCGATGTTTTCGGCAGCGGCTCTATCGAGCAGCAGACAATGGGTTTTATCATTCACTCGTTGCCTTCCATATTGATAATCGCCGCGGTCGTTTCGGCCTGGAACAAGCCCCGGTTATGCGGTCTGCTGTTCCTTGCCGTCGCCGCGGTGTTCGCGGTGTTTCTGCTTATCGTCCGGCTACGCGCCGCCACTTTGGAGGATATGATTACGAATCTTGCGATGCTTTCCGGAATCCCGGCGGTCATCGGGGCGTTGTTTTTGATTTTAGGCAGAAATAAAAAAGAGGGGTAACAGCGCCCCCCTCCGTGTTCTTGCCCGCGACTCCACACTCCACTCTTCACACTCCAGACTCATGGGGCGACCGCCGGTCGCCCGTGTAACCACCCCTGCCCTGCGGGCGACCCCTCCGCAGGAGGGAATACCTGACAAAGTAAAAGGGCAGGCCGTCAAGCCTGCCCCGTTTATTTTACCGTAATCAGTTCATTCTCGGCAACAGATAATTCTCATAAAACTTCTCGATTTCATTGTAGAAATCGGTGACGCTGCCGTCGTTTTTAATCACATAATCGGCCATTTTTTCGGTCTCGCTGGTTTTAAAGAGTTTTTCCTCGCCCGCGTCGTATTCGCGCAGCTTTTCAATCGAGCTGCCGTCCCTGGCGGCGCCTCTGGCGAGCATTCTCTCATACCGGACCGCGTCGTCGGATATCACGACATCGACGAGGATGAACTGGTCGCCGAACGCGTTTTTCAGGAAAACGACATCGGACAAGGGACGGATGCCCGAAACGAGGAAATTGGGGCTTTCAGATTCCTTGATTTTTTTGACGATCTGCTCGGGGAAAAAGGTCTGCCCGTATTTGCTCATATATTTCTCGGATGTCTTGTGCAAATTCTCTCTTTTGGGTTCGAGCCCGTCCTTCGCGGCGAGTTCCCGGACCACGTCGCCGATGGAGACCATGGGCAAATTGTACTTGTTCGAAACATACTCCAAAAAATAATCTTTGCCCGTCCCGTTTTTGCCGACTGCTGCCAATACCATCTTTTTACCTCCAAAAAATTTTCCTAAAATATAGTATAGTACAGGCGGCTGTTTGTCAACCATTTTTCTTTACATCTCGAGCAGTTTGCGGATGGAACCGCCGTCGGCGGCAATTTCGTGGAAGAAGGTGTGTGCCCAAATGTTGTGAAGCGGCCCTTTTTCACGCGCGTACGCGAAATGGATTCTGCCGTTGACCATCAGTTTCGCCACGGCGTAAAAGGCCGGCAGCATGTCAAAGGGCCGATTGACGATATCAAAAATATACTCGGTCCGGGAGTCCGGCGGGGCCGTAACCTTTTGGGTGCGCGGGGTGATGTCGGCGAAGGCGAACGGGTTGTGCCCCCCTAAAGCCCAGGTTTCGACCGGTGTCGCGACGGCGAGCTCGCCCGTGAGTTCGGCCGCCGTGTTGTTCGACACGGTGACGACGATTTGTTTACCGACGATTTCCGCCTCGACGCCCGGGTTGAAACAGCCGACTTCCAGAACGTCTTCAAAGAGCCGGCCTTCGTCCTCAAAGGTTAAGCGGAGCATCCCTTTCGCGTCCGGCGCGGGTTTGGTGACGGTCACCGGAAAGACTTCGCAGCCGCCTTCCGCGACGTCGTAGGGAAACTCGCGGCTGTCCGCCTGCCATCGAGCCGGCAGCGTCAGGAAAGCCTTGCCTTTCGCCCGCATATCCGGCCGGTTGTTCGCGACGGACACCTCGACTCGGAACGATGTGTCGTCGATGTACTCCACTTTTTTGCCGATGACGGCCGCGACGGCCAGGTAACCCATGGGCATCGTCCCCAGGTCGTGTTCCCAACTGCGGACATAGGCCGGCTCGACCGCCTCGTGTTCCGCCCCGAGTTTAGCCGGGCCGATGACGGCGCCCGCGGACGGGGCTTTGAGGGTCAGGGTTTCAATCGAGTGGGGCGCGGCGCGCAGGGTCATAGAATTTTTTGCCGACGGCACGGGCACCGCGCCGCCGTCGAGCAGGTCGACGCTGTCGGCGCCGCCGATATCGAAGCCGAAATCAAACCGGGCGGCGCTTTCGGCGCCGTGCGGTTCAAAGCCGCGCAGGGTCAGACCCCTCTCGGCGACACCGCCGAACCGGCCTTTCATCGAAGCCATCGGGTAGCCGGCGGCTTTGAACGCGGTGACGATGAAGTTTCTATCCGTCTTCAGGAAACTTTTGCTTTCGGGCAGCGGCCGGTTCGTTCCCGGCTCAAACCCCGTGGCGCCGATCAGGGCGTCGTTGAACTCAAACGCCCGGCGATAAACATCCGCCTCCCGGTAACTGCCCTCGTGCGGATACAGCGCGTAGGTGAACACATGGGTTTTCTGTTCGGGCACCAGCTCCGCGCCGTGCGTCGTTTTGCCGGCGTTGCCGTAAAACTCCGCGGTGTGAAACAGCATGAGGTTGAGCAGGCCTCCCCTTTCGACACTGCAGGCGAGGTTGCCCGAGTTGAAGAGCGCCACGCCGTAGTCATCGGGCTTTTCCAACGGTGAGGCGGCAATCGCGTCGACCCGGGCGGCCCTTCCGGTTTTCAGGGCGTCAGCCAGGCCGTCGATAAACGCGCGGAGGCCGTCGGCGCGCGCGGCTTTGACCAACAGGACATCGATGGGTTTATTCCACAAATTGTCCGCGTCTTTAACATACACAACCGCAACGCCGTTTTGGCGCAGAGCCTCGTCAAATCGTTTTCTTTGGTTTGGCTTGAGGCCTGCCAACAACTTTTCCTCGTACTCGTTCGGCGTGCATTCGACGCTCAGGACAAAGCGCGTGTCGGTGTTCATGAGGTCTTCATTGAAGTGTACAAGCTGTGAGGCGTACGGCCGGCGGCTTGTGTCCGGGTAAACGGTGACGGGAACGGCCTTTTTGGTTAAAACCTCCAACAGCCTTTCGGCGGCCGCTTTGAGTTCGCCGGTCTCGGCGCGAATCAGCGCCGTCATGCCGATGTTGACGCCGCCCTTCCCGCCGAAATTGAGCGTGACGGTCGGCCCGTAGTCGAGCCACTGGTTCGCCGCGTACACCTGGCAGTGTGAAAACATGGCGTTCTGGTGGGTTTGAAATTCAAGTTTCTTATTGCTCTCGCCGCGCACCGCCGGCGCGAAGCGGTCGTCAAAGACCGGGCGGGCGCCCCGTACATCGACCGGGAATGTGACGGTGAACAAATCGTCGCTGTCCTGATAATCCTCGACGACGGTTCGGAAATCAATGCGTTTGACACCCTTGTAAAGCGTGATTTCCTGTTTCACAGCCGCGACGGTTCCCATGGCGTATTTCACCGTAAGACGACTGAAATTCGCGCCCTTTTCGCCGGTGACTTCCGCCCGGCAGTCCGACGAGAGCATTTTGTGGCCCGTGGTATAGAATTCATGCTGGGTTTCCATGCGGTCGGGCACTTCCCGGAGTACCGCAATCCGGTTCGCGGGGCCGTCGGGGCCTTTTTTCAGCACCTCGCGTTTCGCTTTTTTATCGTAGACGGACACGATGCCGCCGCCGAGGGCCGGGTCGGCTTTAATGCGGTAATATTCGTTCTCAATCGTATAATTCTCCACTGCTGAAACGGCGCCCGGCGTTTCCGTTTGCTTCAAGTAATACATTTTATAACCCATGGCGGGAACGTCCGGAACAAACACCGCCGTTGCCGCGTCTTGTCCGGCCGGCTGCAGCGGGTACTCCCTGCCCGCCGCGTCGAAGAGGCTGTGGTTTTGGGCCGCGGCGCCTTCGGGCAGACGGACGAGGCAGGGGTCTTTTCTCTGCCACGGGTGGGGGTTGAACACAAACACGGGGTAACCGTTGCCGGTCAGCCGGACGCCCGAGGCGAGGTAGGCGGCCGCGCGGTTGACGATGTTGGCGGCGAGCTCGCAGGCCTCGCGGTATTCGATCATCAGGTCAACAAACGAAACTTCGTTGTTCGTGCCGGTAATCGAGTCGTGGTGCTGGGCGCAAAGCAGCTGCCGCCAGGCTTTGTCGAGAGCGGCCTCGGGGTAGTCCGCGCCGTACAGGGACGCAATGGCGGCGAGTTTTTCCGCCGTGATCAGCAGATTTTCGCCCAAACGGTTGGCCTGTTTGAAATCCGTCCTCGTTAAAGAAACGCCGGCGTGGTAGAGGGAAATATCCCTCGAGCAGCTTTCGATGAGAGGCATTCCGGTCTTTTCGCGGTGCGCCTCGTCGTCTTCGTTGACGCCCCGGTGAAAGTCGGACATGACGGAAAACTGCGCGTGCGTCAGGGTGTCCTTCATCCAAGCGCTGTTTTTATCCCTGGGGTAGGCGGGCACCTTCGGGTCGGTGCCGGAGCTTTCGTGGCAGTGGCTGACGCCGAGCCTCAGCGCGTTTGCCCGCGACGTGCCCCCGCGCGCGTGGATTAGGCTTGTGCCGTCGGGCGACACATGGCGGAACAGGCAGTCAAGCCCTAAAATATGCTTGCCCCAGTAGACACCGAGGCAGCCGCCTTTCGCGCACAGCTGCGAGAGTTGGTTGGGGTGGCCGAACACGTCGCCTGGCCCGTAAACATGGCAAATCCGGCCGAGAACATCGCGGTGGTAAAGCTGGCCGTAGACGAGGTTGCGCACAAGCCCCTCCGGCGAGGAGGTCATTTCGTTGGGCTGGTTGTAGAAGCAATCCGCCTCCGCCCGCCCGAGTTCAAACATCCTTTTGATGACCGCGCGGTCTTTGGGGTAAATGGAGTAATGGGGGTGAAGATAGTCCACCTCCGATAAAATCGCCTTGAAGCCGGGGTCTTCGCTTAACTCCCCGACCATATTTTGCACGATGTGAATCGCGCCGAGGGCGTAGACCCGCTGTTCCTGGTGGTAGGTGGTGTCGAAGTGAAAGTCGGAATACACGTGCTCGGTGCCGCCGAAACCGTCGTACGCGACGGTGGACGCTTCAAACGAGCCCGCGGCGCTCGCGCCCCCTTCCGCCTCGATTTCCGCCGCGACCTTCAAGAGCCGCGGTTCTTTGCCTGCCGGCAGGGCCAGGCGGATGTAGGCGCAGTCCCCGTTGTTGAGCGCCGGCGCCTCGAGCGACTGCCGATAATCCCCGCAGGTGATGTTTACCCGGCCGGCGGCCGTTTTGCCGAACGCGCCGACGAACGCCGGAAACACCTCGAGCGGTGCTTCGGGGCTGCCGGTGAACGCGCCCGTGCGCATCGGGTACGCCAGGCCGAGGCCTCCGGCTTTGGCGATCACAGGGTAAATGGCGCAGTTGGACATGGATAAATCGATGGTGTCGCAGATATAGCCGGTCCGGATTTTAAACAGCAGAAGGTTCCTGCCCTTCCGGAAGGTGATGGCTTTTTGGTTGCCGTAATTGATGATGCCCTTGACCCTGCCGTAAGGCTTGTTGTCAATAAGCTCGCCGTTGAGGTAGAGCAGATTTCCGGAGGTCTCGTAGCTGATGACGGCGTCGTAATCGCGTTTACAGTCGATATAGGCGGCGGCGTAAAACACGCAGTTGCGCTGTTCGGTGGCGTACAGCGCGTCGTCGCGGGCGCTGTAGTCTCCGAAGTCGAAACGGAGGCTGTCCCATTTTTCGGTGCCTTTTCTCCATTCAAGGTACTCCGGGCCGAAGTAGTCGTTTTTGCAGGCGAGGCCCAGATAGGGAACGATGTTCGCCTCGCCCCCGTCCGGCGCGAGGTAGTCGCGGTCGAGCACCAAATGACGTTCGTAAAGATACTCCGTCTCAAGCGCTCCGCCCGTTTCCAACACAAAAGGCCCCAGCACCATGAAGCCGCCGGCCTTCTTCTCGGCGGTAACGCCGCCCTCACGCGGTAAAAAGCTTTCAAAATCCGTCGCGATCACTTTGCCTTTAATGCCGGCCCGCATGGTTTCGTTCGATATCATTGACCAAAACTCCTTTTCGGCTGTTCCGCGGACGGTCCGCCGCCGCCCGCCGACAGCTAAAATATACCATATTCGCCCCGCGTCCACAATAAATAATTCACCGTCCCGCCCGGCTGGCGGCGCTTTTATTTACATAACGGGTTTTTTCCTGTATACTTTGGTTCACGGAGGAAAGCGATGGGCAGATATTCGATGAATCTACCGGCCGTAAGCGAAAGCGAACAGGCGGTTTTGGCCCGCAGCCGGGTCTGCGTGGCGGGCCTCGGGGGCCTGGGAGGGTTTGTACTCGAGTTCCTCGCGCGGCTCGGTGCCGGAAATATCACGGGTATTGATTTTGACCGGTTTGATATTTCTAACCTGAACCGCCAGATACTGGCCCGGGAGGACAACGCCGGCGCGCTGAAGACGGAAGCGGCGCGTGAAAGGGTCCGCCTTGTCAACTCCGCCGTTGCGTTCACGCCGTTGACCGAAAAACTCGATGAAAGCAACGCGGCGGAACTGCTCGGCGGGCACGATTTGGTTATCGACGCCCTCGACGGCGTGCCGGACCGGCTTTTGCTCGCGAAGGCTTGCGCCTCATTGCGCATACCCATCGTCCATGGCGCTCTTGACGGCTGGCGCGGCCAGGCGGCTGTCGTGTATCCCGGCGACGGTTTACTCGACCGGCTGTATTCGGCCGCGGGGGCCAAAATAACAAAACCCGCGGCGCTTTCTTTCACCGCGGCCGCCGTCGCCTCGCTGCAGGCTTCGCTCGCGGCGCGTGTTCTGCTCGGGAGGGACTTGCCCGAGGCGGGGACGCTGTTTCTGCTCAACCTTGAAAAACCGGCCCTCGAACGCATGAAGATTTGACTTTGTAACTTAGTCACGGAAAGAGTTTCCGTATTTGAGTATAGTAAGAACAGACAACGGAATATTAATTCAGGGAGGTTTTATATCATGTCAGTCATCACCTTAACCAGCGGCAATTTCAAAACCGAGGCGCTCGATTCCGACAAAACCGTATTGATAGATTTCTGGGCGCCCTGGTGCGGACCCTGCCGGATGCTTTCCCCCGTCGTCGACGAAATCGCCGGAGAGCTTCAGGGCAAAGTCAAGGTCTGCAAGGTCAATGTTGACGAGCAGCCCGAACTCGCGTCCAAGTTCAATGTCATGTCGATTCCGACGCTCGTCGTCATGCGCGACGGCAAGACAGTCCGCACTTCCATGGGCCTCAAGCCCAAGCAGGCCGTCCTCGATTTGCTCCGGTAGCATCCAAGCCGGGTGGCAGCAGCCCACGCATAAAACCAACAAAATAAACCGCAACCCATAACGCCAAAAACAGCAAGGCCACCCGTTGAAGGGTGGCTTTGTTGTTTTATGTTATTTTGTCATCGCCTTGCCCGCAGCGGTCAGCCGGTACTTTTGCAGCCTGCTGTTCGGTTTTTCGGGCACGGTCATTTCCATGAATCCCCCGGCGAGGAGCGGCTTTATGTTGCGATTGAACGAGCGCGAATCAGCGTTTAACCCAATCGCTGCGAAAATTTCTCTGCGTGACAAAACCCTGCTTTCGAGCGCTTTCAGCACGGCAAGCTGCATGCCGCTCAATTCAACTTGGTGCTTATCTTCGTGCTTAACTTGGTGCTTTTCGTTTTTTTCACCGCCGGCCGGGCAAACTCTAAAGTGGGCGAACACACCGGTTTGCCCTTTCATCTCTTGCCGGGAGGTTCCGCGTGAAAGCCATCGTTTTTGAAGGCCGGAAAAAGGTCAATGTAGCCGCCGTCCCCGACCCAGAAATAAAAAAGGACGATGACATCATCGTCCGGGTGACCGCGACGGCCATCTGCGGTTCCGATTTGCATATCTACCACGGTTTTTTGCCGAGCATGCCCAAAGGGTTTGTGCTGGGCCACGAAACGATGGGAATCGTCGAGGAGGCGGGCAAAGGTGTTATCAACATCAAAAAAGGCGACCGGGTCGTCATCCCGTTCCCGATAGCGTGCGGCCGCTGCCGTTATTGCGAAGAGGATTTGTCGAGCCAGTGCGACAACTCGAACCCGAACGCCGAGATGGGCGGCATCTTCGGCTGCGGCCCCCTGTTCGGCGGCTACGAAGGCGGGCAGGCGGAGTATATCCGGGTGCCTTACGCGAATGCCGGGCCGGTTGTCGTCCCCGACGAGCTGACGGACGAGCAGGCGCTTTTTTTAAGCGACATTCTGCCGACCTCTTATTGGGCGGCGGAAACCGGCGGCATCAAAAACGGCGACACCGTGGTCGTGCTCGGCTGCGGCCCCGTCGGGCTGTTAACCATGAAATGGGCGGCCTTTTTCGGGGCGGAGCGGATCATCGCGGTGGATAACCTCGGTTACCGCCTCGAGCACGCGCTAAGCCGCAACGGCGCGGAGGTTCTCGATTTTGACGAGCAGGACGATACCGGTGAGTTGATCAAAGAAATGACCCATGGCGGCGCCGACGTGGTCATCGACTGTGTCGGCATGAGCGGAAAAATGACCGTTTTGGAAGCGGCGGAAACCGCGCTGAGGATGCAGGGCGGCTCGAAATCCGCCATTGAAACGGCGAGCCGGGCCGTGCGAAAAGGTGGAACCGTCTGCCTTGTCGGCGACTACGGGACACGGTACAACAATTTTCCCCTCGGGGATTTTTTCGCCCGGGGCGTCACGCTGAAAATGGGGCAGTGCCCGGCGCAAGGCTACACAGGCCGCATTTTGCGGTTGCCGCTTGGCGGTCAATTCGACGCGACCGGCATCATTACCCACCGGCTGCCGCTCGAACAAGGCGAACACGCCTACCGGATATTTGACAAGAAGGAAGAGGAGTGCGTGAAAGTCATACTCCTGCCGTAACGGCATATTTTTTATAGAGCGCGGCACGCAGCCGAGCGTCGCGGGCTTGCGCGCCGCGTTTTTTGGTGTATAATAATGAATAACGCATCCCCGGGGAGGGTGACTATGGAGAAAGAACTGCCCGCGTTTTTAAGCGATGTCCTGCCTTTTTGGAACAGCCTCGACGGCGCGCAAAAAAGCCGGCTCGAAAACGCCGCCGCGCTGAAAAGCCTTCAACCGGGGGACAGTTTCGGCGGCGAGGACGAGGACTGTTCGGGGTTATATATCGTCAAAAGTGGCCGCGTCCGGGTCTACATAATATCCGAAACGGGGCGGGAGATCACTCTTTACCGCCTGCTCGAACGGGACATTTGCCTGTTTTCCGCCTCCTGCCTGTTAAAAAACATCAATTTTAAAACCTACACCCAGGCCGAAACCGAAACGGAAGCGGTTTTGATCCCGACGCATGCGTACCAGCTAATTTCGCAGAATTCCCCGGAGGTGGCGGGTTTCACAAGCCAGCTGATGGCCTCGCGCTTCACGGATGTGATGTGGGTCATGGAGCAGGTGCTGTTTTCGAGCTTTGACAGCCGCTTGGCCTCGTTCCTTCTCGAGCAGTCGAACTTGGTGGAGTCCGACCGCCTTGCGATTACGCAGGAGGAAATCGCCAACCACATGGGCTCGGCCAGGGAGGTCGTCAACCGGATGCTCAAATACTTCCGGGATGAAGGCGCGGTCGAGCTGTTCCGCGGGGGCGTTTTGATCAAAGACCGAAAAATACTGCAAAAACTAATCTAAACGGTTGAGGTTGACACGGAAGGCGTTTTTGTCCTCGGACAGAAAGCCTTCCTTTTTCATGCGGCCGAGCTCGCGCGACATCGCGCTGCGGTCAACGCACAGGTATTCGGCGAGTTCGCGGCGCTTAAACGGCAGCGTAAACGCGCCCGACGGATTTTTTTCGGCTTTGTCGATGAAATAGGCCTCGAGCCGGCCGCGGATGGTTTTGTGGCTCAAATAAAACATCTGCTCACTGAGAAGGGCGTTCTTCTTCGCGATGATTTTCATCAGGTTCATAATTAACTGTTGGTGATAAACGCAGCCCGACTCGCATGTCAGCATGGTTTTTCGCATGGCGAAGAGGAGCACCTGCGTTTCGCGCGTGGCGCAAACGGACACGGGAATCGTTTCGCTCTCCATACTCGCGTAGGTCTCGCCGAACAGGTCGCCGGCTTTGAGTTTTCGCAAAATCATACGGTCACCTTGGCTGTTTTCTTTGATAACCTGCGCGCCTCCATTTAATATAACGCCGATGTTAGGCACAGATTCGCCCGCCATAAAAATAAATTCATCCTTTTCGTATGTCCTGGTTTTGCTGTTCAGGCATTTGAGCAGGGCGGAAATATCCTGTTGTTCAATACCGTCAAACAATTCGGTTTTTTTTAATTCGGTTGTCATTTTTCCAGCACTTTCTTTAATACTTGTTGCATTTGCAACGGATTTAATGAAAAAAGTATAGTACACTTTTGCCGTGATGTAAAGGCACAAAAAAACGGAGTGTGAAAACATGATCCGAAAAATCATCAAAATAGACGAAGACTTATGCAACGGCTGCGGCGCATGCGCCGGCGCCTGCCTCGAAGGAGCCATCGCGATGGTTGACGGAAAAGCCAAACTGATAAGGGACGACTACTGCGACGGTTTGGGCAACTGTCTTCCCGTGTGCCCGACGGGCGCGATCTCTTTTGAAGAACGGGAAGCGCCCGCTTACGACGAAGCCGCGGTCAACGCGAAGCAGGCGCAAGACGCGCCGGCGCCGGTAGAAAAAGAGGAAAGCCTGCCCTGCGGCTGCCCGGGAACCGCGTCAAGAACTTTTGACAGAAAAGCCGAAACCGTTCCGGCGAATATCCCGGTCCCCGCGAACGAAAGCATGCTGCGGCAATGGCCGGTGCAGATCAAACTCGCGCCCGTCAACGCGCCGTATTTCGCCAACGCCCACCTGCTCATCGCCGCCGACTGCGCGGCCTACGCCTACGGCGACTTTCATAACCGGTTTATCAAAAACCGCGTTACCCTGATAGGGTGCCCGAAACTCGACGAAGGCGACTACAGCGAAAAGCTGACCACCATTCTCGCGAACAACGCGGTGAAAAGCGTCACGGTGGTTCGTATGGAAGTGCCCTGCTGCGGCGGCATTGAGCTCGCCGTGGTGACCGCGCTGAAGAATTGCGGCAAAATGATTCCATGGCAAACCGTTACCGTCTCGACGGACGGCCGGATTTTAAACGACTAAAACAGGGAAGAACAAGATCATGCAAGAAAAGTTTATCAAAAACATCGACTTTGCCGCCGTGCTGCCTTTGGCGGAACAGGTCATTTACCAAAAGGGCCAGATCGTCAGCAAAACCCTCGCCCAGAATAAGGCTTTAAGCCTGACGCTGTTCGCCTTTGACAAGGGGGAGGAAATCAGCACCCACGAATCGGGCGGCGACGCGATGGTCATCGCGCTCGACGGCGAGGGGCAAATCACCATCGACGGGCAAGAATATGTCCTTCACGCGGGTGAAACCATCGTGATGCCGGCGAAAAGGCCCCACGCGGTGTACGCGCTCGAACAGTTTAAAATGTTTCTGGTTGTGGTGTTTCCGCAATAAGCGATTAAAATAAACGGAGGAAGATTGTATGGGTAATATGTTTTGTTTTCAATGCGAGCAAACCGCCGGCGGCAAGGGCTGCACGGGGGCGGCGGGTGTGTGCGGCAAAAAAGCCGACACCGCGGTGCTTCTCGACGAACTGACCGGCACCCTCGTCACACTGGCGAGAGCGGTGAAACCGGGTCACAATACGCCGGCGAGCGACCGGACAATCATCGCGGGGCTGTTTACGGCCATCACCAACGTGGCGTTTGACAGCGCCGTGGTGGCGGAAAGGATTGCGGAAACCAAAAAGGTTTTGGCGGATTTCTCCCCCGGCTGTTCGGGCTGCACGGGCTGCTGCTCGGCGGATTCGTTCGATTTGAGGGAAGTCTGGGCGGACGACGAGGATATCCGTTCGCTGAAAACCCTGATTCTTCTCGGCCTTCGCGGCATGGCCGCTTACGCTTACCACGCGCTGGCGCTCGGCTACTCGGACGCGGAGGTCAACGCGTTTTTCTATGAGGGCCTGCGGGCCGTCGGCGGTGATTTGACCGCGGACGAGCTTGTGCCCCTGGTTTTAAAGACGGGCGAAGTCAACCTCAAATGCATGGAGACGCTCGACAAAGCCAACACCGAAACCTACGGCACGCCCGAGCCGGTCACCGTGCCGCTGACGGTCGAAAAAGGACCGTTCATCGTGGTGACGGGGCACGACCTTCTCGACCTGCATAAACTTCTCGAACAAACGAAGGGTAAAGGCATCAACATTTACACCCACGGCGAGATGCTGCCCGCGCACGCCTACCCGAAACTGAAAGCGTATCCGCATTTGAAGGGCAATTTCGGCACGGCGTGGCAGAACCAGCAAAAGGAATTTGACAATATACCCGGGGCGGTGTTGTTCACGACGAACTGCCTGATGCCCGTCAAACCGAGTTACGCCGACCGTGTTTTCACCACGGAAGTGGTCTGCTACCCGGAGATGGTCCATATCGGGGAAGACAAAGACTTCACCCCCGTTATCGAGAAGGCCCTGGAACTCGGCGGTTACGCCGAAGACCGCGAAATGGCCGGTATCAACGGCGGCAAGACCGTTATGACCGGTTTCGGCCGGGGCACGGTGCTGTCCGTCGCCGATAAAGTCATCGACGCGGTGAAGACGGGCGCCATCAAGCACTTTTTCCTCGTCGGCGGCTGCGACGGCGCGAGGCCGGGCCGCAACTACTACACGAACTTCGTCAAACAAACCCCGCCCGACACGGTCATTCTCACGCTCGCCTGCGGCAAATACCGCTTCAACGACCTGGATTTGGGGACCATCGGCGGCCTGCCGCGCATTATGGACATGGGGCAGTGCAACGACTCCTACAGCGCCATTCAGGTGGCTCTGGCCCTCGCGAACGCGTTTGAGTGCGGCGTCAACGACCTCCCGCTGACCCTCGTGCTTTCGTGGTATGAGCAAAAGGCTGTCTGCGTTCTTCTGTCTCTGCTGGCGCTTGGTATGAAGAACATCTACTTAGGCCCTACCCTGCCGGCCTTTGTGTCGCCGAATGTGCTGAATATCCTTGTTGACAAATTCGCCATCCGGCCGATTTCGACGCCGGAAGAGGATTTAAAAAGCATTTTGGGTTAATCGGCAGCCCGCTTCTTTTTGTCCGGAAGCGGGCTTGCCTTTGTTGTGAAAATGTCATATAATAGGGCTACCAATATAAAGGAGATGAAAGATATGTTGTGGAAGTGTTCCGTTTGCGGCATGATTGTCAAAGGAGACACGCCGCCCGAAAAATGCCCGAAATGCGGGGCGCCGGCTGAAAAGTTCGTGGCTTTAACCGAAGAGGAAGCGCAAAAGGTTT
>DAITOC010000003.1:0-37512 GCA_036834305.1 Clostridiales bacterium
AAGCGACCAGCAACCACGGCAATATGTTCAGCCCTCTCGCCCGCTCCGAAATTGAGGACACTTTAAAGAATGACAGCAAAGTCAACTGGGCGGTTAAGGATCCGAACTTTGATCTCAAGTATTACGACTGCACCGCCGAACTTACTTATGACCCAGAAACAAACCAGATTATTACACTCAATCAATACGTGAATGTGAAAATCAATATAAAAGAACCGACGAAGGTAACCGGAATGAGCGTCGTGGGTTCCGCTGTTCTCGTCAATACCCTGAAAATCAAGGATGTCAAATATTAAGACCAATACAAACCATCACTATCGGAAGAGGGGGAGCGCCGCGGCGCTCCCCCTCTTTTTCGTTTACGGCTCCGCCGGGCTTTTTGCTGTTTGACAGGAAACAGAGAATATGGTAAAATTTCCATAAATTACTAATTCATACGGTGGGAAAGGACCGGTATCGTCTATGGATAAAATCACGCGTTTTTTCGGGATTGTCAAAGGCTGGCTCACCATTTTCATCGTTCTTATCGCGGTGCTCAACGGCTCCGTTCCGCGAATTCCTCTCGACACGGCCCTGCCCGGGTTTACCGAATGGGCTATGGAGACTTTCGCGACGGACTACACAAAAGGAGAGCTGCCCTATGAACGCCCCACGCCCGAGGAAGTGGACGCGAATTTCAAGAGGCTGCTTGAGGCGGGCGCCAACGGTGAGCTCGGTGATTCGCAAAACGAGATTTGGCGCGAGTTTTCTAAATCGCTTCTCATTCGTCTTTGCGACTCCGACGCGTACAACATCAATTTTGATTATGACCCGATCAGCGGCCTGATTTATGACGACGACTCGGAAGGGCTGGTCAAAATCGGCTTTGATTATGACGCGAACCAAGGCATCTTCTTCTCCGCCCAAAACCCGTGGATGAGGCAGATGGGCTATTGTTACGCGTACGACCTCATCGCGCCGCTCGCGGGCACGCCGCTGATTACGCACCGCTTTGAGTTTGACTACGCGGGCAAAGAATACCGGATTCAGCTTTGGAAAGGCGTTTACGGCTGGATTTCTTACGGCGCCGAAATGGGTATCTACGTGCGGGAGAAACGGGAAAACAACCTGTCGTCCTATTACAGCGCGGTGCCCGACGCGGAGAGGATCGAGATGGAAATGTCCATCTACAAAGACGGCGAGTACAAATTCACCCGCCCGCGCCAAAACACCTGGTGGATAACCGGGTTTGTTGTCAATGACGAGGCGCAACCCGATGACGTAAGCGTCGAAGGCCTGATGGTTATGCGCGACGAAGAGATGCTCAGCGCATTCACCGCCGCGATGGACCACGATGGATTCACGGGTTACCGGGTGGACGGGCTGAGCGTATACCTGACCTATTAAGCGAGGGCGAAAGCCCGGCCGCGCGGCGGCCGTCTCCGCGGTTTTTTATGAATAAAAACAAGAACAGCAAAAACAGGGGAGCGCCGCGGCGCTCCCCTGTTTCGTTTCAACGGCCGTCAATTAACGGTTAATCAAGCGCCACCGTGAATTCATACGCCGGATACCACTTCGATGTCGCGTAGTTGCGCGCGCGGAAGACCGCCTCGTCTTCATACACTTCCATCTGGAACCCGAGCCCGCCCCAGGGCACGCCGAACCGGTTGACCAGCAGATAGGTCGGCAGATTGACATAGGTCACGCCGTTGATCGTTTCCACACAGGAGAAGCCGAACACCGATTCGGTGAATTCGCCGTTGATACCGATGTGCATATGGCCGCTGAGGAAAAACACGTTCCGGTATTTTTCAAGGATCGGCCGGATTTTTTGGCTGTTTTCAATCCCGATGGACCCGTCCTCCCAAACCTCCGCCTGGCCGTTTGTTCCTTCCAGCGGCCAGTGGCAGGCGACGAACGCCGGCTTGCCCCCCGCCGTGCCCCGGGCCAGTTCGCTGTCCAAAAACGCGAGTTGGTCGTCAAAGAGCTCGGGTTCGTCCCAACTGTCGTCGCTCTGGTCGCTCAGAACGATAAATGTATAGCCGTTCACATCCAGGCTGTAATAGATTTGTTCGGTGTTCAAGCCGGTTACCTCGTTATAAAACCGGGTAAGCCGCTGCCTGGCTTCCTCCTGCGTGGCGTCTTCCACATGGCCGATATCGTGGTTGCCCGGCGCGATGACCAGGTGTTCCGCCCGGCAATGTTTTTGAAAGAGGGAATAAAACGCTTCGACGGATTTCCCGTCGCCGTAATTGGTCATGTCCCCCGTCACAACGACGGCGTCGACCGGCGCGGAAGAGCACGCCATATCGGTGAGCCCCCGGGCAAGCATATAGCGGCCCAAAGGCAGGCGGGCGTCGATGTGCGTGTCGGATACAAGGGCGGCGTTGAGCAGCACGCCGTCCGCTTTCGGCTTGTAACCGGGGTTCGGTTGAACGAGCAGAAACAGAGAGGATAACAATAAAACGAGCTTTTGAATGATTTTCATCTTTCCATCGCCTTTCCGTCTGTAATCATCAGCTGAATTATACCATGTTTCCCCGCCGGTGCAAACCCGAATTATTGAAATAACAGCCGGCTTTATGTATAATCAAAGCCCCTTCTTCTTCTCCTCGTCTATTATCCTAAAACCAACCGCATCATGACGGTGACCATGTCACTTACACCACGCTTGACATCGGCGGCAAAGTTTTCGGGAAGTACTATTCCGCGAAGACAGAACCGGAAATGGTTTACAGCGCGTTCGGGTTTCAATACTGAGGCCTATGCCGGTCAGCGGGGGCGCCAAAGACGCTCCCGTTTTTGCTTTTGGCAATCTTGCAAAACGCAAAAAGCCATGTATAATGGAAGTAATTTGAAACCTGTTCGCATAAACGGCTGACACCGGCCAAAACATAAAGGAGCGATGACGATGAGCGACCGAACTCTCGCGCTGACCTACGACATCGGCACCACCGGCGTGAAAACCTGCCTTTTTGAAATCGGCGACACGGTAAAACTGCTTCACTCCGCGATGGAAGGGTACGGTCTGTATGTGTACCCCGACGGCGGGGCCGAACAGAACCCGGCGGAGTGGTGGGGCGCGATTTGCCGGACGACGAAAACACTCATCGCCGATTCCGGCATCGACCCGGGCGGCATAGCGGGCATCTCGTTCTGCTCGCAGGCGCAGGGCCTCGTCTTGGCGGATAAAAACGGCGAACCCGTCCGCAACGCGATGAGTTACATGGACCAGCGCGCGCGGGAGGAACTCGCCGAAGGCCTCGGCAAAGGGCTGAAAATTTCGGGCATCAACGCGTTGAAACTGCTGAAATCGCTGCGCCTGACGGGGGCAGTGGCGGCGAGCGTGAAGGACCCGGTGTGGAAATACAAATGGGTGGAAAAGCATGAGCCCGACAATTTTAAAAGGGTCTGCAAATGGCTCGATGTCAAGGAGTATGTCATCCGGAAAATGACCGGTGAGTTCGTCATGACGACGGACTCGGCGTTCGCGACCCTTTTGTACGATATCCGCAAAGGGCACGAGGGCTGGAGCGAAGACATCTGCCGCATGCTCGGCGTCAACACGGACCATCTCGCGCCCATCATCAAATCGTCCGACAAGGCGGGCAGCCTGGCAAAAGAGGCGGCCGCTCAGCTCGGGCTTCGCGAGGGCACGGCGGTTTTCGGCGGCGGCAGCGACGCCTCGCTCATCGGCGTCGGCGCGGGCGCTGTCGAGCCGGGCGACACGCACATCTATTCCGGCACCTCGGGCTGGGTTTCGACGGTCGTCGAGAAAAGCATCGTCGACATCACCGCGATGATCGCGGCCATCGTCGGCGCGCAGGAGGGGCTTTACAATTATTTCGCGGAACTCGAGACGGCCGGCAAATGCCTCGAATGGGTCAAGGACCACCTCGCCCTTGACGAAATCGGCGTTTTCCTTCAAAAAACCCATGTGGCCGAATCGACGGAAGCGGTTTACACCAAACTTTACGAATACCTGACCACGGTGGTCAGCCAAATCCCGGCCGGCAGCGGCGGCGTCATTTTCACGCCCTGGCTCCACGGCAACCGCTGCCCGTTCGAGGACCCGAACGCCAGGGGCATGTTCTTTAACATCAGCCTGGAAACGGGCAAGACGGAGCTCATTCGCTCGGTGCTCGAGGGCGTGTGCATGCACATGCGCTGGTTTTTGGAAACGCAGGATAAAAAGGTCAAAACCTCCCGAACCGTCCGTTATGTCGGCGGCGGAGCGCTTTCGGATGTGACATGCCAGATCCTCGCCGACTGCACGGGCCGGACGGTCGAGACGGTCGACAGCCCCCAGAACGCCGGCGCGGTCGGCGCGGCGGTGCTTGTCGCGGCGGGCCTCGGCCTGATTCCGGATATTCTTACCGCAAAGAAACTCATTCCCGCCAAAAAAACCTTCGCGCCCAACCCCGCGAACAAGGCCGCCTATGACAAAAACTACGCGGTTTACACGGGGCTTTACAAGGCGAACAAAAAGGCGTTCGCCGCCCTCAACGGCTGAACGGAGGGCTTCGGCGCGCGGAGTCCGTAACAATTGACTTTTTTTACCTTCGGTGTTATACTGAATCGATATTGCCCAAGGAGGTCCGTATGGCTAAAAAACTCATCGCCGCGGCGCTGATACCGGCCATCATTCTGGCCTTTTTCGCCGCTTGCAAAAAAACATTCAAATACGGCCTGGTCATTACCGACAACGAGGGAAAAACCCGCGTCGTCGCGACGGATGATTCGGGCAAAGCCGTTATGGACGAAGCGGGAAACCTGATTGTCATAGAAACCGAGAAAAACGGAAAGCCCGCGACGGACAAGGACGGCAAGCAGGAGACGAACAAGGTCGCCCACCCCGATTATTATGTCAACGACGAAGTCATAGAGGGCAGCAAATTCGTGGTGCCGATTCCCGAAGGCTGGGAGCAGAGCGGGAAAACGGTCATTCGCCTGACGCATAAAGCCACCGGCGCGGAAATTGATTTTATGGTCAAGGAAGGGAAATCGCGGACCACCGTCGAGGCGGAAACCGAAATGCTTATCAACACCATCCTTGAGAACGACGATAAAGCCACGGTTTCCACCGCCAACGCGAAAATAGCGGGGGCGGAGGCTTTGAAATACACGCTGTTTTCTCCCAAGGCCGGCGACGGCGCGGGGGGGGACATTGTGATTTATGTGTTTGAGAAAAACAGCGTCGTTTACCTGTTCCAGGGAGTTGTGAAAGCGCAGTACCGCAAACAAATCGACTTTGAGGCGGTTATGAACACGGTTAAATTCAGATAAGCTCTTGAAAGGAGTTATGGTATGTTGTTCTCTCAGGATATCGGCATCGATTTGGGCACCGCGAACACTCTTGTCTTTGTCAAGGGGAAGGGTATCGTCATCCGCGAGCCCTCCGTCGTCGCGGTTGACCAGCGCAGCAACCCGCCGCGCGTCGTGGCCGTCGGCATCGAAGCCAAAGAAATGATCGGAAGGACGCCGGGCTCGATTACGGCCGTGCGCCCTTTGAAGGACGGGGTCATCGCTGATTTTGAAATCACCTCGGACATGCTGAAGGCGTTTATACGCCGCGCGAACAACAACGCGTTTTTCAGCAGGTCGAGGGTCATGATATGCATTCCGTCGGGCGTCACCGAAGTCGAGCGCCGCGCGGTTTACGACGCAGCTAAGAGCGCGGGCGCCAAATATGTCAGCCTCATTGAGGAACCCATGGCGGCCGCCATCGGCGCCGGGCTTCCCGTCAGCGAAGCGATGGGAAGCATGGTCGTCGACATCGGCGGCGGCACCTCCGAGGTCGCCGTGATATCGCTCGGCGATGTCGTGACATCGCGCTCGGTTCGCTTCGCCGGCGACAATTTCGACGAATCCATCATCGCCTATATCAAGAAAAAGTACAATCTGTTAATCGGCGAGCGCACCGCGGAGGACATCAAAATCAAAATCGGCTCCGCTTACCCTTATGACGGCGAAGGCGCGATGAATATTAAGGGCCGCAACCTTATGGACGGGCTGCCCAAAAACATTGAAATCAGCTCGGAGGAAATCCGCGAGGCTCTCGCGGACCCGGTCAACCAGATTCTCGACGCCGTCCGCGCGACGCTTGAAAAAACACCGCCCGAACTTGCCGCTGACATTATCGATAAAGGCATTATGCTCACCGGCGGTGGCGCGCTGCTCAGAGGGCTCGACAAACTCATCGCGGGCGAGACAAAAATTCCGGTTCTCGTCGCCGAGAGCCCGCTCGACTGCGTCGTTGACGGCACGGGCATCTGCCTCGAAAGCGACACGCTCAACCGGCTCGGCACAAAGACATACAATTAAAAAGCCGCTTTTCATGAATTGGGGAGAAACCGATGCGCCGTTTTTTTAAAAGCACGGGCTTTAAAATATTCGCCGCAGTCACGGCGGCTTTGCTGGCAGGCACGATAATCGCCGCGTTTTCACGCAACAACGCCTCGCCGGCGACATCCGCCGTAAGCACGGTTTTCGGTTTTACGCAACGAATTTCCTCCTTTATCGCCGATAAACTTTCCGCTTTTTCGATCAACTTTAAGTCCTCGGCAAGTTTGGCGAAAGAAAACGAGAAACTGGAAAAAGAAATCGAGGATCTCCGAAGCCGGCTCGTCGGCTACGAGCAAGCCAAGCAGGAACTTGCGTTGTACGAGGAGTTCCTCGAGTTAAAAGAGGTCAATCCGGAATACGAATTTGTCTTCGCCGCGGTCATCGGCCGCGATGCCGCGGACAAATTTTATTCATTCACGCTCAACAGAGGGTCTTTGCACGGTGTCAGCGTCAATGACCCGGTGATATACGGCAAGTATCTTGTCGGCAGAGTGATCTCGGTCCAGCCCGCGCAATGCGCCGTCGGCACGCTGCTGAACCCGGAAGTCCATGTCAGCGCCTATGAGGTGCGCACGAGGGAGGAAGGGTTTGTCTCGACGGCCGCCGCGCTTTCCGCGCAGGGGCTTAACAGCCTTGAAGGGCTCGACAAAAAGACATCCGTCGCGCCGGGCGGCATCGTCTGCACGTCGGGAATCGGCGGGATATATCCGCGCGACCTCATCATCGGCACCGTTATCGGGGTGTCGGACCAACCCGGGGACATATCGGCCTACGCCACCGTAAAAAGCGGCGTCGACATCCGGGAGTTGAAGGATGTCTCCATATTGACGGCGTTCGGCGTGGAAGACGGCGCCGGCAACGCGGGTGATTAGCCGTGCATTTAACAGCCGAAAGCAAAAAGAGTATCCTTCGCCGGGCGGTTTTCGCCGGATTGCTGCTGCTGACCGCTTCACTTCAGAATACGGGCGGCCTGTTCCCCGAAATATTCGGTGTTCGAGCCATGCTGCTGATACCCGCTGTCGTTTGCATCAGTATGTACGAGCGGGAGATCCCCGGGATATTTTACGGGTTGTTCGCCGGCCTTCTGTGGGACGCGTATTCGCCTAATCCGGGCAATATCAACGCGCTTCTGCTGACGGCGGCGGGTTTCGTTTGCGGCGCGCTGATCAATTACAGCATGAGGAACAACATCGTCACCGCGGCGCTGCTGACCGCGGCCGCCGCGCTTGTTCATAACACGGCGGCCTGGCTGTTCGCTTGCGTGATTCCGGGTTTTGCCGGCGCCGGCAGGCTTTATCTTACCTTTTACCTCCCCTCCTGCCTTTACACGCTCGCTGTGATGCCGGCGTTTTATTTTCTCACGCGGCTGATTATCAATAAAAGCCGGGAACAATAGAACAAACCGTCCCGCCGGGCGGTTTAGCCCGGAGGATCGAATCGCTTTCTCTGCCGCCATGCCGGAGGGTCGTCTATGAAAAAGAAAAAACGAAATATGAGAGGTTTTGCCGCGATTTGTCTTATTTTCGCGGCCTTTGGCGCCTTCTCGGCCGTTTTAATCAAAGTGCAGCTTGTCGACGGGGAAGCGTACGCGGCGGCAGGCAACTCTCTGACGCCGAAAACCGTTGTTGTCAAAGCGGCGCGCGGAGAAATCCTTGACCGCAACGGCCTGCCGCTGATTGTCAACCGGCAGGGCAACTCCATTATTTTTGAAAGCGCGTTTTTCCCGACGGCGCGTGAACAGGAGCAGCGCAACACCATTATCGCCGCCCTCATTCGCCTGTTTGAGGAAAGCGGCGCTCAATGGCAGGACAAATTGCCGCTTGTGTTCGACGCCAAAGGCAGCATCGCGTTCGCCCCGGACAGGGAAAGCGATATCGCCGCGATGAAAAGCAAGGATATGCTCAACCTCAACAACTACGCTACGGCGCGGAATTGTTTCGACGCCCTCATTGAACGCTACGGCCTGAAGTCCTATAAGCCGGAAGAAGCGAGAAAAATCGCCTCGGTCTGTTACGAGTTAAAACGCATCGGCTTCAGCGTCAGCAACCCTTACACCTTTGCCGAGGATGTCTCCGTCGAGCTTGTGGCAAAAATCAAGGAAAACAGTTCGTTTTACAAAGGCGTTGAGGTGGAGATCGTCCCTTACCGCGAATACGCCGACGGAACTGTTGCGCCTCACGTTCTCGGCATGACGGGAGCCATCAGCGCCGAAAATTATAAACAACTGAAAGCCAAGGGGTACAAACTCAACGACACGGTCGGCATCAACGGCATCGAAGCCGCCATGGAGGACTATCTGCGCGGAACCAACGGCGAGAAAACCGTTTCCACCGACAGCGAGGGGAACACCACTACAAAAATCACCAAACAGCCCGTGCAGGGCAATACGGTTATTCTGACCATAGACAGCAACCTGCAACGCGTGGCGCAGGCGGCTCTGAAAGAGGTTTTAACCTCGTTCAAAACGCCTGTCGAGCCGGCGGGTTCCGTGGTCGTCCTCAAGGTTGACACGGGCGAGGTGCTTGCCTGCGCGACATACCCTTCCTATGACATTTCAACTTACGGTGAAAACGTTGACAACCTGTCAAAGGCATCCGGCTCCCCGCTGTGGAACCGCGCGCTGATGAGCGCCTATGAATGGGGCTCCACGACAAAACCATCGGTCGCCATCGCGGCGCTTGAGGAGAACGTGCTCGCGCCGGCCGAACGGTTTTACTGCCCCGGTTCCTATATGTATTACGGCAGGCGCTTCAAATGCGAGCAGTACCACGCCAGCCGGAGAGTCAACGTCGTCAACGCCATCAAGGAATCCTGCAATGTGTTTTTCTACGAGATGGGTGACCGTGTCGGCATCACGAAGATGAACGAATACCGTACGCTTTTGGGAATGGGGCAAAAGACCGGCGTGGAAATCAACGAAGCCCCCGGCCGCCTCGACAGCCCCGATTACCGCAAAACCCTCGGCCAGACATGGGTTCCCGGCTTTACGATCCAGTCCGCCATCGGGCAGGCCGGCAATCTGTTCACACCGATTCAAATGGTGAATTACTGCGCCACCGTCGCCAACGGAGGGACACGCTACCAGCCGCATTTCGTCCAATCGATCCGAAGTTATGACTTCTCAAAAACAGTGCTTGACAAAACGCCCGTCGTCGTCTGCCAAACCGGCTTTTCCAAGGGTACGCTGGACCTTGTTCAACATGGAATGGAACTCGTCTGCAGCGAAGGGTACTGCCGGAAGGTTTTCGCGGGTTTGCCCGTCAAAGCGGCGGCGAAAACGGGAACTTCACAGGTTATGAAAACCATCAACGGAAAAAGCACGAAAATCAACAATGGTTTGCTTATATGCTACGCCCCGGCGGAGAAGCCGGAAATCGCGGTTTCTCTGGTGGCGGAGGGTTTTCAAAGCGGAACAAAGGCCGCGGCTATCGCCGCAGAAATCTTTGATTATTATTTCAGAAACACGGGCAGTGTCGAGCCCGCTTTGGCGGAAAACACGCTGGTCGGGTAAAACGGCGGCGCAAACGGGGGGAACAGGAGAATTGGCCGTAAAAATCGTGATCGCTTCGGGCAAGGGCGGCGTCGGCAAGTCCACCTTGACAGCCGGCCTGGCAGCCGCTTTGGCGTCTGATGATAAAAGGGTCCTTGCCATTGATTGCGACATCGGCCTTCGCAGTCTGGATTTGATATTCGGTGTCCGCGAAACGGTCGTCTACGACTGGGGGGATATTTTGATGAACCGCTGCGAGCCCGCGCAGGTTCTGCTCGGTTCCGGCGGGCCGAAACTTCTCCCCGCTCCCCTTCAATTCGACGACGCCTATACCCCGGAAAGATTCGCGGAGATGGTCCGCTTTTTTGAAGACGATTTTGACTATATCCTCATGGATTCTCCCGCCGGCATTTCCGGAGGTTTCCGGCTCGCTTCGAGCGCGGCCTCTATGGCCGTGGCCGTCTCAACGCCGGACGATATTTGTGTGCGCGGCACTGCCGCCGCGGTCAGGGAACTGCGGGATATTAACATACAAACAGTCCGGCTTGTCATCAACCGTTTCGGGAAGAAAGCCGTTTTGAAAAAATATCTTTTGAATATTGACGAAACGATTGATGAAACGGGAGCGCAGCTTTTGGGCGTCGTACCCGAGGACCCGGACACCGTTTATAATATGTACAAAGGGCGAAGCCTGCCGAAGTCTTCGCCCGCCGTCAACGCGTTTCGGCGCATCGCGCAGCGCATCGAGGGCAGGCAGGTTCCCCTCAAATTGTCATAACGGAGGTGCCGCGTTTGTCAGCGGAAAAAACCATCGCCGCGGTTTCCACTCCCCACGCGTCCGGCGGCATCGGTATCGTACGGATTTCGGGTGAACGGTCTCTCGCCGTCGCGGATAAGATCTTCCGGACGACAAGCGGAAAAATCCCAAGCCGTTCGAAAGGCTACCGGGCTTACCACGGCAGGGTATGGGATAACGAAGAGGTTGTGGACGAGGCCGTGTGCCTCGTCTTTCGCGCTCCGAAAAGTTACACCGGCGAGGATGTGGCCGAGATTTCCTGCCATGGCGGCTTGTATGTCACGCAGCGTGTGCTCAGGGCCGCCCTCAACGCCGGCGCCGAACCCGCCGAAGCCGGCGAATTCACCAAACGGGCGTTTTTAAACGGCAGGATCGGCCTTGAACAGGCCGAAGCGGTCATGTCGCTCATCGCGGCCCAGAGCGATACCGCCGCGAAAGCCGCCCTCAACGCGCTTGACGGAGCCCTCAGCGGGAAAATCCGGGGAACGGCGTCGAGCCTGATCGCCGCCTGCGCGCAGCTGGCCGCCTGGGTGGATTATCCCGACGAGGATATCGAGGAAATCCGCCCCGAAAACCTGAAAGAAGTCTTTGCGCGGGCAAAAGCGGAACTGACAAGCCTGCTTGACGGTTTTGAGGCAGGGCGCGCCGCGACGGAAGGCGTGAACACGGTGATTGTCGGCCGCCCCAATGTCGGCAAATCGACACTGATGAACCTGTTGTCGGGTTACGAGCGCTCCATTGTCACAGAATGCGCGGGCACGACCCGCGATGTCGTCGAGGAAACCGTTCGACTCGGCGGCATCGTCCTGCGCCTGGCGGACACGGCGGGAATCCGTGAAACGGACAACCCCGTCGAAAGCATCGGCGTCGGCTTGGCGAAAAAGAAACTGGAACTCGCCGGCCTGATTTTGGCGGTGTTCGACGGCTCGGACCCGTTGACAGACGACGACAGGCGGCTGTTGGAAAGCTGCCGGGGCAAAACGGTCGTCGGTGTCGTCAACAAATCCGACCTGCCGCGGTCGATTGACCTGGATTATATTAAAAACATGACCTCGCGCACGGTTGAGATATCGGCGTCGGAAGGCGAAGGCCTTGAAACGCTTGTGGAGTGTGTCGAACACCTGTTGGGCACCGACCGATTCGACCCCGGCGCGGCGATGCTCGCCAACGAGCGCCAAAGACAATGCTGCGAAAGGGCGTCGCGCCGCCTTGACGAGGCGCTTGAGGCCATCGACACCGGCCTAACGCTTGACGCGGTGAATGTCTGCGCCGACGCGGCGATTGACGCGTTGCTGGAACTGACGGGCGAAAAGGCGGGCGAGGCGGTCGTCAACGAGGTTTTCAGCCGTTTTTGTGTCGGCAAATAACGACGGAGGGAACATGGAGTACTTCGCGAAGCATTTGGATATCGCGGTTGTCGGAGCGGGCCACGCCGGCGTGGAGGCCGGCCTGGCCGCGGCGCGCCTCGGCTGCGACGTTGCCGTTTTTACCGTCAACCTCGACTCGGTGGCGAATATGGCCTGCAACCCGTCGGTCGGCGGAACCTCAAAAGGCCATCTCGTCCGGGAGATTGACGCCCTCGGCGGCGAAATGGGCAAAGCCGCCGACGCGAACTGCCTGCAAATACGGATGCTCAACCGCGGCAAAGGCCCTGCCGTGCACAGCCTGCGCGCGCAAATCGACCGCCGCGGTTATTCGCTGCACATGAAGCATGTTCTCGAACGGCAGGAAGGCCTCGCGCTTATTCAAGCCCGGATTATGGAAATCAGCCCGCTCGCGGATGGCAACTGGCGGTTGAAAACAAACCTCGAAGCGGTTTACACCGCCCGCTGCGTCATTCTCGCGACCGGAACCTTTTTGGCCGGGCGTATCTATGTCGGCGATGTTTCTTATGAGAGCGGCCCCGACGGGATGTTCCCCGCCAATGAACTCGCGGTTTCGCTGAAAAAACTTGGGCTGCCTTTGCGCCGTTTCAAAACGGGTACGCCCGCGAGGGTGAACGCGAGAAGCGTGGATTTGACCCGTTTGGAGCCGCAATACGGCGAAGAAGGCATCGTTTCGTTTTCTTTTAAAAACAATGTTCCAATAAAGAATATAACTCCCTGCTATATTACCTATACGAACGCCGGCACAAAAAAGATTATTTTGGACAACCTTTCGCGTTCACCCCTTTACGGAGGAAAAATTGACGGTGTCGGGCCGCGCTACTGCCCGAGCATTGAGGATAAGATCGTTCGTTTCGCGGAGAAAGAACGCCACCAGGTGTTTATCGAGCCCTGCGGCGCGGATACGGAGGAACTTTACCTGCAAGGGTTGTCCTCGTCGTTGCCGGAAGATGTCCAGATCGCGCTGCTGCGCACCATACCCGGCTTGGAACGCTGCCAAATTATGCGGACAGCCTACGCGATTGAGTACGACTGTGTGGACCCGCTGGCTCTGCGGCCTTCCCTTGAGTTTTTGGATTACGAGGGGCTGTACGGAGCGGGCCAGTTCAACGGTTCAAGCGGCTATGAGGAAGCGGCGGCACAAGGGCTTGTGGCCGGTATCAACGCCGCCCGCAAGATAAAGGGCCTGGAGCCGGTGTTGTTCGACAGGGCAAGTTCCTATATCGGCACGCTCATCGACGACCTCGTTACCAAGGGCTGCTCGGACCCTTACCGGATGATGACCTCGCGGTCGGAATACCGCCTCGTCCTGCGGCAGGACAACGCCGACCGCCGCCTGACGGAAACGGGGTATCAAATAGGGCTGATAAGCCGGGAACGGTATAAGCGCTTCCTCGAAAAACTCGAAAAAATTGACGCGGAACGGGCAAGAATTCAAAAACAGACGCTCCCGCCTACCCCGGAACTCAACGAAATGCTTGTTTCACGTGAAACGGCGCCGTTGGTTTCCGGTATAAAAATCGAGGAACTGCTCAAACGGCCGCGTGTCGACTACGCCGCGCTCGAACCGTTTGACAAAACAAGGCCTCCCGTTGAGCCGGAAATCTTCGAGCAGGTGGAAATCGACGTCAAATACGAGGGGTATATCAAGAGACAGCTCGCGCAGATTGAGGAAATGCGCCGCCTCGAGGCCCGACTCTTGCCGGAGGATATCGATTACGCCGCGATAACGGGCATACGGTTGGAGGCGAGGGAAAAACTCGCCAAAGTTCGACCCGTCAGCGTCGGGCAGGCGTCGCGTATATCGGGGGTCAGCCCGGCGGACATCTCGGTGCTGTTGATGTTCTTGGAGAGGAGACGGCGCGAGATATGACGGAAAGGGAGATTCTAAAGAAAAACGCCGGGGAGTTCGGCGTTTCGCTTGATGACACGGCGCTCGACCGTTTTGAATTATACGCCCGTCTTTTAATAAAACAGAATGAAGTCATGAATCTGACGGCTGTCACCGACCCTCGCGGGATAACGGATAAGCATTTCACCGACAGCCTCACCATATTGAAGGCCGTCGCGCCCGCGGACGGTCCGGAAGTGATCGATGTGGGCACCGGCGCCGGCTTTCCGGGTTTGCCGATGCTCATCGCGTGCCCCGGCATCCGCTTGACTCTGCTCGATTCAACGAATAAAAAGTGTGATTTTCTTGAATTCCTGCTCCGGGAACTCGGCCTGACGGCGAAAGTGTGCCGTATGAGGGCGGAGGACGCCGGAAAAGAACCCGGTTACAGGGAACGATACGACTTCGCGGTCTCGAGGGCGGTCGCGGGAATGCGGGAACTCTGCGAGTATTGCCTGCCGTTTGTCAGGCCGGGAGGAACTTTTATCGCGATGAAGGGCTCGAAGGGCCTCGCGGAATTGGAAGAGGCGAAAACCGCGGTTCGGCGGCTCGGCGGCGCTGCCGGAGAAACAATCAGCCTTGATTTGGCCGGCTGCGGCGAGCGAAACCTGCTGCGGATTAGAAAGATATCGCAAACTCCGACCGATTACCCGCGTTCTTCGGCACAAATCGCGAAAAAGCCTCTGTGAAAACAACGATATCGGTACTTTTTTGGCGAATTCTCACGAGCGAAAACAGTGGACATGCCTCCCGACCGATGTTAAACTTGTCTTGTCAGGCGGCGAAACCGCCAAGGCCGGCGGCGGGAGGTTTTTGTATGCGGATGATGCAAGGCAGAACAAAAAGCGGCGGACAGATCCTTCTGATACCGCAACAGGACATCTACCCCAACCCAAGCCAGCCCCGCAAGCGCTTTGACAGCGAAGAACTGGAAGGCCTTGCTGAAAGCATACGGCTCAACGGCATTATTCAGCCGATCAATGTACGCCGCCGGGACGACGGGTATTATGAGTTGATTGCCGGCGAGCGACGGCTGCGGGCCGCGAGAATGGTCGGGCTCCCCCGAATACCCTGTATTTTGATGGAAGTGACGGATGAAAAATCCGCTCTGTTCGCCCTGCTTGAGAACCTGCAAAGGGAAGACCTCAATTTCTTTGAGGAAGCCGCGGCGATTCAAAAAATGATGACGGAGTTCGGCCTCAGCCAGGAGGACACCGCCAGACGGCTCGGCAAAGCGCAATCCACCGTTTCCAACAAACTTCGCCTGCTGAAACTGCCCGACGATGTCCGGCACGAAATCCTGAAAGCCGGGCTGACAGAAAGGCACGCGAGAGCGCTCCTTCGCCTTGAAAACAGCGATAACCTTACAAAAGTGTTGAGCATCATCATCGACAAACGGCTGAACGTCGCGGAAACAGACAGGCTTGTCAGCCAAATGTTCGACAACACCCTGATACAAAAAAAACCCCCTACGAAGCTTTTCAAAGATGTGCGGATATTCATTAATACGCTCAACCATGCCGTTGATACCATGAGAAGGGCGGGCATCGAAGCCGATTCGGCCAAGAGCGAAACCGAGCAATATATTGAATACACGGTCCGCATACCAAAAAGCGGCGGTTATACGATAAAAGCCCGAAGCAACAGCGCTTAAAAAGGCGCCGCGACCACACCGACCCCCAACCTTACCATATCTTTCTCTTTCACACCCCACATCCACAGTAGGAGGGCAGACCGAAAGGTTTGTCCTCCTGCTGTGTTTGCAGGGGCTTGCCCCCGCCCTACATTTATATTCAGACATCATCTGTTACGCTAAACGGATTCTCATTTCTCCGTGGTGCGCCGGCAGGCGGGGTGGTTTTTGCAATCACCCGGCGGCTGAAGCCGCCACCCTCTTTGGAAAAGAGGGCTGATGCAGGTTTACCGGCTCCCCTATGAAGGGGAGCTGTCACCGAAGGTGACTGAGAGGTAGGGAAAATACGACCTCTCCGGCCGCTGCGCATAGCGATTCAATCGCTTCACCTCCTCCTTACGGGGTGGTTTTTGCAATCACCCGGCGGCTGAAGCCGCCACCCTCTTTGGAAAAGAGGGCTGATGCAGGTTTCCCGGCTCCCCTTTGAAGGGGAGCTGTCACCGAAGGTGACTGAGAGGTAGAAAATACGACCTCTCCGGCCGCTGCGCGGCCACCTCTCCTTACGAAGGAGAGGCAAGAACACCCTTTTTGTTTCCGTCTTTGTTTTGAATCACGAACGCAAGATGCCTTGGCTCCCCTTTGAAGGGGAGCTGTCACCGAAGGTGACTGAGAGGTAGGTTTTCGGCTCCCTCAGATGAGGGAGCTGTCGAGCGAAGCGAGACTGAGGGAGGGAAAAAAGCCTCCCTTGTCAAAGGGAGCGGGACCGCTTGCGGTGGTGGGATTCCAGTTTTTGCGCACTGTCGGATAAATTTTACCAAATGTTTCATGTGAAACAATCAAATGTCAAATTTATCTTCCACTTTTCCCTGTTCCGTGCTATAATTTTGTTCACGATCGTTTAAAAAATGAAGGATTTGCCAAACAAGAGGATAAAAATGGGTAAAACAATAGCGATAGTCAATCAAAAAGGCGGCGTCGGCAAGACGACGACGGCCGTCAATTTAGCCGCGGCGGTAGGCGCAAAAGGGTTCAAGGTGCTCATGGCAGACTGCGACCCGCAGGGCAACGCGACGAGCGGCATGGGTATCAACAAAAGGCAGCTGGCCGTCAATACATACGATGTGTTGATAAACAATGTGCCGGCCGAACAGGCGATTAAGGCGAGCGCCTGCAAAAATGTCTGGATATTACCCGCGAATATGAATCTGGCGGGCGCGGAACTCGAACTTGTCGAGTTGGACAAGCGGGAAAGCCGCCTCAAACTCGCCCTTGCCCCCGTGAAAGAGCACTTTGACTTCATTTTTATTGACTGCCCGCCGTCGCTCGGCTTGCTGACGCTCAATTCCCTTTGCGCGGCTGATACGGTTATGGTGCCGATTCAATGCGAATACTATGCGCTGGAAGGCCTGTCCCAACTGATGTCAACGGTCCGGCAGGTCAAAAGGCTGTACAATCCGCTCATCGAAGTGGAGGGTGTTCTGCTGACCATGTATGACGGCAGGCTCAATTTGACGACGCAGGTCGTCGAGGAAGCAAAGCGATTTTTTCCAAAAAAGGTATATTCGGCCGTGATCCCGCGCAATGTGCGCCTTTCCGAAGCGCCGAGTTTCGGCCAGCCCGCCATGTATTATGACAAGAATTCCAAAGGCAGCCGGGCTTATGACGCCGTCGCGGCGGAATTCCTGAAAATGAACGGTAAATCGTAGAGAGAAGGGATGAGATGACACCGAAGAAGGGCGGTTTGGGCCGCGGCCTCGACGCGTTATTCGCCGATAATTCCTTAGAGGAAGTAAGCGTGGCAAGCGCGGTCAAACTGAAACTGCTCGACATCGAACCCAACCGCAACCAGCCGCGCAAGTTGTTCGACGAAAAAGCTCTCGCCGAACTCGCCGAGAGCATCGCGCAGCACGGCGTCCTGCAGCCGTTGCTGGTCAGGCCCATTCCCGGCGGCGGCTATCAACTCATCGCGGGTGAGCGGCGCTGGCGGGCGGCGAGGCTCGCGGGCTTGAGCGAAGTCCCCGTCGTCGTCCGGGAAATGAGCGACGACGAGGCGATGGCGCTGTCCCTGATTGAAAATCTGCAGCGCGAGGACCTCAACCCCATTGAGGAAGCGCAGGGCCTGCAAACACTGATGGACAAAACAGGGCTCTCGCAGGAAGAAACGGCCGAACGGGTCGGCAAATCGCGCCCGGCCGTCGCCAACGCGGTCAGGCTCTTGAAACTGCCGGATGAAATCATCGATTTTGTTCTCAATGGGAAGATTTCCGCGGGCCACGCCCGCGCGCTTCTGGCGTTTAAGGACGAAACCAACATGCTCGCGACGGCAAGGCTTGTCGTTGCGAAAGGGATCTCCGTCCGGGAGGTCGAGCGCCTGGCCAAAGCCGCCGACCGAAAGAAGCCGGAGGAAAAGGCCAAACCGAAGCGGGAGGCGTATTTTGACGAGGTCGAACTGGCCCTTGCCAACGCCCTCGGCAGGAAGGTCAAGGTGGCCACGGACGGGAAAAAGCCGTCCGGAACGCTGGAACTGGCCTTCTACGACAAAGAGGACCTCGGCAGGCTCGCGGGAGCGCTGCGGCATTTGGAAGACTGAATACGGCAACTATTATTTCAAAGGAGACCTATATATGCTGGACATCAAAGCAATCCGGGAAAATCCGCAACGGGTCAAAGACGCCATGCGCTCGCGCAACAAAGACCTTGACGCCCTTGTCGACGAGGTGCTTACCCTCGACGCCGAACGCCGCGCGCTCATCGCTTCAACGGAAACCATGAAACAGGAACAAAACGCGGCGAGCCGCGACATACCCCGCATCAAGAAAGAAGGCGGGGATATAGCGGCCGTGATGAGCCGTATGAACAGTTTAAAAGAAAAAATAAAAGAAAACGACGCGAAACTCGCGGGGGTTGAGGAAAGGCAGCAGGCCATTCTCTTTGAATTCCCCAACATCCCGCACGAAAGCGTCCCCTTCGGCGCCGACGACACCGCTAATGTTGAGATTCGCCGCCACGGCGAGCCGAAAGCGTTTGATTTCGAGGCGAAGCCGCACTGGGAACTCGGCGCCGCGTTGGGCATTCTCGACCCGGAAACGGCGGCCAAGGTCACCGGAACGCGCTTTCATTTTTATAAAGGCTTGGGCGCCGCGCTCGAGCGCTCCATCGTCAACTTTTATTTGGACACACACACGAAACACGGCTACACCGAGATTTTTCCGCCGTATATGGTCAACCGCGCTTCCATGACCGGCACGGGCCAACTGCCGAAGTTTGAGGAGGACGCGTTTAAAACAAACAACGACTATTTCCTGATTCCGACGGCGGAGGTTCCCGTCACCAACATGCACCGCGACGAGATTCTCGACGGCAAACTTCTGCCGATTAAATATTGCGCGTATTCCGCGTGTTTCCGCGCCGAGGCGGGCAGCGCCGGCCGCGACACGAGAGGGCTTATCCGCCAGCACCAGTTTAACAAGGTGGAACTGGTCAAATTCGCCGACCCGGAAACATCCTATGACGAACTCGAAAGCCTGACCAACGACGCCGAACGGGTGCTCGCGCTTCTCGGGCTGCCTTACCGCGTGGTGGCGTTGAGCACGGGTGACCTCGGTTTTTCCTCGGCGAAAACCTATGACATCGAGGTTTGGATGCCGTCGTACGGGCGTTATGTCGAAATCTCCTCCTGCTCGAACTTCGAGGATTTCCAGGCCCGCCGGGAGGCCATTCGCTGCCGCGGCGCGGACGGCAAGACGCGCCTGGTGCACACCCTCAACGGTTCGGGTGTCGCGGTGGGGCGGACGACCGCCGCGATTCTCGAAAATTATCAGAACGCCGACGGCAGCGTGGCGGTGCCCGAGGTTCTCAGGCGTTATATGGGAACGGATATCATCAAATAGCCGGTCGAAAAGAGAAAAAGCAGCGCCCCTGCGTTCATTGCGGGGGCGCTGCTTTTGTCTGTGTTCATCAAGTGTTTTTCCGTTTTCCAACATACCGCGCAACGTACCACGCGATAAGGGCCGCGGGTATCGCCGCTATCGCGACGGCTGTCAAAAACCGCATCGGGATATACTTATAGAGGCTGTCCCCCAACAGGGTGAAAAGAACCACCCGGGGCATGATGCCCAAAACCGAAAGGAAAAAATACGGAAGAAACGCCATGCCCGACGAACCGAGGAAAAGGCTGATAAAATCAACGGGAAACGCCGGAAGAAGGCGTACGCCAAATAAAAAGGAGTATTTGCCGCGGTTTTTGATATTCAGGAGTTTTTTGCTCCATTCCTTGCCTTCCATCCGCTTTTTTACATATTCGCCGCCAAGGAACCTCCCGAGAAAAAAAGTCGCGGTCACCTCCAGGCAAATGCCCGCGAGGTTTAACAGCAACGCCGTGCGCGTGTCGAACGCGAGGCCGACGGAAACATAAATCAAGGCCGCGGGGACGACAAACAAAACCGATTTAATAAAGTAGACAAACAGAACAGCCGCAGAGGCCGCCGCCAGGCTGCCCGCGGCCGCCGCAAGGGCGCGCACATCGATGGTCGTCAGGCGGTCATAACGGACGACTGCGGCCGTAAAAAGAGCCGCCGCCACGATAATCCGCAGGGCGCCGAGCACCCGGCCGCGCACCGTTGTTGCTGTAGACGTCAGTATAACCGCTTCCTTTCCGCTTTTACGCAGAACCTCCAGGTACTATCCTTGCCCGCCCGCGTTTAATCAAGTGGTTATCGCATACTCTTCTTTACGGTCGCTGCCGTCATACCTATCTTTGAGAAGGGCGGCAAGGACTTTTTTCACAACCGCTCCGGGGTTAACGATAGCTTTTTCCACGGTCTTGATGCCGAAAGCGGGGCTTAATTTGCGGGTGCCGCTTTCTTCTGCCCCCTCGGTTTCGCTTTGGAAACGGCTTTTCAGGTTTTGCGCAAACGCATGCGCCTTCTTGTCATCGGTTTCGTGCAGCACGATAATGAAAATGTCGCCGGTGAACCTGCCTGCCCAGCCGTTTTCTTCTTTCATTTCCTCGGAAATCGCCGCGACATACCGGTTTAAAACATCTTCCCGAGCGCCGGGCTGTGTTTCACAATCCACGCTGTCGAGGTAATCAACAGCCGTCATAATCAAGGAAAGCGGTTTTTCCTCCATGCGGGCGCGGCGTATGCTGACAGGAAGAAAACGGTCGACCAAATTCCGGTCGTAAATGTCGCCGCTGCTTTGCCGGGCGGGCAGCGCCTTAAAGTATTCCTGCGACAGGCGGTCCGCTTCCTGTAAATCCGTTTCGGTGAAAAACGCATTTGTCACTTCTTTGATGGTTTCGACAACAACGGTGGTGTTTGCCGCCTTCAAGGGCGTCGCGGCTACAAGATAGACTCGGTTTTTCATCTGTTCCAGTTTAAAAACGGGCCGATCCAAAAGATAAGATACCGAAGAAACGCATTTTTCGCAGGACTTCTTTTTACACCAGAAGGCATAGCAAGTTTCCTGTTCCGGTTCCAAATCCTTCGCCCGGTCGGTGATAATCCACGACTTATTCGTCGCCGGGTCGACGATACGCGCCGCTTCGCAAAGCCAGGGAATCAGCAGCAGTTTGCTGTGAAGCTGTTCGGCAAGCATTCTGATAATACCCGGGCGGGTTTCCTGCCCGGCCTCGGCTGCCGCAAGGTCACTTCCGGCTTTTACGAATTCGGTCGGTGTCAAGCCGGTGAATTTTTTAAAGGTCGTTGAAAAATGATTTTGATAAGTAAAGCCGACTTGTTGAGCGACATCGATAATCGATACATTTTTGGCAAGGAGAAGTTTTTTGCTTTCTTCTATACGAACGGAATTGATATTGTCCATCAGAATCAGGCCGGTTTCCTTCTTAATCAGTGACGAAAGGTAAAAAGCGCTTAAATTCGTATGCTTCGCGAGGCTTTTAAGGGTAATCTTTTCAGCGTAATGCTGCTGTATGTATTCCATTACCTGGCGAATCGGCTTCGAATAGCCGGATATGCTGCTTATCGACACGGTTTGCGCAAACCGGAGAATCGCTCTTCTCATGAGGTCAAACAGGTCTTGAACACTCTCAAGGCTTTCCGATTCCATGACCATTTCGTCCGCGGCTGACAGGGTTTTATAATACGGCGCGTTCGCTTCGATGGCTGCGAAACAGCCGAAGAATATCACTTTGGTGCAAAAGTTTTTCAGCGAACGAATCAGGTCCTCTCCATACCGGTCCGCGTCGATGTCCCCGGGGCTTAACTGCAGTACGGCCGCTTCAGCCGCTTTTGCGTCACCGGCCTGAATGCTTTCCTTGACTTGATAGTAGATATCCATCGGCACATTTCTCCCGATGGTTTCGTGCTCTTTATCATGCTCCGCGCGGAAAAACACGCGGCCTCGGCCGTCATCAAGGCCCCTGCCGCGTTCACCGCCGAGAACCTGGTGCGCGGGGTTCCTTTTAAACATATTCCCGATGAGGTGAAACAGAACCTCGCCGACGGGCATGATTCTCTCATAAGGAACGACGGGCGTTCTGGCCAAAACACTTCTCATGAACTTGCTGTCGTTTTCGGTGACTTCCATCGACCTCAACAGGTTCTCGGTTTCGACGGCGTTCAGGTTGCTCAACAAAACCGGCTGGGTAATGACCGCGCCCAGGAACTCCTCATCCGCGCAAACCGGAACGACGCTGCAGACAAGGTTGCCCTCCAAAAAGTATGTATAAAAATTCTTTTTCAACTTGCCGCAGACCGCGAACTCTTCGGCGAGAAGGCTGCTTATCTGGTTTGACGCCAGGCACAGAAAATCATCGGCCACAGCCCGTGAAGGGCAATAGTCAACCAAATTGAGGCCGCTGTCGAGGCAAACAGCGCCAATGCCCGAGCACTTGTATAAGGTGTTCAGCGCATGCTGGATTTCGGCTTTGTATCGAATCAACAGTATCCCTCCCGTTACGACAGTTGTGATAAAAATATACCTTAAGTAAATAAATAATTCAATTGATTTTTCGCATTTTATGTATAATAAACGATTTTATCACAAATTATAGCAAAAATCTTTCATATTTCATAATGTTTTAAAAATAGTCATTAAAAAGGAGTATTATGATTTAAATAATATCTATTATGGGGTTTTATGCTGTTTTAGGTTTATGCCATAAGCGGAAAGGCAAAGTGACCCGTAAAAAGGGCGGCGGTCAAAATAAGATTAGCGGTTTAACAAAAATTCGCAATTTGTCTTTTTTTTTAATTTTTTTTGTTATTATGTATATATAAATGCAATCAATTCGGCAAATTCTACATTGCCGTATTGCCGGCGAAACGGTATCCGGTAGCGGGACAAACGAAAGATGAGATGTGCCGATGAAATTACTCATGAACGCGAGCAGACAACTTTCGGAACGGTTAATGGAAGCCTTTTTTCATAAGATCGGTGTGCAGGCTTCCGTGATTTCAACCTCGGACGAGGAATCGATGCTTGACATTGCCAAAGCGTGCAAAATTGACTTGCTGGCATACTATACGGAATCACCGGACGGCCGCGGCCTAAAGGATTTTATCAGCCAAATGAGGGAATGTAACCCCGGCCTCCGTGTTATTCTCCTGACGCAAGCCGAATGGCCGCAGGATTTTGGGGCGGCAGCGGATATTTCTGCCGATGAGTTCGTGACGCTGCCCATAAAGCCCGAAGGTTTTTTGCAGCGGCTCGCGGTGCTTGCCAAACACATCGAGGCAAACACCGCGCCGGCAAAACAACCGGCTTTAACCCCGGCGGCGCCGGCCGAAATCGAATTCGTGCGAGTGTCCTCTGAGAAAATTCTTCCGGAAAAAGAGGCGGACGAGAAAAGAGAGGCGCGCTCAGAAGGGTATATCACAACCGAACCCTTTCCCGAAGCCGACGCGGATACCGCCGCGCCACACGCCACGGCGTCCCCCGAGCATTTCGAAGCGTGGCCCGGCCGGGTGCCAAATGAGCATCCCGAACCGACACCGCGGCCGGCAGCACGGCAAACTCAAACCGCTCCCGAACCGGAACCGGCCAATTTCGCTCAACCGCAGTCGGCAGCACGGCAAACTCAAACCGCTCCCGAACCGGAACCGGACAGTTACGCTCAACCGCGGTCGGCAGCCCGCTACCCGGTAGCAACTCCCGAACCTTCGGCGGGCAATTCGGAGAAAGCCGATACGGTCCGAAAGAATCCCATCGCCGCAAAAAAACTTTTAAAAATTTTCGGCACTGTTCTTGTCGTTATTGCTATTGTGTTCATTACCGTGCTGGCCGTCACCATTATTAAAGGCAAAGCAAACAACGGCACCCCCACATTTTTCGGCTACCGGCTTTACACCGTCGTCAGCGGCAGTATGAAAGGCAGCAAGAAAGATTCGTTTGACAAAGGCAGCCTGATTCTTGTCGCCGACATCGACCCAAGGGATATCCGCGTCGGGGATGTCATCACCTTTAACCGGGAAAGCAAAGACCAAAAGGTGACCACGCACCGCGTGGCGGAAATTCGAAAGGACAAAAACGGGAAGCTGTCTTTCCTCACCAAAGGCGACGCCAACCCGGCCCCTGACGACGCGGAAGTCCCCGCGGACATCGTGGTGGGCATCGTCAGGGCGAAGGTTCCCCGTTTGGGGAATGTGATTCTTTTCGCGCAGACAAAAACAGGAAGGTTCTATGCGCTTTATCTGCCGGGGGGCGCGATTGTCCTGTATGAAATATATGTTTTGGCGGGCGACCGCCTGACGCGCGGCCGCAAGCGCGGTGAAAGCGCCGAACCGGAAAAAGATACGAATCGAGAGATGGAACACGATTGAAAAAGAGAATTGTTTTATATTTTACGTTTTTGTTCACGGCAGTGGTGCTGTTGGCCGCGGGCTGCTCTCGCAAAGCCGGAAGCGAAACCACCGCCGGCCCGGCAACCGGCGCTTCGCGTACCGCCGCGGCCACCGCTCCGGAGATACGGCAGCCCTCCCTTGAGGACCTGGCGCAGGCGCTTGAGGAAACGGGCATCCGGGACTGGGGCGGCGATTATAAAAAACTGACCTTTGAACAGAGAACCGCGCTCGAGCAGTATTTTGCCAACCGGCGCCACGAAGACATCCGGTTTACCGACGAAGGCGTTATGTACGCGGACGCGCGCCTGAAGAAGCCGGAGAAGCCTTGGGGCGAAGACGATATTTTAAAAGCGGCGCCCGAGCCGGATTTCGGCGCGGTATTCACAAGCTGGTCCGGCGGAAAATCGGTCAGTATGTCTTACACGGAAGTCGCGGAGGAAACCATATCGGCCTACATAGAAAAAGTCAAGGCGGCAGGATTTGACCGCGTGACGGCGGACAGCGTCTCCCCTTGCTGCGGCAGGGTTTTCGAAGCATCCAACGCCGGTGGAGTCAAAGTATCTCTCGCGTCAAAGTCCGCCGGTTCCCAGCCCGTGACCACGGTCACCGTGACCGTTCCTTAAGATTGCGTATGAGAAAACGGTTTGTAAGCAAGTTTTTGATAGCCGTTACAGCCTGCGCGCTGCTGCTGACGCTGACAGCGCTCGGCTATATCCTAAAACAATACCGCGAAGAAAGCGTTTTGTATGACCAACTCGAGAAAATCGCGTTCAAGGATGTCGCCCCCGGCGTAACCGGCTCGACCGGCGCAACCGGCGCAACCGGGGAAAGCGAAAAGCAGGGAATCGACCATGCCGCCCTTTCGGCGCTTAACGCGGATTATGCCGCCTGGATACGGGTGGAGGGCACGAAGATTTCCTACCCGGTCGTCCGCAGCGACACTCCCCAGTATTACCTCCGGCGGGATTTCTACGGCAGCCGGAGCGTCGGAGGCACGGTATTTGTAGACAGCGCGAACGGCAGGGACTTCACCGACACAAACACCATGTTGTTCGGCCACCATATGCGCGACGGCTCTATGTTTTCACCGTTGAAGAAATTTTTAAACCGTGACTTTTTCAACGCGAACCGGTTTGTTTGGATCGATACGCCCGGGCGGACGCTCACCTATGAAATCTTTGCCGTCTATGAAACCGGGGCGTCCCTCGTTCCCTACTCTCCCGGCAACCTGACGGACGAACAGTTGACGCCGCTGCTTGACCGGATAAACGCGCTGGCGAAACACAAGCGCGAAACCGAAGTGAATTTAAAGAGCCGGATTCTGACCTTATCGACCTGCGGTTACAGCGTCCGGAACGCCCGAATCATCGTCCATGCCGTCCTGCTGACGGATACCGCCGCTATCCCCGGCAGCTGACAAGCCGGAGCGGTATGTAAACAAAGGAAGTTGCGATTATTTTATAAGACCCGGCCTGCCGGGGAAGAGGTCAACTTTTTATGACAAACCGCAAAACAGCCAAAAGCAAAATAGTCCGGCTGCTTGCCGCCATCCTTGCGACGGCGGTCTTGGCGGCGGCTGCCTTTGTGCCGATGAACTTAGCCTACGCGGATGATGTCACTTTCGCGCCGGGCTCTCTGATTATTCCGATGGATGAAACCTACCAGAACATGGGAATGTGGAAGGCTTACGGGCTTGTTTACAATCTGCTTTCCAACGGCATCCCCGTTTCCTGGGCTATCAGCGACACCAAAACATACAACGGCGTCGACTTCACCGCCACAACCGGCGATTTGCAGACGGGAGCCGCGGTGGGCAGTTATTCGTACCGGGGCGGCCCGTTCATCATCAGCAGCGAAGACGCGGCGAGGGCGCTTCCCCTCATCCAGGCCTGGTGGGCGAAATACCCCGGGCTGCCGGTGGTCCACACCGCCACGGATTCCTTTACCGCCAACATCGACGCCGTTCTCAGAAGGGCGCCGCGCATCGCGAACGAACTGACCAACTCCGGCGTCTCCATGGCATATTACAACATCGCCGGCATTCCGGACAGCAACGGCAAGGTATGGACCTCCGCTTCGCCGAATGTGCTCGACCAGACCGAAATCGCGGCCGGCGCCCTGTTCGACGACGGGCCCTGCTCCCCGCGCAAGTATGATATTTTTGTCACGCCGCACAACGGCGGCTACGCGTATTCCCTGACGGACCCCACCAACCTCGGCACCCGCACATACGCCGAACTCGACTATTTCAACCACCAAGGCGGCGGGTGGATCGCCTGCTGCCATTCGCTGTTGAGCAACGAAGACGCGATCAGCGACCTGTACCTCAACAGCAGCCCGGCGGTCAAAGCCCTTTTCCGCGCCCCGGTGCCGGGCGGTATGCTGACGGTCGACGGATTCCACAGTTACGACAACGTCGGCGGCACTTGGACCGTCCATATGCCGACCCTGCCGACGGCGCAATCCGTGCCGATCGCGGTGACCGCGGGCCTTCCGGGCGGCGCCATACAGACCTGGCAGCCCACCGCCGTCGAGTATTACCCCGAGACGGAGCGCGTCGCCGGATTCATCGGGACCGACGGGACCCCCTACGATATGATCGTCGCGGGCGTCGGCCACGACGGCTCCACGCAGGGAAAAATTACCTTCATCGGCGGCCACTCGTACTCCACGGCCGTGCCTTACACTAAGAATGACGACGCGATGTACCTGCGGATGTTTTACAACTCGCTGTTTTTCAACAGCGTGGGCGTCCCGAAAATCAACCTGCTGGTCAGCCCCGACAACATTCCGCAAAACCGCCTGACGACGGTCACCCTGGAAATGGTCAACGAGGGCGCCTGCGCGGCAATCAACACGAGCGAGGTGGAAATCCGGCTCGAGCCCGGCCTGACCTACCAGGGCATGGCGGAAGGCCCGGAGCCCGTTTCGGTCACCGGCGACCCGTCCACGGGCGTCACGCTTTCCTGGGGGAACAGCCTCGGCACCATCGACGCGTTGTCAAGCGTTTTCAAGATCAACATCGGCGCGACAGCCGACGCGGTCGGCGAGCAACGGTTCTGCTCGTTCAGCATGCGCTACGGCGATGTGTTCGGCGAACACTACCGGGCCGAGCAGTGCCGCGCCATCCAAGCTTACGCGACGCCGGCGGCGGCAATCAGCAAATCCCCGGAGACCCAAACGGCGTATATCGGTTCCGTCGTGAGTTGGACGCTCGATTACGGCAACCCCGGGGAAGACATTCTCTACAACGCGGTTGTCGAAGACTATCTGCCCGCGGGCACGGCGTTCAAGTCCTCCGTCCCCGCGCCGTCGTATCCACCGGTTGTGCTCCCTGACGGCAGGACGCGCGTCCGCTGGCTTGCCGGCGATCTGGCGGCGGGCGCGAGCGGTTCTGTCTATCTGACGGCCTACACCTCGTATTCCCCGGACCCCGTGACGCTGACGAACCATGTCAGCCTCAGCGGGTCGGACTGGAACGGATTTTCGTATTCCGCCGTGGACGAGGCGGACGTCGATTTAACCGTCCCTCCCGTGAGCATTGTGAAATCGGTCTCACCGGAAGGCGCGGTCGAAGTGACCGCTTCCGGCGAGGTTTTAACCTATTCGCTGCGGCCGGAGTTCCGCGACGAAGCGCTGCTCGGGAACGTCATGATATCCGACCCGGTGCCGCAATACACAACCTATGTCGGCGGCAGCGCCAACGCCGGCGGCAGTTACGGATTCACGCCGCTGCCGAAAGAAGACGGCGTCGACGCCGAAACCTTCGCCAGCCCGCGGACGACGACCGTTTCGCTTTCCGCTTCCCCGACCCTCGCGAAGATAAACGACACGGTCACCGTCACGATGACGATAACCAACAACTCGGGAACGACGATATCCAACATCGTGCCGACCCTTACCGAGAGGCTCGGGCCCGACGGGGCCGCCGTGTCCGAACCTTCCGCGAGCGGCTTTACGCTCGCCAACGGGGCGTCGCGGACGGTCACCTTCACCTGCGTGATGACGGGTATCGGGGAACGGATGTTCACCGGCGGCGCGACGGGCGTCAGCAGCGACGCGGCGGTGGGTGACTACACGTTTACCGACGCCTCCTCCAACACCGTGCTGGTGACAAATTGGCTCAACGCCTCCCCGGCGGGCGATGTGATGACCTGGCGCCTCGGCAGCAACACCCCGGCCGTCGACGGTTTCCAGCTGATAAGCGGGAACCCGGCGAGCATCTACTCGTTCTACGGCAACGACAAAAACTTTTTCTACCGCTATGACCTTCTCGGCAACACATGGGCCGCGAGCGCCAACTACATCGGCACCGCCAAGGAGGGCGGCTCGCTCGCCTACGACGGCGGCGGCTTTACGGACGGTTACATATACGGCCTGCGCGGCGACGGCTCCGCCACATTCGGCTGCTACGATATCTCGGCGAACACCTGGGCGCCGCTCGCGAACACGCCGGTCAACGTCAAGAACGGCGGCGCGCTGGTTTACCTTAACGGCTATGCTTATGCGCTCGGTGGCAACGGCACGAAGAACTTCTGGCGGTATGACCCCGCCGCGAACACCTGGACGGCGACCGGTGTCATGGCGAACACGCCGCAGAACGTGAAGGACGGCGGTGCGCTCACCACCGACGGCACATACATTTACGCATTCCGAGGCGAAAAAAAGCCCGACTTCTGGCGCTATGACCCCGTTGCCAATACTTGGGCGCTCATGGCCTCCGCTCCGGCGAACGTGGGGCAAGGCGGCGCGCTGACCTGTCTCAACGGGTATATCTTTGCGACAAGGGGCGATGGAAAGACAGACTTCTGGCGCTACGACATCGCGAATAACACCTGGTCCGCCATGGCAAAGACACCGGCCGGCGTCGCCGCGGGCGGCGCCATGACCACCGACGGCACCTATATCTATGCCACGCAGGGCGGCGGCAAAAAAACATTCTGGCGCTACGACCCGGCAGCCAACACCTGGGCCGTGATGGCTCCCGCGCTTCAAAATGTCGGCTGGGGCGGCGCGCTCGCGTATGTGCCGCCCGAAAGCCAGGAATACCGGCTGACGGATGTGTCCGTTAATAACGCGCTGGTAGTGACCACCGGCGACACGGTGACGATCACGCTGAATGTGAAAACCACCGCCAATGTCAGCGGCGTCGTTCCCTCGGCGCCTGTGGTTACGAGCGCGAACGGCGCTTCGGCCGCGCTACTGACCGGGCCGGTCCTGGTGAGCGCCGACAATAACATCGACGGCATCGACGACCCCGTCGCGTATCAGTGGACATATTCACTCAACGCCGGCGCGGTTCCGGGCAGCGTCTCTTTCACCATCGGCGCCACCGGCGACTCCGGAGTCACCTTCCCGACGGCGACCTCGCAGAGCATCCTGGTTTCGCCGGTCCTGACTTACCAGGTCCGGATAGCCGGCTCCGCTTCCCTGCCGGCGGAAGCGGACGAAATCGTCAACGCCGCCATGCTCAGCGAAAACGCCGCGTTCGGTTACGGCATCGAGTCCAACGCCGTCGTTACGCCGCTGCTCCGGCCGTTCCTGACGATCGTCAAAACCAATTCGCCGGACCATACCGCAACGCTCAAACCCGGGGACGCCATCACCTATACCCTGGTGCTGAAGAACGAGGGCACGGGAACGGCGCATAACGTCGTCATCACCGACGCGGTGCCGGCGCACACAAGTTACATCGCCGGCAGCGCCTTCGTTCAGGACAGCCCGGCCGACCCGGGGCGGACGATGACGGTTACCGAGCCCGCCGGAGGCAGTCCGCTGACGGTGAACATCGATACCCTGCAATACGGCGAGAGCGTGACGCTTAAATTCCGCGTCACCGCCGATATGCCCGCCGCGCAGGGGACCTATACCGCCGTCAACCAAGCCGCGGTATCGTCCGCGGAAGTTCCGGCGTTCAACAGCAACGCGGTGGAGAATACCATCGCCTATTACATAAATCCCTCCTTCGATGTCTTTAAATCCGCCGACCCCGACCATATTGCCAAAGTCGGCGAAACGGTTACTTATGACGTGATATTGACCAACACCGGCGACGTCCCGTTAAGTTCGGTAACGGTCGACGACCCGCTGATTGCCGGCCTCGCCTATGTGTACGGGGACGAAGACAGCGACAATATTCTGGACCTCACCGAGGTCTGGCAATACGAGGGCACTTACATCATCCGGGAGGCCGACGTCGGCGCGGACGGAACGGGCATCATCGTCAACACCGTCACCGCAGACACGGCCGAAACCGGCCCGCAAACCGCCGAGGCGGTCGTGGAAATCAAACTCGCGAAAACAAAGTTGACCGTCACCAAAACGGTAACAACCGCGCCGGACAGCGGTTACGGCGCGGCGGACGCCCAAACCCCGTTTATTATCCGTCTGGCAAAAACCGACGGCAGTTATTCCACGGACCTTCTGCTGAAAGCGGGGGAAACCGCCGAACTGGAGGTTCCGTGCGGCACCTATACCGTCACCGAGCCGGCGATGCCGCTGGAATACACCAAAACGGGCACCCAAGCCATCGTCTACGCGAACGGTCTGGCCGGCGAACCGTTTACGCTCGGCTCCGACAACCTGGTAGAACTCCTCGCCTACCGTGCGGAGTTGGAAATAACAAATGATTTTGAACACACCACCTATTTCCATGATCGGAACTTTACTGTCAACCGGTTTGCCTCCGGGCCTTAAACCGTACCGGTTACCTGTTTTCAGCGTTTATTCTGCCGCGAAGGAGGTGTGAACCGATGGCCGGGAAAAAAAGAGCGCGCAGCCCGAGGCGAAAATGGCCGAGATTGGCCGCGCTGGCGTATGTCTGCCTTTTGCTGCTCGCGGTCAATCTGAGCACCGGCAGGGCGGGTGCCTGGCTGTTCGGTTCCAACGCGGCGGACAACACCTTCCTGACACCGGAACTCACGGTGTTCGTCGACGAAAGCAACGACGGCAACACATACGGCGAATGGACTCCCCAAAATATCGACTGGGGCGCCTCGGTCGATAAATATGTCCGGTTCACCAACACGGGCGAATCCGCCGTGGTGCTGCGCGCGAGTTTTGCCCAGCAGTGGACCGCCGCGAACGGCGGGGAAACCGTTTTTCTCAATAACCTGTATAAGACCAACGGAAGTTATACCGCCGTCGCGCAGCCCGAGTGGACGGCCGACGGGTTTGGAAACGCTTCGCTTTGGTACGACGGCGGCGACGGGTGGTATTACTACCGGCAGCCTTTGGCCCCCGGTGAAAGCACGCAGACGGTTTTGGAATCCGTCCGCTTCGTCTCGCCGGCGCCGGCCGGGTACGCCGCGGCCGATTATTCGCTTGCTTTTGTCGCTGAGGCCTGCCAATACAGCGAAAACCCCGACAATGAGAATCAGCAGGCCGTCTGGCTTTCTTTCAACAAAACCTATGCCGAAAGCGGCGGAACCCTGACCTGGAGCAGCAGCGCGCCCTAAGAATCCGACGGAAGGAGGAGGACCAACATGGCGAAAGCCAAAACCCGGAACCGAAAATACCGCGGTGTTATTCAGCTGGCGCTGACGATCTGCCTGCTGGTTCTCGTCGCCTTTATCATCGGCTCGTTCGCCTATTTTAACGACACCGGAAAAGCGGAAAATTACGCGAGCGTCGGCGTTTTCAAGGTGGACCTGATCGATATTTTTGAAAACAACACGCTTACGCTGCCCGGCGACACCGTCAACAAGGATGTATCCATGAAAAATAACGGAACCCGGGACGCGGTGGTGCGCGTCAAACTGACGCCGGAATGGACCCCGGCACTCGACGGGCAGGGGAACGAGCGGCTGACGGACGCGGTAACGGTCAACCTCGGCCCGGACGCCGCGGCCGACTGGACCTTTCTGGACGGCTGGTACTATTACAACCGGATTCTCAAACCGGGGGAGGAAACGACTCTTCTGGTCGACTCACTGAAACTGACGGCTGTTTCAAACGATCGTCATCGCACGGATTACTCCGGCGCGGCGTTCGATTTATATATAGACAGCGAATCCCTCCAGGCAACTGCTGACGCCGCTGCGGAGCAGTGGCTTGTCAATTACACCGTCAACGGGGAATCTCTGACATGGACGACTATTGTTTAAAGGAGGCAGCTTTTTGAAAGCCGTCAAAATGATCCTCAGCGCCCTTGCTATACTCTGCTACATCCTGATTCTCGCGGTTTTCTTCATCGCAGCGCCTATGGCAGCGGGCTACAGGCCGGTTGTCGTTCTGTCGGGCAGCATGGAACCGGCGTTCAAACCGGGCAGCGTCATCTACTATAAACCGGCGAGTTTCGAGAGCATTCAAAAGAACGATGTCATTTCATACAGTAAAAGGGACGATGCCAAAACCCTCGTCACTCACAGGGTGGTTGAGGTCGACAAGGAAAACAGGGAGTTTAAAACCAAGGGCGACGCGAACACAGGCCCCGACCCGAGGCCCGTCGCGTACGCCGATGTCAAGGGGAAGGCAATGGATTACCATCTTCCCTATGCGGGTTACTACATCCAATATGCCCGCAACTACTTCGCGGTCGGAGGGGTTTTTCTGATCCTGCTGCTCAAACTTATCCTTGACCGGATACCAAGCAAAGGCAACCAGCCGAAACAAGAAGCCGGAATGAAAGGGCCGGCGGAAATGTGAAGGCATTGCATATATTCTGGCTAAAAACAAAAGGAGGAAACTGTAATGAAACTCAAGAAATCATTGCCGGCGCTCGCTCTCGTAGCCGTGCTGGTTGTCGCCGTTATCGGCGGCACATTCGCGTACTTCTCACAGACGGATACCGCTTCGAACTACATATCCGTCCAGAACTACGACTCCACGCTCGAAGAAAACTTTGAACCGCCGGAAGACGGCTTCGCGCCCGAAGTGGAAGTCACCAAAGAGGTCGGCGTCGAGAACACCGGCGACATCCCGATGCTCGTCCGTATGACCTACACGGAATATTGGGATGCCGTTGAAAACGACGCGCTGGTCCTCGCGGACCCCGTTGACGGCGTGTATGACGGCGACACCGAGACCGATTCGCTTGTCCGCAAGTATGCCGGCACCGGCACGACCGGCTGGACATACGGCGGCGACGGCTACTTCTACTACATGGCCGTCCTGAATCCCGGCGAAGTCACCGATCTGTTCATCTCCGGCATCGAGCTGAAGGACGCGGCTGTCACCACCACCGTCACCTATGACGTGAAATATTGGGACGGCGCCGCTTTCGTCGACGAGACCGGTTTGGATGAAGCAGCGAAAGACGCTCTGATTGCCGGGCTGACCGAGGGCCAGTACGTCGCGTCTGTCATCACCAACGAAGCCACCTCGACCGCCGCCAATGATTATGAACTGAAACTCACGACGGAGACGATCCAGGCTGTCGGCGAAGCCGCCGCCACATGGGCCGCCACCGCGACCGTTACGGCTGTCGATGCTTTCCTAGCCACGATTACCCCGTAAGCAACTCACGGCAATACCGCCCTTTACCGCTTACCTTTCGAGCGTAACGGCGCGGGTTTGATGATCCGGATTAATTAACCCCGCGGAGTTTGCCATTCCGGCGTCTTCCATGGCGCCGGAATGGCACCCAAAGGGAATCCGCTCGGCGCGATGAATGTAGGAGACTGTGATGAAGAAAACTGCGGGCGCGGTGATATCGGGTATGCTGGCCGTCATTTTATTGCTCGGTACGGCTGTGATGCCCGCGCGCGCCGCGCCGATTACCTACGACGGCTGGCTCGCGGACCTTGACGGCAATCTGCTCACCGACAGCGCCGGGTATTATGTGCTGACCATATCGCCGGACATGGTCACCGGCGACACGGTCCGCCTGAACTTCAACCGCTACGCGCGGCTCTTCCTGAACAGTTTTCAAAACGTATCGAACGCGGACGCGTCGTTTAAAATGAAAATTGTCAATAACAGCGGCCACAAACTGACTTTTTCGGATTACGAGTTTACCACGGAGAATATGCTGCCGCGAACAAACAACCTGTTCTCGGCCACGGTCGGCGAACTGACCGAATCGGCCGCTTTCGGCCGCGCGTTCGGCTCCGCGTACACGGCGATGCTGCCGACCATCACCTCGCCGTATATCCGCACGGATTTGTGCCTTCCCGTCAAGTGTTTCGACGGGAAAAACATCAACCTGATGATCGCGCCCATGCGGTGCGTCAACGATGCTCTCCTCGATTTTTATTCCCTGGACGAAACCTATGACATCAACCTGCCGCAGATGATGCGCCGCGATGGCAACCTCGCGGCGGCGGGGTATTCGTCTTACGCCGACTATCTGCGCAAGTTCTATAAAACTTCGAGCCTTTATGACTTGCCGCGCGAGACGGCTTACAATATTCTCGGCACGACGCGCGACGCCCAGACGGGCGTCACGAACTGGAAAGACAACTCCACGGCGGGCAAACCGATACCGGCTACCGAAACCGGGCTTCTGACCAACGACTTTAAGATCTGGGGTATCGTGTACATGAACACCGACCCCGCGAGCAAGGGGGCCTACCCTTACCGCCCGCATTATTTTATGATGGAAACCGACGCGGAAGTGATTGCGTTCGCTTACGATTATTTATATAAGGACGGTCTGCGGTTCAGTTTTGACCAAACCAAACGGCCGTTCGACTTGACCGACTCGGAAGAAGGCCGGGGCGGTGATTTTGGGATTAAAGCGTATTACAATAAGACACCCGGAGCGACGGCGAATGTGAACGCCGTTTTCGGCGGGCTGACGCTGGAAAACGGGGAATCGTTTGCCCTTGACCATGTGACGGGCGGGTATTATGCGCCGAACGCCTGGAACCAGCACCGCATGGTCGATTACGGCTTCAGCCTCACCTTTACGCTCAAGGAGCCCGTCCCGGCGACGACTAAACCGGCCGGCACCACAAGGCCCGGCGGTCTGCCGAACACTTCGGACACCATGCCCGTCGCCCTTGTCGCGGCTGCGGCCGGTTTCCTCGGGGTGCTGCTGGCCATTCAGTTGGTTGTGTATTATAAGAAAAAAAAGTAATATTCCGTGCTTAGCCTCCCCTTCGGCACGGCCGGAGGGGTGGTGTTTTTATAGGCCGAATTCAGTCGGCTGCGGAGGAAGTTTTTTAAGGTGTTTTAGTCCCTATCGACAGAAGTTGGCAAAATTTGTAAATTGTTCGGATTATACTAAATTACAGTCGAAAAAAGCACGGGTTCCAGAATAAAAGGAGATGTGTATTGTGAAGATTTTAATGAACTCCTGCAATCAGTTGTCACAGCGTTTAATGGAAGCCTATTTAAAGCGCAGCGGCATACAAGGCACGGTGATCGCGGTATCGGATATGGCCGTTGCCGCCGATATTGTAAATGCCTGCCAAATCGATGCGCTCATTTACTACTCGGAAAACCCGGAAACGGACAAGCACGAAAAACTCTTCAGCCAAATGGCCGCCTTAAACCCCGATCTCATTATCATGCTTCTCATCGACTCTTTCAACGCCGGCAAACTTGACGAAATCACCGAGGAGTATATCGATGAAAAAGTCCTGCTGCCTTTGGACCCCGACGAATTCACGGAAAAACTAAAGCGGGCCGCCGGAGAGTATGAACTCAAACGCTATGAAATTCCCGTTAGTGAAGTTTTCGACAGCCTGTTGAACTACAGCCCGCAGGGCAGTGACACCGTGGCAAGGCCACCCGCGCCGGCACCCGAACAAAAACCGGTTTATTTTACGACGGAACCGATGTCGGACGAAAACCCGGACGACAATCCGGACGACAAAATATGGGAACACTCCGATTTGTACGAATACATGATGAATCAGAAAAAGATGCTCGATGATTTGAATAAAAAAGTCCGGGAAATCAGCGTCAAACTCAGCCATTAACATAAACCGGCAGCCGTCGGTTATGCCCTCCGGCCTTTGGGCCGGCAGGGCGCTTTTTATAGGTTTCGCTTTTCGTCAAAATTCAGCCTTCTTCGTCGATATTCGATGACACCGCGGCGGCGCTGAAAAAAGAAAAAGAAAACAGCCTTCTTCTAAAAGAGGGCTGTTTTGCTTGAAAGGCCTGAAAATCGCGTTATAATAGATATGATTTACATTTCGGTAAACATATCTTTGCCCAAACCGCACACCGGGCAGACCCAGTCATCGGGGATATCGTTGAATTCGGTTCCGGGAGCGATGCCGCCGTCGGGGTCGCCGATTTCGGGGTCATAGACATACCCGCATACACATTCGTATTTTCCCATTTTAACGCCTCCGTGTCAGTATTCGGAAAATGTTTCCCGCTTCAATATATCACAGGGCTTGCCCGTTTGCAAGAGAGAAAGACCGAAAACCTAATCATGATTGAAAGGAATGGAGTCCATGAAAACCATTCGATGGGGAATCGTCGGAGCGGGAGGCATCGCGCGCCGTTTCGCCGAGGCCTGCAAAAACACGCCGGGCGCGAGCCTTGAGGCGATTGCCTCGCGGACCGAAGAGAAAGCCGCGAAGTTTGCCCGGGAACTCGGCATTGCGCGCAGTTTCGGCAGCTATGAAGCAATGGCCGCGTGGGACGGCATCGACGCCGCGTATATCGCCACGCCGCACGCCACGCACGGACCGTTCGCCATCCTGTTTATGAACCACGGGAAGGCGGTGCTCTCCGAAAAACCGGCCACGGTCAACCAAAACGAGCTTCAAAAAATGCTCGACAGCGCCAAAGAAAACAAGGTCTTTTTCATGGAAGCGATGTGGGCGCGCCTTACCCCGGGCACAATCAAGTTGCTTGAGCTTGTCGAATCCGGGGCCATCGGCGAGGTCAAAGGGATTCAGGCCGCTTTCTGTTACGATATGTCCGACGAACCGGACCACCACGCTTTCAACCCCGTGTACGGCGGCGGCTCTCTGCTCGATGTCGGCTGTTACTGCCTGAGTTTCGCCTCGTGGCTTACGGATTCCCCCGTCGAAGACATTTGCGCGCAGGCCGAGCTCGGCGTCACCGGCGTCGACGTGCACTGCTGTGTGCTCATCAAATACCAAAGCGGCGCCATCGCTTCTCTGACTTCGGCGATGCTCTTGCAAAAGCCCGGTGACGGGTATGTTTTCGGGGACAAAGGCTACATCAAAACGACCGACCGGTTTTACGCGCCGCAGGAGTTCACCGTGTTTGCGGAAGGCAAGGAACCGGTCGTATATAAATGCCCGTTCCTCGGCAACGGCTC
>DAITOC010000004.1:0-33033 GCA_036834305.1 Clostridiales bacterium
TTTCCTTGCCTCTCCTTCGTAAGGAGAGGTGGCCGCATAGCGGCCGGAGAGGTCGACTTTTCCCTACCTCTCAGTCACCTGCAGTGACAGCTCCCCTACCATAGGGGAGCCAAGTTTTTCCTTGCCTCTCCTTCGTAAGGAGAGGTGGCCGCATAGCGGCCGGAGAGGTCGTTGGCCTTTACCCCTCCGCCACCTTCATGGCGATTTCCGCCCACTGTGTCAGCCGCTCCGGCTGATAGCGCACGGTCGAAATGTCCTTAAGGATAAACTCGAGGTTGACATTGTTGCGCCGGGCGGCCTCCACGGTGCGTTCCAAATCTTTTTGAATGACATCGCCGTCGAAGCTGTCCCCCGCGACGAACGCGGGCGTCGGCTTGTTCGACATAATCAGTTCGGGCCCGATGTTTTCGGCGAAGCGCTCGCGGTCGCTCCACGGGCTGCAGGAAACCTTTTTGACATGCGGGATTTTTTTGACCAAATCCAGCCGGTCGTCGAGCCGGTCGCAGCAGCCGTAATAGAGCATGCCGAAACACTCGGCCATGCGCGAGATATACGGGATTTCGAATTCCTCCGTAAACGCCGGGGAAACGGAGGTGAACAGCTGCGCGAGGCCGAACGCCCAGGAATTTTGTGAGACGGGGCCTTTCGAGGCGCCGAAATCCGGCAGCAGCTCATCGGTGAATATGTAGGAGCAGTGGCAAGTCAGCGCCGTGTTGCAGACAGCGCCGAGTTTGTTCGCCTGCTCGATGCCCGCGATAGCCGAGGCGGTCATGCGCTCGAGCACCTTGTGGATGAACTCCGGCCGGTCGCACAGGTCGTAAAAAATGTTCTCCACACCCATATAGGTCGAAAGGTTGTCCCAGATGCCTAAATGGAACTGGACGCCGCCGCCGAGCCGGACGGGCGCGACGCCGTCGAGGATATCCCGGACGGTTTCGAACCAAAGGCCGGTGCCCTCCTCGTCGCAGGTAACAACCACATCCTTGATTTTTTCGATATCGTCCTCGGTTTGAATCTGGTTGACATAACTGTGGGACACCACGCCGCTGGTTTTGTCGAGCGCGAGCGTCTCCTCATCGACGGCGATACCGTAGCCCGAATTATAAACGCATTTCCGCGCGGTGATATACGGCTCGAGCACCATGTCGACGGGGAAGTGTTTCCATTTGTAGAGCGTCTGCCGCAAATCGTGTTCGAGGCCGCGGCAGAAAGCGTTTTTGCACAGGCAGGTCAACTCGCCGTGATTGTTCAGCTCGTTCCACGGGAGCTGGTCGATGACAACCATCGGCCGCCGCATTTCCCCGCGGTTGAGGGCTTTCCAAAGCTCCATTTTTTCACGCTGGACGGGCAGCAGGGCGTATTCCATATACTCCGCCGCCAGTTTCCTTAGGACTTCGCGGTCGTTTTGCGGGATGTTCATGGCGCTCTTTCCTTTCGTTTTGTTTATCAGCCGTAAACGGTATCGAGTATCTCGATGACATGCGCGACCGCGTGGTCGTTGTTGGAGCGGACGATACGCGTCGCGGCGGCCAGCGCCTCCGGGCTGCCGTTTTCGGGCACGAACGCGCCGGCGGCGGCCGTGAGCATTTCGACGTCGTTGTAGCCGTCGCCCACGGCGTAGCACCGGTCATGCGGCACACCCAGACAATCAGCGAGTTTGTGAAGGCCGGTGCCTTTGTCCACGCCCTTTTTCATTATTTCGATGAAAGAGCCGGTCGTCGGCAAAAACGCCGGGTCGTCCGTGAAGGAGCGGATAAACCGCTGAATGGCCTGCGATGTCATTTCGTCGCTGCCGATCATGACTTTTTGCCAGGGCCTTTTCGCCTCGGCGGGGTCGCCGACGACTTGAAACGGGATGGACTGGCCGGTGAAGTGCCTCTCGGTGTCGTCCGTCAGGTGAATCGCGAAGGTTTCGTTGAACGGGTACATCTCAATCGACGCCGCGGGGAAGCGGTCACGGATTTCGCGCAGGACCGCAATGCCCTCGTCGCCGATGCCTTCCAAAAACACGATTTCATTTTTTTCGTAGTCATAGGCCATCGCCCCGTTCGCCAGCAAAACGGGCGCGTTGATATACGCGGGGTCATACATGTGAAAGCCCTGGTAGGTCCGGCCGGTCGAAACGGTGAAATACCCGCCTTCGGCGATGAAATACGCCAGCGCGCCGCGGACCTCTTGCGTGATGACGCCTTCGTCGGTTTTCAGCGTGCCGTCGAAGTCGCTCGCGATGAGAACTTTGTCAAACCTGCCCATATCGAATCAACCTTTCCGCGTTTGGTTCATTATAGCATAAATAGGGGGAATAAAATAGAAAAAGCCCCGCGGGTTTACACAGCCACGGGGACCTCTGTCATTGAAGAAAACGCCTCAATCCGTATTGATTATTTTCCTGCAATACTCTTTCAAAGCGGGTATGTCCGTAATCATTGTGTTCCAAACATCCGGAATACTGATATTCCCATACGCGTGGGCGGCTTATTCGTGGATATGCGAAATGATGCTTCTGTCTCTCTTGTCAATTTCCATATATCAGAACCTCTTCCGCGGCGATTTCCCGTAAAAAGTCTTCGTTAAGACTGTTTGTGGTGAGCAAATCAATCGGCGTGCCGAAAGCGTCTTCCAAGTCGGCATACAATCCCCCAAGGGCGAACAAACCGCAGACTCGGCCATTGTCAATTCGAAAATCAAGGTCGCTTCCGGCTTTGGCATCGCCTCTGGCGTAAGAGCCGAATAAAAACATCCGGTCCACCCCATGCCGTTTTGCGATTTCACCGGCGATTCCGCGGATTTCGTCAATTGTATAGATTCGGCTCATCATTCTCACCCCCGGTCAGAGCCTGTTAATAGCATTATAACAATAAAAAGGGCAACAGTCAATTCTTTGCGGATTCTCTTATGTTTATCCGGTTAACACCTTCTTGCAGCGGTCTTTCTTCCCCGCCAAACTTGAAAACAGCGGCGACCCCTTCCGAAATCTCCACCTCAAACGCGATGCCGTCCGCCTGTTTTTGCCAGGCGACGGCGATTTTTCCGTGGATTGTCGTGATATGCCCTTTGGCGAAATCGAGACCGTCAACGATAACAGGATCGATTAGCACTTCTTTGAATCCGGCGGAGCTTTCCGTCTGCCGGATGCCCAGCAGATACTCAAACAGATATTTTACCGGGGCGCCGAACATCGGGTGGCTTTGCGACTTCCGGCCGTCCCAGTATTCCCAAAGCGTAGTCGCGCCTCGCGCCATCATCGTGTAATACGAAGTCTTTTTTTCACCGGCGAGCAGGTCAAACGCCAGCTGCCCGGAACCGCGCTCAAACAACAGCCTCGTCAGGATGTCCGTACCGAAGATGCCGGTGTCGTACATCCCCAGGCGCCGATACTTTTTAACGATATCGTCAAAGGTCTTTTCGGAGCCCAGGCCGATATCGAGCATGAAGGCGTCCGCTCCCTGAATACCGCCGGCGAAACTGCCCGACGCCTCGTCGAAATAATTTTTAACGAGCGCTTCTTTGCGTTCGGCTATCCGGCTGTCAAGCAGCGGGATGACGCCTTCCTCGCCGATAAGGACGGCGATTTTTTTCACGGTTTCCATGCTCTTGATGTAGAAATAGTTGTTGACGAGCGGCTCGGGGATTTGGATTTTATCCGGCGTGCACCAGTCGCCCAGGCACCAAGCCCACGGCTGGTCGCTTGTGACAAGGCCGTTTTCGCTGTGGTCCTCGAGGTAGCGGAAACAGTCGAGCATTCGCGGGTAAAAGTCCCTGAGAACCTGTTTGTCCGCGTAATGGCGGTAATAGACCCAGGGCACCTCGACCACCGCGCATCCCCAGCCGCCGGGGCCGCCGCCGGAGGGATAGTACGGCGCGGTGTATTGGACATGGCCGGTTGCCTTGTCCTGGCAGTCTGCGATATCGCCGAGCCACTTTTTATAGAAATTCTGCGCGCCGAGCGTCATCATCGACGCGCCGCAGGTGAGCTGGCCGTCGCCCGTGTATCCCCGGCCCTCCCTCTGCGGGCAGTCGGAGGGGATGCCCGCGTGCATGTTAAACAGTTGGGTTTGGACATAGGTGCGGTAAAACCAGTTGAGCGTCTTGTTTGAACATTCAAAGGAAGAGGTGACCGGCACATCGGCGTGGACGACCGCGCAGGTTTTCACCGTGGCGTTGTTGGTCACCGAAAAGTAGCGGAAGGCGTGCCACAAAAAGCGCGGGTGCATCTCGCGGCCGGCACTGTCGGCAATAAACACATCCGTCTGCATCTTTTTGCGGGAATGTTTATAGGTGTAGGAGGTTGAGTCGAGAAGCCCGCGCTTGTTGAGCCGCTCGGCATATTGCAGCCGTACTTTCGTCCCCCGCTTGCCTTCGGCCGACACCACCGGCCAGCCGGTGATGTTTTGGCCCGCGTCGTAGATGCTGTATTTTAAAAACTTTTTTATGAGCTTCGGCTCCACATACCGGATAACGGCGTCGGCGGGGCATTCCTGCAAGAAGAATTCCGTCTCGGGCGCGGGGACAACGGCCACGGGTTGCCACGGCGAATCGTCAAACCCCGCTTCGCTCCAACCCGGCGTTTCCAGCCGCCAGTCGTGCGTCTCGCCGAACAAAACGCGGCTTTCCAAAACCGGGCTTTGCGCCCATTTCAGGCCCTCGCCGCTTTCAAAAACACGGGTTGCCCCGCTGCTGTCTTCCACCGTCACCGACCAGCAGAGCTTCGGTTCGCCGTAGCCGATTTTTTTATACCAGCCCGCGCCGAGGACGGCGCCGACGGCGTTTTTGCCTTTTTTCAGAAACGGCGTGAGATCGTATTTCAGGCACAACACCCGGTGCGAAAACCGGTCGGTCACCGCGCGGCCGTTGCATTCGAACCGGTGGTCCTCATAATCCGTCCATGCGGGGACAAGCAAATCTTCGCTCACCCGCCTGCCGTTTGCATACAGCTCAAAAAAACCGAGGCCGCACACGGTGATCTCCGCCTTCACGGCTTCTTCCGGGAGGACGAATTCCCCGCGGATTTGCGGCTGGCCGCAGCCGGGGGCCGAAACCCATTGCGCGCCGCCGAACATCTCTTTTTGTGTCAAACCGCTCCCCGCCTTCTGTTTGTTTGGTTCATTATAGCATAAACACACATTATATCTCAAAGCCCGGAACGGGATTTATATCATTAAAAAAACACTTCCCCGGAAGTGTTTTTTCTGGTGGACACACACGGACTCGAACCGTGGACCTCTTGCGTGTGAAGCAAGCGCTCTAACCAGCTGAGCTATGCGTCCTTATTATGGAAAAACGGAAGTTGGAAATCAACATATTTTCGTTTGACTTCCAAATTCCGAATTCCGCTGGTGACCCGGACGAGAATCGAACTCGTGTTACCGCCGTGAAAGGGCGGTGTCTTAACCGCTTGACCACCGGGCCTTCTGGTAGCGGCAGTCGGATTTGAACCAACGACACTTCGGGTATGAACCGAATGCTCTAGCCAACTGAGCTATGCCGCCGCGACATGAAAAGGCTAAATCATTATATTATACGGCTTTTGTTTTGTCAACCTCAATTTTTACCTCGATTTTTTACCGTTTTTTACCTTAATTTTTACCTCTTTATTTTCTGTTCGTTTTGCGCCGTTTGCGTTACGCCCCCGTCATTACCCGCAGTTTTTCGATAAGCGCCGTGTTCCTCGTGGCGGATATATTGTTGACAATCAACACATCTTTTATTTTTTTATCGGTGACGAATTTTATTAGGTCGCCTTTCCAATACCGATAGTCAATGACATGCACATTTTGGTAATGAGGGATCAAAAACGGCACAAACGCGTTGCCGTAAGACTCTTTGATGACAAGGCACGAGGAATTGTCCGTCAAATCGTTGTTGCGGATGTTCGCGTACGGGTTGTCGCCGCCGATGAAGGCGCTGTATTTGGAACTCGGGCTCCACTTTTCCACATCGGTGATAACTTCCCATTTGACGGTGTTGCCCCGTTTGTCGGTGAAGGTCATCGCCGTGTCGTTAAACGGCAGAAACGCTTCCACCGTGTCGGGGTGTTTGCCGAGAGCGGGGTCTTTCTTGGCCGAGGCGTAAAACGAGCCGAGAAAGTTTTTAAACGCTTTTTTCTCGTATTTTGCCAGCGGTACCGCGTCAACGCCCTTGGCTTGGGTAAAAGCCGTGTAGCCGTAATACGCGCCGACAGCCGTCCAGTGATGGTCCGTTCGAAAATAGATGTATTCCGACTTGTGCTTTTCAAGCGACGAGTAGACATCCGCCGTCTTAACCTTCTTATCCATCGAACCGTAGATATACCCGATGGCTTTTTTCTGGTCGGAGCTTTGAACCTCTTTCCTCACGGAATCGGGCACAAGAATCCCCATGCTGTTGGGCACGACCAGATTATAGACCGTGGCTTTTCCCGCCAGCTTGTCGGCCGTTTTATTGACCGCCGCTATGTATTGGTTGGCCAGGTCGGTCACGAAGCTGTAATACTCGTACGCGCTGTCGCCTATGAGCAAAACGGCGACGAAAGCCTGCGTTTCCCCGAGGTCCGGCGCGGCCGTGGCCGGCTCTTGGGTCGCGGCGACGGGCGGCTGCGTGGGAGCTTGTGTGGCGGTTACCGTCGTGCCCTCCCGCCGCGTCACCGGCGCGTCGGGTATCTCGTCGCCCTTGCCGACGCTGCCGTGAACAACCGCGGCCGTAAAGCCGTACAGCTTTTTCAGCGAGCCGTTGGCGGCTACGAGCGTTTCGCGAAACGGAAATGTGTCGGAAAACCAGAGGTTGATGCCCATGAAATAGCTGCCGTCAAACAGCGAGTGGACGCTGAAAGCCGGAAACGCGCTGAGCTTGCGGTTTTCGCTTTGCGACTCGGCGGGGCGCAGAGGAATGAGCATCGCAAGAAGGAACCCGGCCGTCATCACCGCGGCAAAGACAACGATTTTCGCCCGTGTCCAAAAACCGGGCTTCGCTTTCCCTTTTTTACTTTTGTTTTTTTTGTTCATAGGGAAGCCGCCTTAAAACTGATAATACAAAAACGGATTGTAACTGTTGCCCACAAGCGCGAGTGTTGACAATACGAAGAGAAGAAGAACCGCCGCGGCTTGGGTAAATCCGGACAGGTTTCGCAACGCCGGGCTGTTTTCTCCCCGCCGCTTCAACGCGGCCGACAGCGCTTTCACCAGCGGCGTCGACGCGGCCGCGGCGGCAAGTAGGAACAGGATGTTGTTGAGCCATACCGTTTTCGCCTCAAAGCTGAAAAACGCGTTGCCGTTGAGGCAGAAAAGCCCTTTGAAAACAAGCCACGCCAGCGGCAGGCGGCGGAAGCGGAACAAAATCCAGCCGAAATACACCACCGCGAGCATATACAGGCGCCCGGCGGCAGCGGGCAGTTTATCGAGAAGCTTGCCGAGGAACAGTTTTTCAGCCGCGATAAAGATAAAGAAGTACAATCCCCAAAGCACAAAATTCCAGCTCGCTCCGTGCCAGAAGCCGGTCAGCAGCCAGACGACGAACAGGTTGAGAATCGTGCGCGCCATGCCGCGGCGGTTGCCGCCGAGCGGAAAATAGACATAGTCCCTGAAAAAGGTTCCGAGCGAAATATGCCATTTCCTCCAAAAGCGGGAAACCGAGTCCGCGGTATACGGGTAATCGAAATTTTCTTTGTAATGGAAGCCGATTATCAACCCCATGCCGATGGCCATATCGGAATACGCCGAAAAATCCAGGTAAATCTGCAGCATGAACAGCAGGACGCCCAACCAGAGAAGCATGGCCGGCTTTTGGGCCAGGGCTTCCATATTCGCGGCGAGTCCGGCGGGGTCGGCCGCCGCTTTTTCCGCCAGCAGAATGGTGTCCGCCAGAGAGCCGCAGGCGTTGGCCAAAAGCGCTTTTTTGGCCAGGCCGACGGTAAAGCGGGTCACGCCGGCGCTGATTTCGGCGGTGTCCGCCCGGCGGCACAGTATTTCCTCGGAAATATCGCTGTAGCGGACAATGGGCCCCGCCACGCATTGGTGAAACAGGCTTATGTAGGTCAGCAAATGGGCGTAGGACCGCGGCGCTTTGACTTTCCCGCGGTAGACGTCGATGACATAGGAAAGAACCTGGAAGGTATAAAAAGAAATGCCGATGGGCAGCGAAATAACCGGCAGCGTTTTCGGGTAACCGGTGAGAGCCTGCAGGTTCTCGGCGGTGAAGGTTCCGTATTTGAACAGCCCCAACAAGCCGAGGCTGACGGCACAGGCGGCGGCCAGCCAGAATTTTGCCTTCACGGTGCCGAGGCAGTTTTCAATCCGCCTTGAAATAAACCAGTCCGCGAAGGTCATCCCGATAAGCAGCGCGACATATTTCGGCTCGCCCCACGCGTAAAACACCAGGGAAAACACCAGCATAACCGCGTTCTTTGCTTTGATGCCGGGGGCCAGGGCATAAAGCAGCAAATTCAGCGGCAAAAACGCGAAAACAAAAAGCAAGTCGGCAAAAACCATTTGAAAAGGTTCCTTTGATAATATGTTGGGTCGGCAGCAGAAAGAACGCTTAAGTATAGCATAAACGCACGAAAAAAAGAACGGCATTTTAATACGCCGCCGCTTTTTTTGTTATGAAACCGGGGTTATGGCAGGATATAGTCGCGGAACCGGTCAATCAGCCGGATATCCGCGATGGCTTTCATATACAAGCCCTCCCCGCGGAACTCCTCGGCGATAACCGCGCAGTCACGGCGGATTTGAGCGGCTCCCGCGCCGTCGGAATACGGAAGCAGAAACTCCGTGAGCCGGCGGGTGGCCGGCAGGGCGGCCGCCACGGCGTCGCGCAGTTTATCGAGCCCCCGGCATTGCAGAGCCGATATCATCACGCTGTTGCCGATGACCGGCAAATCAAAGACATTCGGCGTCAGGTCGCACTTGTTCATAACCGTAACAACCGGCTTCCCGGCGGCGCCGAGTTCCTCCAAAATACCGTTGGTCACCCGGATATGCTCCGCGCACTCCTCGCTGCTCGCGTCGCAGACATTTAAGACAACCGAGGCTGAGGCGGCCTCCTCGAGGGTGGATTTAAAGGCTTCGATCAAGTGATGCGGCAGGCGGCGAATAAGCCCGACGGTGTCAATGAGCATGACGCTTCGCCCGTCCGGCAGAATCAGCGCCCGGGAGGTCGGGTCGAGAGTCGCGAAAAGCTTGTTCTCCACGAGAACCCCCGCCTGCGTCAGCGCGTTCATCAGGGTCGATTTGCCGGCGTTGGTGTAGCCGACGATGGCGACTGTTTCCACGCCGTCCTTCGCCCGGCGCGCGCGTGCCAAATCGCGCCTTTTTTTCAGGGCCTCCAGTTCTTCCTCCAGGCCTTTTATGCGGCGGCGTATGTGGCGGCGGTCCGACTCGAGCTTCGATTCGCCCGGGCCCCTCGTGCCGATGCCGCCCCCGAGCCGTGATAGTTGCGTGCCTTTGCCGGTCAGCCGCGGCAGGGAATAGCGCAGCTGCGCGAGTTCGACTTGAAGCTTGCCCTCGCCGCTTCGCGCGTGCGCCGCGAAAATATCGAGTATCAGCGTCGTGCGGTCCACGACGCGCACATCCGTTTTATCCTCGATGTTGCGCAGCTGCACCGGCGTGAGCTCACCGTCAAAAATGAGCAAATCGGCTTCGTTTGCCTCGCTGAGCTGTTTGATTTCCTCCAGCTTTCCGCCGCCGACATAGGTCGCCGAATCGGGCTTCTCGCGGCTTTGAAGAACCTTTGCCGCCACATCCGCTCCCGCGGTGCGCGCGAGTTCCTCCAATTCCGCGAGCGAGGCCTCGGCGTCATAGTCGCCGGTGTTGAGGCCAACGAGGACGGCCGTTTCTTTTTTCACACTGTTTTCAAAAAGCATACTTTAATATCCTTCGGGGTTCCCGCTCTGCCAGCGCCAGGAATCCCGGCACATTTCGTCCAAACCCCTTTCGGCCTTCCACCCGAGTTCGCGCAGAGCCTTGCCGGGGTCGGAGTAGCAAACGGCGATATCCCCGGGCCGCCTGTCGGCAAACTGGTACGGAATTTTCACGCCGGTTGCCTTCTCAAAGGCGTGTACGAGTTCAAGCACGCTGTAACCCATGCCCGTGCCGAGGTTGTAAACATCGCAGCCGCTCGCGTCGAGCACTTTGCCGAGCGCTTTGATGTGGCCGAGCGCGAGGTCAACGACATGGATGTAATCGCGCACGCCGGTTCCGTCCTGCGTGGCGTAATCGTTGCCGAAAATCTGCAGGCAGTCCATCTTGCCGACCGCCACCCGGCTGATAACGGGCATAATATTGTTCGGGATGCCGTGCGGGTCCTCGCCGATGCGGCCGCTCGCGTGGGCGCCGATGGGGTTGAAATAGCGAAGCAGGCTGACGCTCCAGTTATTGTCCGAAGCGTATAAATCCTGTAAAATCCTTTCGATAAACAGTTTCGTCGTGCCATAAGGGTTCGTCGTGCCGCCAGCCGGCATATCCTCGCGCAGCGGCGAGGGGTTGTTCATGCCGTAGACGGTTGCCGAGGAGCTGAAGACGATTTTTTTGCACCCCGCTTCCCGCATCGCGGCGCACAGTGTCAGAGTTCCCCCGACATTGTTGTCGTAGTATTCCAAGGGCATTTCACAGCTTTCGCCGACGGCTTTGAGGCCCGCGAAGTGAATGACCGCCTCGACGCTGTTTTCACAAAATACCTTTTTCAGCCCTTCTTTGTCGCGGATGTCGCATTGATAAAACCGGATATCGCGGCCGCCGAGCTCCCGGATTCTGCTCACGCTTTCGCCCTTGCTGTTGGAAAGGTTATCAAGTATAATTGTCTCAAATCCCGCGCCCAGCAGTTCCACACAGGTATGCGAACCGATAAATCCCGCTCCGCCCGTTACAAGTATCGCCAATTGTATCACCGCTTCCTACGGCAAAAACACCGTATTTCCATTATACCCATTATTATATAGCAATGAGATAAAAAATCAAGGAGAATGCCATGCCCGGTTTTAAGGAAATCCTCGCGGATGAGGAAATTCAAAAATACATCAACAAAAGCAACCAGGTGCTCGGCGTCGTCGGCCTGACCGAACACGGCTTTGCCCACTGCCGGCGCGTCGCGGAGGTTTCGGCGAAAATTTTACGGGAGCTCGGCTATGACAGCCGCGTGTGCGAACTCGCGGAAATCGCGGGGTATATGCACGACATCGGCAACATGATTAACCGCAGCGGCCACGCCATGAGCGGAGCGCAGATGAGCCTTGCCATCCTTAACAGGCTCGGCTTCCACGCCGAAGAAACCGCGGAGATCATCTCGGCCATCGGCCACCACGATGAAAAAACGGCCGCGGCGGTCAGCCCGGTCGCCGCCGCGCTCATCCTTGCCGACAAAAGTGATGTCCGCCGCAGCCGCGTTCGGGATAAAACGACCGTCGGCATCGACATTCACGACAGGGTGAATTACGCCGTACTCAACGCCGGCGTTCATGTCAACGGCGATAAGGAGCATCTTCTTCTGAATATTTCCATAGACACGAGTATATGCCCCGTGATGGAGTATTTTCAAATATTCCTCGATCGCATGACGCTGTGCAAAAAAGCGGCAGACTTTTTAGGGCTGAAATTTGAGCTGATTATCAACGAAACGAGGCTGTTATGAGAGACTTAACCGACGCCGCCGTCGTCCGGGAACTTCTGCGGCGCCACGGTATGAACCCAACGAAATCGCTCGGCCAAAACTTTTTAATCGACGGCACGGTCTGCCCTCGTATGGCGGAAGCCTGCGGCGCGGACCGGAATACCGGCGTTTTGGAAATCGGCCCCGGTGTCGGCGTGCTGACCGCCGAGCTCGCGAAGCGCGCGGGCAAAGTGGCCGCCGTCGAACTCGACAAACGGCTCGTGCCGGCGCTCAAAGAGACGCTCGCGGGTTTCGAAAACATAGAAATTATCCAAGGCGACGCGCTGAAGCTGGACCTCGCGGCGCTCATCGGCGAACATTTCCCCGGTATGCGGGCCGCCGTTTGCGCGAACCTGCCGTATTATATCACCTCGCCGGTCATTATGCTTCTGCTCGAAAGCCGCCTTCCGCTCGATTCGATCACCGTCATGGTGCAGCGCGAGGCGGCCGAACGGCTTTGCGCGCGCGTCGGCAGCCGCGCCGCGGGCGCCGTCACCGTCGCCGTGTACTATTACGCCATCCCCGAGCTGCTGTTCGAGGTCCCGCGCGATTCCTTTCTGCCGGCGCCGAATGTGGACAGCGCCGTCATTCGCCTGACGCCGCGGCCCGCGCCGCCTGTTGCCGTCGCGGACGAGGCGGGCTTTTTCCGTATGGTCAAGGCCGCTTTCGGCCAGAGGCGGAAAACCGCGGCCAACGCCGTCAGCGCCGGAATGGGGCTGAACAAAGACTTTGTCGCCGCGGCCGTCGCCCGGGCCAGTTTCGAGCCCGCCGTTCGCGCCGAGAGTTTCACGCTTGAGGAACTGGCGAATTTATACAACGAGATCGCCGCGCCCCGGCTTTAATCGCGCCGGTTGCGCGAAGTATAAAAACGGAAAAACAGGTAAACCTTTATAACGAAATTACCGCCGGAAATCCGTGTTTTTTGGGGTTTTCACGCTTGACAAACGATGTATGAATTGTTATAATCCACTCTAGCAAACGCGGATGTAGCTCATCCGGTAGAGCGCCACCTTGCCAAGGTGGAGGTAGCGAGTTCGAGCCTCGTCATCCGCTCCAAATTTCATTAACCGGCGGCGGTTCTTGTCAAAAGAACCGCTATTGCTTTCATAGGGAGGGAACCGTGTGCCTGTGCGAAGATACCCCTTTGACTTTATTGTGAATTGCCGGGATTTGGGCGGTTATCCTTGCGTTAACGGCGGCGTTACCGCGTTCGGCCGGATGCTCCGCTGCGGCATACCGCGAAACCCTTCTCCCGCCGATTTGGAAAAGCTTGAGAAATTCGGCATCAAAACGGTCATCGACCTTCGCGGCGATAAAGAAGCCGTCGAGAGGCCCTCGGTTTTCAAGGAGCTTTCCGGCTTGGATTATCATCAGATTTCCCTGCTCGAGGTCAACCCCGCGATCGTGAAGGCCCAACTGACGCTCAAGGACATTTATATCAACAGCGTCGAATACTACAAAGAAAATTACGCGGGCGTGTTCCGCGCCCTCGCGGGCGCGCGGGTGCCCATCCTCTACCATTGTTTTCTTGGCAAGGACCGGACGGGGATTCTCACGGCGTTGATTCTTTCCCTCGCGGGCGCCTCCCGTGAGGACATCATCGCCGACTACCAGGTTTCCGGCACGTATCTCATACCGTTTTACAAAAGAGAAATCGAGGCGGAAACCGGGCTGATTTGGGAAAGCAGCAAGGAACGGCTGTACTCGGAGCCCGCGAACATGGCCTACCTGCTCGACTATTTCGAGTCGGAATACGGCGGCGCGGAAGGCTATCTTCTCTCGGCCGGCGTCAGCCGGGGCGACATCGAAAAAGCCAGCCGGCTTCTGTTATAGGAAATCATGCCAAAGGGTTGATTTTTTTAAAAATAAGTGGTAACATACTTTGGCAAACGAATATGCGCTTGTAGCTCAGTCGGATAGAGTGCCTGGCTACGAACCAGTAGGTCGGGGGTTCGAATCCCTCCAAGCGCGCCAGAAAAAGTCTTTGGGGCAAAAGCCCCGGAGGCTTTTTCTCTTGGAGGGATTCGAACCCTGGGAGGGTCGCGCCGTTAAAAAAACGCGCCGGGGGCGCGTTTTTAGGCGCGAGGTCCGAGCGGCTTTGCCGTGAGGACGCAGTACGCGAGCCCGCAATGCGGCGAAGCGGACGGTCTTCCCTCCAAGCGCGCCAAAAAAAGTCTTCGGGGCAAAAACCCCGAAGGCTTTCTCTCTTGGAGGGATTCGAATGACATCCCGCCTATGTCAAACTCTTCATAAACTCCATAATCTCTTGTTTGCCCGCCGCGACTTTCCCCTGCGCGTAATTGGCTTTGCCGCCGCCCGTTCCGTTGAGTTGCGTATTCAGCGCGGCCACGCGCTGTTTGATATCGGTTGACCGGCCGGCGACAACATAAATATACTCGCCCCCGTTTTCGGAGAACACATAGCACACGCCGTCGTGTTCTTCGAGCAGCCGGTTTGAACAATAGCGCAGTTCATCGTATCCCGCGCCGGGAGCAAACGCGAAAACAACGCCGTTTCTCTTCGTGACTACTGTCTGCGCGAACGCCAGCTGTTCTTTTAACGCCTTGTTTTCGGCGCGAATTTTTGCCAAAACCTCCGTCGTCCTCTTCACCGCTTCGGCGGTTTCTTTTCTTTTCGCCGAGAGGCTGCGCATAATCGCGGCGTTTTGATTGTGCATCGCGCAATAATCCCCGAACGCGTCTTTTCCGCAAATCAGTTCGATACGCGTCCCGCCCTTGTTTGGGTAAAAATTCAATACCTTAATCAGGCCGATTTCGCCGGTGCGCGACACATGCGGCGCGCAGCAGGCACAGCAGTCGCAGTTTTCAATACGGATGATTCTGATATCCTCGCCGATGTCCCTTTTGCTTCTGTACTTGAGTTTTTCCAACTCTTCACGCGGGGGAAAGGAGGCGCTTATGCCGCGGTTCGCGTAAACAACGTCGTTTGCCTCCCGTTCGACCAAGGCAATCTGCTCAGCGGTTAAAGCGCCGTCCACATCGAGCGTCATCAGCGCTTCTCCCATATGAAACCCGACATTGTTGCAACCGAACCGCGCGTGGATGATGCCGGACACGATGTGCTCCCCGGAATGGTTCTGCATCCGCGGAAAGCGCGCCGCCCAGTTCACAAGCCCGGTGACGCGTTCCCCCTGCGTGAACGCCGTATTCGTTTTGTGAACGATCGACCCGTTGACGGTTTGAACATCCAAAACCCGGCGCTTGATTGATAAGCCCCGTGTCGGCCGGCTGGCCGCCGCCTTCGGGAAAGAAGGCGGTTTGATCGAGTTCGACCTCAAAAAGCCCGCCTGCCTGCCTGCAAGACGCGACAACCGCGTTGAAATTCACTAGGTAGGCGTCTTTTTCGTATAATTTTACCGTCATACCGGCTACCTTCTTTTTCATGCTGTTGTTGTCTGCGGAAGAACGCCGCGGCGCATAGGGCAGCCATTACTTTTTCAACCCCAACAAGCCGCGTACCCGTTTTTGCAAATGCTTCTCTATGGCGGCAAGCCGTTCCTCCGGCCAGTTGATGGACGGATGCCGCCTGAATTCAAAGCCAATCAGTTTTCGGAGCTGCTGCGCCTGTGTTTTTCCCATAACCTCCGAACAGATGCTTTCAAAAGTAACATTGGCGTAAGCGGGAAAACGCGTCTCGGCGTATTCATCCAGGTTGGCGATATCGTCTTTCGTCGCGTAGTTGAACAGCGAAAGCCCGTGGTCGAACAACGGTGCGGGCGCGATAACGGCGCCGGAGTGATTGTCGCGCAGAATCCCGAAGTTGCCGAAATGCCGGTCGGTGTTGTAAACCACCGCGTCAAAGACCAGCATGCTCCGTATGTTTTCCGCGAAGTCTTCACCCAGCCCGTCGCAGTAATCCAGGCAGGCTTTTAACCCGCCGTTGCGCACGACTCTGCCGATGGGGATAAAAGCGGTGTCAATGTCGGTGAACAGCCTGCATTTGGAAGCCAATAGCCCTTTCCATTTTTCCAGATCATAGGTTACGGCATTTAACCCCATCGCCTGCGCCACCTGACAGGCATAGTATTCGCTGTACGGTTCATTGCCGGTATTCGCCGCGCCGCTTGAACCGCCTTTGTACAAATAAATTCCGTCGCCCTCGAGCAGACGCCACGCTTTGGGAAGCATACCGTTTGTGGTAAGTTCCGGCGATGTTGAAAACGCCTCCCGGCTTTGCCCTATGCCGGTGTACGCGACCAGCGAGAGGATTTCTGAAAACCGGTTTTCATAAAGATTGTACTGCGCGAAACTGCCGTCAAAACCTTTCGGAACGATCCAATAACTGTCGTTGAGGGACAACCCCTTGCACACGTCGATGATACCTTTCGTGTTGCCGACCGATAAATCGAGGGTCTTGAGGATTTCATCCACAAACGCCCGGTTTTTTGGTATGACGCGGTGTTGAAGCCATCCGACGAGGCCTTCTCCGCTCAACTCCAAATCAAGCGGGAACAATTTCCTCTGCTGTTCATCCACGGTGAGAATTTCGCCAACCAAACCGGCAATACCTTTTTCCTCAAGGGTGAATGTGAGCAAAGGTTTGTCGTACAGCCTCAGTTCATAGGTGTCATCCGTGACAACAGCGTTCTTTTCCGACGGCTTCATGCCCAGTTCCATGTCCAGAATGGCGGCGACGCGAAGTAAAAAATCCAACGACGGATTATGGACGCCGCTCTCCAACCGGGAGATATTGGAACGGTGTGTTCCCAAAAGCTCCGCGAGCCGGGCCTGCGACAGCCCCTTGGCGATTCGCGCCTGCGCGATTTGCTTTATTATGCTTTGACGCCATGCTTTCATGCGTTCATCGCCGTTGTTGTCACTCATGTATTCATCACCTTCAATTTTTCCGTTCATATAGTATCATATATGTAAACATCCGTCAATATTTTGTTTTTTTGCCGCCGCTTTGCGCACATCGATGAAACGCAGCCTTCGTGGCCTCTAGCCTCGAAGGCTGCGTTTTTTGCGGTTATGAAATCCGGCGTCTTATTCGGCAGAAAGCGGGCGCCGACGGTCAAGCAACCGGGAGCAGCATGTATTTTAAAATAAGCGTCAGATAAAACAGAATATCCTCCGCGATACCTTGGATTTTTTCAAAGATGTTCGCCGCGGCGCCGCCGGGGGTTTCCGGCGCATAACCCGTCAATTCTCCGGCGTTGTCGTCCACGCCGTCGCTGTCAAAGGCGAATTCATACAGAAGCGGTGACACGACAGCCAGGATGAAATACTCGCCCGGCGTGACCGGGCCGAAAACTTCCGCGCCCAGTTTAACCAGGCTCGCGGCGATGCCGTCTGTGCCGTACTGCGACAACAGCGCGTTTGCCGCTTTCAGAAACACCTCGTCCGCGACGCCGGCCAGGTCATCGCGAAGAATCAGCGCGACGGTTCTCAGCAGAATTTTCACCTCGACGCTGTCAAGGCCATAGTCCTCGCCGCCCGCGTAATGCGCGGCCGCCAAGTCCGTCACCAGGTCCCAGCCGTTTTCATAGGAACTTTCGGGGATTTCGATGTTGTATTCCTTTGCCAGCGAGGCAACGCTTTGCTCGCCGTAAAGCGGCATTGCAAGAATATCGGTCAAGCCGCCGGCGGCGCTGTTGACAAGGTCGTAGAAGGCCTCGCCCTCGGATATGCCTATCTTCTCCATGGAAAGAGACAACGCGAGGCGGTAACGGATGCCCGCTTTAAAAAAGCCCAAAGCGTAGTCGTTGAGCCCCTCGTCCATCAAGGCAAGCTGGGCGGGGCTGTAACCGTCCACGCTGCGCGAGAGCGTCGCCGTATCAATGGAGTCAATTGTCCTCACGCCGTATATGATTTTTTCATCCGTAAACGAAACCATTCTGTACTGCAAGGGGTACATGGTCAGAGACGTGGTGGCGAAGTCATAGATTTTATTGCCCAGGGAACCGGTATACGCCGAAACATCGCTGCAATGCTCATGGCCCGTAAAAACGGTTTTGATACCCAGACCGGCAAACAGTTCGGCTTTGAACAGATGGTTGCGAACGATAAAATTTCTGCTGATAACGCTCTGAGCCGGCATATGGTCAAGAAGGTTGTGGTGCATCATCACGATAACGTATTTTCCGTCCTTTTGAGCCTGCTTGGCCTGTTCGCGAAGCCACGCTGTTCTTGCCGCGTTCAGGCCGTCGGCGGTCGAAACGGAGTGGTCACAGCTGTCAAGCGCTATCAGGCGGTATTTTTCGCCGAGGTCGGCTGCGTATGAGCAGCTGTCATCGTCAACGGCAAGGGCTTCGTCATAGCCGAAGGAAGCGTATATTTTCTTAAAATCGCCGACATCCGTCTCGCTGCCGTACCCGAGGTCATGGTTGCCGTCGATGACATACACCTGCTTGCCGGTTGTTTGCTCAAAGGCGGCGAATTTTTGGGCGATGTCAAAGTGCTGCCGCGCGTTGTTGCGCCCATTATCGGTTATATCGCCGGAAATAAGCACATAGTCGCACTCGTTGCCCGCGCATTGCCTGAGGAATTCGTCAATAATCAATCCGCTTTCATTCACCATGGCGCCGCGGCGGTTCGCGTACCAATAGATCGGGTCGTCGATATCTCCCTCCAGTTTTTCGGCGGGAACGGAATAATGAAGGTCGGAGGCGACGGCGATACGGATATCGCGTTTGAGCTGGGCAGCGGCAGAAGGAATTGCCAGAGAAGAAAACACAATCGACAATCCGGCAAACAGGGACAAAAGTTTCTTCGTCATTATACAAATAACTCCTTTATTTTCCTTTATTTCTAACCGCAGAGCGCGGCATGCTTTGCCCATTCCGTCAGGCTTTTTTGATTTTTCGGCCTTGCCAGCCCATGAGGTCCTCGATGCGGACCATGTGCGTCTTGATGTTCCCCGCGTCGTTTTCGTTCAGGTCGAACACGCGCGCGCCGCGCAGGTCATCATGCTGGTAACAGTCGTAATCCATCCCCCCGGCGTAGCCGAGCAGGATGCCGCAATAGGTGCCGGTATAGTCGTTGATATGGTCGTGGCCGCAGAAAATGGCTTTGACATCGCCGCGCTGCAGGCAGGCGGCAAACAAGCCGGAGTTCATTTCGCCGCAGCCGACGTCCTCCCGCCGGTTTCCCTCATACGAGCATTCTTCCGGGTTCCTTTCCACCAGGCAAAACTCCGGTATCGGAATATGCATGAACATCATCGCGGGGATTTTGGCGCCGTTTCTTTCTTCCATATCTTTCGAGGTGTTGTAATACCACATGACCTGGTCAAAGGTCAGGGTATCGTAATCCCTGCCGTGGCAGAAATGGTTCGGCAGGACATACCGATGCGGCGGCAGGTTGAAACGCCGGCCAAAGTCAACCATGTTGCTGTGCGTATCGAACCCGAACACATTAAAGGCGATTTTTTCGCTGTTTGAGGCTTTCACCGGCAGCACATAGTTGCCGACGCCGCCGATGGTTTTGTCGCCGTACCGCGACACGCAGCAGGCGAACGATTCGTAGACCGGCTCCTGTTCCTCGTTGCTCAGGCCGTAGTTGTCGTCGTGGTTGCCGAACACATGCGCCCAGGGAATGCCGCGTTTTTCCATCGGCATCGTCACCGTTTCAAGCAGTTCGCGCAGTTGGGCGGCTGTTTCCACATGTATGCTGCCGCATCCCGACGTGTCGCCGCCGATCAACACAAGGTCCGGCGCCGTGTGTTCCACCATCGCCTCAATCGCGGCGGGCAGCTGGGCGCTGCAGCCGGCTCCTCCGTGCAGGTCGGTCATCATCAGGATTCGGTACGTTCCGTTTTCGCGAAAACGCAGCGTGCGCTTGAGGTTCAGGTATTCCGGGTCGGCCATGTTTCGTCTCCCTGCCTTTTTAACAATATCTTTTGTTGAGCCGCCGCGCTTTCAAAGGAAAGCAGCGCCGTGCGGCTGCGCTCGTGACAAACAACCGTAACCGCCCCGCCCGGAAGGCACGAACCTTCCGCTTTGACTGGGAACGGCGTTAGCAGGCGCACATGCGCCGGAACACCCGCCGGGCCGCGAACCTTCAGGCAAATTTGCCCGCCTTCGGCGGCGGCCTCCATGACGCGGACGGAGGTTCCGATAACGCGGAGCGTTTCGTCTTCCGCCACGGCCATATCCCGCAGCAGGGCATTTTCGCCCGGCTGCAGTGTCTTGTGTTCGATGATGTCGTACTCGGGCGAATACATATCGGCGAACAGGCCGTTCAACTCCAGAGGCCGGCCGTCGTCGCTTTCGTCCATGACGGCCGCGACGATATACGGCCCGCGTTTTTCAAGCAGATAATTGGCATACTCCCAGCCGTAACCGCCGTCACGCAAAAACCGCCGGACAAATTCACGGTATTCCGCCGCGGCTTCTTTGCCCATACAAAAGCGCGCGGGGTTGGTCCGCCAAACGGCAGCCGCGCCGGCGCCAACTTCGAAAACCTCCCGCCCGCCGACAGGCGCGATACCGAGCATATCGAACAGATGGTGCGCGGGCGTCTCATACGCGCCGTTCCACCAGAATTTCACGCGGTGGTAAGGGTCACTGCCGTCCCCGGCATAGAGTAAACGGCCACCCCGGCGAACCCAGGCAGCGAGCGCGTTGTTGATGTCGGGGAACTCCGGTTTCATATATTCGTAGCTGAGTATCAGCGCGTCGTAGTCGTCGAGATAGCCGTTGTAGCGGCGCACATTGTCGAGCAGCACGGGGCGCACGGGCAGCCCGTATTTAAGCAGCGGCATGCACAGGCCGAAAAAGGCGGGGAACGCGTTGGAGCCCAAAAACTCCGGCATCCGCTTACCGTCGGGTTCGCCCGGGCCGGCAAACAGGTTGCGGCAGGCCCGGATGTTTTCCTCGCTTTCCTTGAGGACCGTGCCGGTCGCGACGGTCTGCTCCCCGCCGAGCAAGCCGTCGGGATAGCCGCGCTGGTATAAAGCCGTGTCGCTGAGCAGCACGCCCACCCGGCAAGGCGCGCTTGTTTCCCCGCGCTCCATATCGCCGAGCGTCTGAAAGACGCTGTTGAGCACGGTCGCGTAGTCAGGCGGTATCGGTTGGGCATCGGGGTCGCCGGCAGGGTACTTGCCGTCAAAAACGCGGTTGGGCCACGGGCAGATCTCGTATCGGTTGACCTTCGGGTGCAGCAGAGAGGCTGTCACCGTTTTGAAGTAGTTGGCGCGGTAGTCGTTCCAGTCGAAGGCCGGGTTATCCTCGATCGGGTCGTGCAAAAACCACATGGTCCGCCCCGTCCCCTTGGCGAGTTCCTGCATCACGCCGTATTCGAGGTAGGAGGTTTCAAAAGTGCGCTCGGCATACACGCCGTCAAACCAGTTCTTTTCCCTGGCTGTGCCGGTCCAGACCTGCGCGATGAACCCATCCACGGACGGGATGTCGGCCAGTTTGCCTTCGGGGCTGACGATTTTCCACTGGATATAGTTCAACAGGCTGTGGGTCGGCACATAGAAGCGCAGTTCGCGGCCGTACCTCGTCAGGGCGTACTCCTTGAGCGCGGCGCTGACGCGTTCAATAGCCCGGGCATATAAAAACGCTTTGAGCCGGGCGGTTTTGTAACGCGCGTCCACGCTCGCGTGGGGCGGCTGCCAGGGTTCGCGGTAAAACAGCCGGTATTCCCGTTGAAACGCGGCGGAGTACCCCGCCCGGTCCCAGAACTCGGGTTCCTCGACATGAATCGCCTCCACGCCCGCGTCCACCGCTTTTTTCAACCGTTCGGTGATATAGTCGGCGAACGAGACGGTCGGCACCATATACGGGCTGCCGGGGCCATGCAAAATCGGGTTGCCGGCGCGATCGGTCTGGCTCTCATCGGTATGGTCGCGGCCGTCCCACCGGCCGGACAGATACTCCGCGTAGTCGCCCCAGGCGATGCCGGTCATCAGGTGGACAATATAGCCGTTTTCGCGGTACTGCCGCACCCGCGCGGGCATCGTGTCGTTGGCGTTGTAGACCATGACAAAATCGCACTGCAGGTCGATTTTGTCATAATAGGGCGACGAAGCCTGATAGCCGGTCCTTTCCTCGCTCCTGTCCCGGATAAAAGCCATTTAATCCCCTTCTCCCATGGCGCCGAACGCCTTTTTAACGGCAAAATAGGAAGGCTTTTCCTTTCCGCCGCAGTCGACGAGGCCCCAGCGGGTTTCCGTCGGGCAATCGTCCTGCCCGCAGATATAGCATTGGTTCGAGTCCGCGTAACAATAAATAAACGCGGCGCAGAGATATTTCATCCGGTAAAGGCGCGGCAGGATATCGCGGTAAAAATCCGCCTGCCCCTGCGGCGTGTGGGAATAGCCGGGGATGCGCGTGCGCTTGGGCAGTTCGCGGTAAAAATGGTTGATAAGGTTGCTTTTGAAGATTAAATCATAATAGCGGGATTCGTCCCCCTTGCCCACCTTTTCAATATGCCGCCGCAGTTTTTCGGGGAGCCGCGCGGCAAACGCGGCGATGTTCTTTTTCGCCTGCTCCTGCGAATCGGCGCCGCAGGCTTTGAGTATCGCCTGTTTTTCCTGTTGGCTTTTCGCTTCCCCGCCGCTGATGTAGCCGAACTCCTGTAAAAAAATCGGCTTGCGGGTAAACGCCCACAGGTAGCGCAGCACCGCGTCATAAAACCACAGGCAGCCGCCGAAGTTCGCGAAGCAGCCGACATAAATGTCAACGCCGACATAGTCGCAATACCGGAGGTAAGGCTTCAGCCGCGCGTGCAAATCCGCCTGCGGCCCCGCGGAATTGTAACCGATGAGAATGCCGCCGCGCGCGGGGTACATCGCCCGGAGCTGGACGCCGATGAAACGCGACGCTTCACCGGGCGTGAGCGGCAGGGTAAAATGGGGAATTCCCATCTCGTTGGTTATTTGAAACGCCGCGACGGTATCTTTCAAATCGTCCAGGAGAAACAGCGCGATGCCTTTGAGTTTATCGTCGTTCTCCGGTTTGCGGACATCGATGCCGGCAGCGATATAATCCCTCGGGTACGGTGTGACCGCCATCACCCTGAAGCCTTCGCGCGCGTAGGTTTCGGCGCGCTCCTTAAACCGCAGATACCCGTCCGCCAAACGGCCGTTTTCGTCATACGGAAACGGGATATCGAAGCGCACCCAGCGTATGGACGCGTTTCGCAATTGCGCGTAGTTTTCGTTCGGATGGCACACGCCGCGGATGAAGCCGCGCCGCCTGAGCGCTTTGGTCTCATCGGAAAACGCCGGAATGAAAAACGATTTCAACAAGTTGCCGGGGATATGCCGCAGGCCGTATTTAATCTGGTCCGCCACAAACTGTTCCACTTACGTTTCTTCCCCCTCGAGCATTTCCACCATCTTCTCAATTTCCTTGTTCTTTTCGTTTTCTTTGGCTATGAGCGCGCGGCGCTCGTTTAGCCGGATATACATCTGCTCGCGTTTTTCGCCGACAAGGTCATAGAAAAAGTACGGAATAATCCGCACGAAATGCGGCAGCAGGCCGATGCCCACAAACAGGAAGAAGACTTTTTGATAAACGAGCTTGCTGCCCTGCGACCACGGCAGCATCGGGATGGTCGAATCGTACCCGGTCCACTTGAACAACTTGATGGTCAGCAGCGCGTTGAGCGGCGAGGTGACTTTGGTGATTAAATCGGTCAGGATATTAAAGGTGCCGTCCGGCCGTTCGCCCGTCATATACTCGGTGTAATCGTTGATTTCCCTGCCGAGTTCGCCTTCGAAGACATTCGACGGGCCGTTGTTCAAGCCGTTGAGGCCGTAGAACACCGCGTAGATGGCGATAATAGTCCAGCGTTTATCCACAAAAAACCAGCCGAGCCCCGAAAGCGCGAGCGTGGCGAAAAGGTCCCACATCCGCAGCCAGACAACCGCGCGTTTGTTGTTGTTCTTGAACAGTTTTTGGAATTTCGGTATCAGAGCCACGCTCAAGGGGTCCAGGATGTTGTGCGGCATATACGCGAGCATGGAGTACACTGAACCGCCGAAGATTTCCATCTGGGTGACCACATCCCAGGAATAGCCTCCGGAGCTCCACCAGCTCATGGCGAAACCGGCCAGGAAATTGCGGCGCGCGTACTTGTTTTTCAAAACATAGAACATGCTTTTCGTCGTGGGCGCGGGGTCGGGTTGCAGCATGATTCTTTCTTTGCAGTTGACCGCCATGATAATATTGCTCACGGCGCCGATGAAAGACGTGATGCAAGTCACCACCATAAAAATCGTGGGCATCGGCGCGTTAATATAACCTTTGTTGTTGAGTTCCATGAGCGGAAGGAACAGTATGTAGACCAGCTGCGAGCCGACTTCGCCGACATAGGTGTTGAGCAGGCCGACGGTGATTCTGTCCTTCGGGTTCGGCGACATCAGGGACACCATGTTCCCGCGCGGCAGGGCATACACCGTGGAGAAAGTTTCCTGCGCGAACAGGAGAATAAAGACAAATATTATTTTTTTCGGGTCGTTGCCCGCGCCGCTTCCCAGGAACGACGCCCCGCTGAAAAGGATGGCCGTGCTCAGGAAATACGGCACGGCGGCAAACATCACATACGGCCGGGCTTTGCCCCAGCGGGTTCTGGTTCTGTCATACGCCATGCCCATCAGGGGGTTGTTGAGCACATCGTAAATGCTGATGAGCGTGAGGATCGCCGTGACATAGACCATGTCAATCTTGAGCACATTGACAAAATACAGCATCCGGTAATAGGTGATGCCGCTGAGGAGTTTCGACGCGAATTCCGCGGCGGAGGGAAACGCCAGCTCCTTCGCCGTGAGCACCCTTGTGTGAAACATTTTGATGGCGATGGAGGAATAATCGTGCAGTTTTTCTTTTTCTATGGACGCGGCGGCGTTGGTTTCCGCCCCGAACACCGCTTGTGAAATCCGCTTTTCTTTTCGGCTCATCCGGTTACCTCCACCCTGCATGTTGATTTATACCATCCGTCGTCGGAAACGGCATACACGGCCGTTTCCCCGGCGCCGGCGGCTGTTACCAGGCCGTTTTGGTCGACAACGGCCACTTTCTCGTTTTCGGAAATCCACCGGACAGTTCGCACGGTGGCTTTGCGCGGCGAAACGCGCGCTTCGAGCAACCAGGTTTCCCCCTCCGCCAGGGTGAGGCGGCGTTTCGACACCCGCAAGCTTTCCACAGACTTCTTGACATGGACTTCGCAGGTATCCGCGTAGGTTTTGCCTTGGAACTCAAAGCGCGCGGTGACCGTGACCACGCCGGTCTTTTTGGCGGCTTTGACATAGCCTTCCGCGTCCACACTCGCGATGGATGCGTCGGATACGGACCAACTGACCGTCTCCTCGAGGGGGTTTTCGCAGGTCAGCGCCGCTTTGAGCGCCTCGGTGCTCTTCGGCTCGAGGGACAGCGACTTCGGCGAGAGCGCGATGCCCGGCCAGGTGAAGTCCAGGCGCAGCGTTTCGGTATAGGCAAAACTCACCGGAACTGTGCCGAGATGCGCGCTGCCGCCGGCAAACCGAAAGGACAGCGCGGCGGCCGTATCGACTTTGAATGTAAGGTTCAGCAATTGGTCGTTGAGGCGGTTGACCTCGGCGGTGATTTGGGGGTTTTTACGGGTCAAGGCGACGGCTTCGCAGCGGTAATAGCCCCGCGCGTTCTCGTTGAAAATCCGGCGGATTTCCGGCTCGCCTGCCGGCCGGAAGGTATCGGCGGCCGCGGCGGCGTTATCCGCGAGCGTAATGGTAATCGTATAGGTATCCCGGGCTCTTTTGAGCAGCGGGGTTTCTCCCCCGCATTCCGGGCAGGGGTCGGGCCGGATTTCCGCGTCGATTTGCGCCTCACAGACCGGGCACTCATAGTAGACATAGGCGCAAGCGGCGGACAAAATGTCACCCGGCGCGGCGCGCAGCGCCGCGACTTTGCCCGCGAGCGCCTCCCCGAAACCGGCGGAGGGGGTCACCGCCGCGCCCTCGATACGCGCCTGAACATCCCCGCGGATGTACCGCGCGGCCGCCAACAGTTCGGCGCTTTCCCCCGCGGCAATCGAGGCTTCGTCAATATCGCAGCCGGCGGAGGATGTGAGTTTCGGCTTTTCGGCAATGGCTTTGGCGATGGCCGCGTTGAGGTAGTCGGCGACAGCTTCGGCGTCCGACGGGTAAGGGCTCGCGCTTTCGGCGGGGACATAGGGTTCCGCCGTGCCTTCCATGCCCAAAACACTGTCGGCGCCCCACACCACGCCCCCGACAAGGAAAAGGCAAAGCAGGGTTACGACCCCTCTGGAAAGCGCCTTTTTCCAGTCAAACCTTTTCAACCTTTCGATCCTCCTTTGCGGCGAACCGCTCTTGTTCTTTGAGAATTTCCTCGTCAATCGCTCTGGTTTCGGCTGTTTCCACAATCGGCTGCGGAAGGTCGTCGAGCGAAATCTCGCCGCGTTTCACCCTGCGGGCGATTTCGACCCGTTCAAGGGCCCCCTCTTCAAACTCGACGGGCAGGCCGGAACGCGCGATCGGAAAATTCACGAGAAATAAACCGGCAAACGCGGCTATCGAGACAAACAGCCCGAATGACAGCCCGCCGCCGAGCAGGGGGCTGTTCGAAGAACGCGCGGCGGCGAAAACCGACGCGGCGAGAACAGCGGCCGCCAGGGACGCGCCCGCGCCCAGGCAGGCGGTGGCGCAAAGCAGCGCCGCCATCTTTTTGACGCTCAGAAAACACAGCAGGGTGAAGATCAGCGCGAGCAGCGCCGTTACCGCCACCGCGGCGTGGGCGAACAGCAAATTTTTAAGGTTCACAAAGGCGCGGCCATCCGCGGAAGAAGTCGTCATAGCCGACGCGAAGCCGAAGGTGCCGTCGGTAAAAACACGGTAGATGCCAAGGATGTTCATCGCGATGTTTTTTGACACAAACGGCAGCGTCAGCACGGCGCGGTAGGCCGGCAGCAGCAGCGTCAGCAGCGGCAGAAAGGCCAGGGCGAACCGCGCTTTCGGCAGGGCGCCGCCGACAAAGGCGGTTTTGAACACCCGGAGTTTCACATGGATTTTCGCGACCGAAAGTTCCGCCGCTTTCGCGTCCCGGTAGAATTGTTCCTCAAAGCCGTAAAAGCGCATATTGACGCCGCAGGCGGGGCAGTTCTGCCTCACATCAAAAATGCGCAGTTTTTTGTTGCATTTGGGGCATACGCTCATTCTATCAAACCTCCGGCGGACGGTGTCCGTTTTTTTTCTTCGGTTTAACCAGGTCATAACTGTTCGCGATCTGCCGCCGGAGTTCCTCCTCCGGAACATCCGAACCGGTTGTCACCGTGTTCCAGTGCTCCTTGTTCATGTGCCAGCCCGGCTTGACGCCTTCATACACCCGGCGCAAAAAGTCCGCTTCGCGCGGGTCGCATTTGAGGTTGACGCACAACTTTCCGTCCCGTTCCATGATCAGCGCGAAAGACTTCCGGTTCGCTTTATGCCGCATGACCGCCGTTTCTTCCTCCCCGGGAGCCCCGGCGAACGGATAATCCTCGTAGGCGGACGGGAACGACAGGCAGAGGTCGATGAGTTCCCGACGGGTCATAGAATACGCCCCGGTTTCCCGCGGTGACAGCGGCTTGTGGGGGAGGTGTTTGGTCATGATTGCCTCCGCAGACATAGTCGATACCATTCTAAAAAATTATACCATAATTCAATCGATTGTCCATATCCACGGGCAATGACAGGAGATTTAAAAGCCGGCGTTACAGCAGTTTCCATCCGGCCATGCTGCCCGCCCTTGCCCACAACCTATCCGCTTCCTCTTTCCACGCGTCGAAGCCGTCCGGCGACGCGGGGAATTTCGCGTAATGCGCGGCGATTTTGCCGCCGGCAAGCGCGGCTTTCACGATGGCGCCGACCTCGGCGGGGCGCGTTTTTCCGGCAGCGACGCCAGCCAGGGCAAAAACGAGCGTTTTCAGGTAGTCGCGCGCTGTCAGCCGCATGCCGTCCGGAGCGCCCGAGAAAAGTTTCCGGCTGAAAACGATGTCATGCCGGAAGAAATACTCGTTGGCTTTCGCGCTGTGGCGGATAACGCCGGCCAGCAGCGCGAGCAGGCTCGCGAACCGCGCGCCTTGCGCGTCGATGTAGCGTTTGTTGACGCCCCACAGCGCCTGCCGCGAAGGGTACGCCCCGCCGCGCATCGCCCCGGCGGCTTCTTCCGCCGCGATTTCCGAAAGCACCATCGCCGCGGCGCAGCCTTCGCCGTTGTTCGGTTTTGTCAGGCAGGCCGCGTCGCCCAGCGCGAGGAAGCCGTCGCCGACGAACGAATACGGCGGCCGCCGGTAAGGCGTGCGGCCCCGCTCGATTTTCTTCACCTCGTAGGGCGGCAATTTTACGTTGCGGGAGAATAAGCCGAGCATCTTTTCGGCATACTCATAGCCAAAGTTCGCGCCGATGCCGAGGATCGCGCCGTTTTCTTCCCCGCTCGGCGCGAGCCACACTTTGTAGAACACCCAGGAGTCGGAACACAGCAGGGGCGGCAGGGTTTCGGTGAACCGGATGTACCGCAGCGTTACAAAAAACACGTCTTCCGCCGTCAGCGCGAACGTCTCGACGCCGTAATTCGCGGGGAGTTTTGTGCGCGCGGCGGCAGGGATGCCCGTGCAGTCCGCCGCGAGCCGGCAGCGGACCTCGGCGCGTTCGCCCCCGGCGTTATAAGCCACGCCGCAGATTTTCCCGCCGCTGTCATAGACAAAATCCTCGAACGCCGCTTCGTATAAAATCTCCGCGCCCGCTTCGGCCGCCCAGTCGTTGAGGCGTTGTATGTAGGCGCGTTTGTGCAGCCCGATAACGTCGGGCCTCGACGGCTTCGGGTGGCGGCCGAAGGCGGAAAAGACCCGGCTTTGCCGAAATTCAAAAGCCCATACTCCGTCGCCCTCGCGCGGCGCGGGCAGACCGAAGCGTTCAATGTCCGCCCGGTCCAGGTGAAAGATGTCGTAGTCCGGCGATATCGTTTCCCGCTTGTCTTTTTCGAGCACCAGGACGCGAAAACCCTTCTCCGCGATTTTCCTCGCGAAATAACTGCCGGCGAACGAGCCGCCCGCCACAACGACGTCATAGTCTTTCACCGCAAACACTCCTTTGCCTCTTTCATTCTTAAATTGATTATATCACGAACGCCGGGAATGTCCACCTCTCTACCTCTCCGCGCGGATTTCGGTTGCTATGTCCCCGGGTTGCCCGATTTAATCGAGATGGGCGTCGATGTGCTCAATCCTTTGCAGCCCGAATGCATGGACATCTTCCGTATCAAAGAGACGTACGGAGATAAACTGGCGTTCTGGGGCGGTATCAGCACGCAGCGGACGCTGCCTTACGGCAGCCCGGCCGAAGTGAGGGCGGAAACGCGCGAGGTCATAACCCAGCTGGGCAGCGGCGGCGGCTATATCGCGGCCCCCGCGCAAGCCATTCAGAACGATGTGCCGACAAAAAACATCTTGGCGCTGATGGATGAGTTGAATACCCGCTAACCCGCTTCGCCGCGCAGCGCCGCCCTCAGCACTTCCAACTGATTTTCGCCGGGTTCGGCTCGTTGTCAACCGAAATGGCGCGCAGCGCCTCGAGCATGCGGCCGCACTCTTCCGCGGCGCGTTTCTCTGTCTGTTCCCACGGCGCCGTCGTGCCGAGGCTGTCGAACGCGATTGCCAACGCGCCGTACAACGCGAGGCCGATACAGTGGCCGGCTGCGTGAATCGTCGACGCGCTTTGGCCGATGGCCCTCGCGGCGGCTTGCGCGGCGGGGTTCGTTTCCGCTTCGCGGGCGGCCGCGTGGCATTCCAAAATCGCCGCTTTGGCCTCGGGCAGTTTGATTTCCCCCGTCAGCCACTTGTTCGCGGCGGCTAGGGCGTTCCGTGGCCGCGAATCGTCCGGATAATGCTTGCTCCACAGCGGCAGCAAAACCCGTTCGGCGTAATCGGCCGCCCAGCGCGCGAGCGTCTGCTTGCTCTGCGTTTCGATTTGCTTTACAAGCAGCTGAAGATACGGCGCGTTCCAATTATTGAGCATCTTTCTTGATCTTTTCATATATTTTACTGCGCGAACAGCCGATCGCAACCCTCCGTCCTCTTATAAAAATCATTGTAAACAGTATATGTGAATTCTACCGTGTATTCAATAAGCGCACCAAATATTCAAAGAAGCCGGTTGCTTGCAATCGACTTCTTTTGTTATGTATGGTAAAATGTCAGAAGTATGCCATCGAGATCGATATAACCGTCAAAGGAGTTTCATTGTGATCAGAAAAAGAATGACCCGCCCCCCGCTCCTGCTTGAAAACTTTGAATCGGCGCGGACTGCCGAGGAATGCGCCGGCCGGCGCTGGGGCTCCATGGGCGAAAAAACCTACGCCTCCGTCGAGATAGTCAGCCGGGAGACCCACCCGGAGATTATCCGCAGCGGAAACCACGCGCTGAAATTCGACTACGATTTCCGGTTTGAGACGACCGAGGGCGGCAGCCGCCGCGCCTACTTCAACACCTACGCGGGCGAAAACCGGCATCCCCGGGCCGGCACGGGCATCAAAGACGACCCGAATATGCTGGTAATCCCCGACGGCGAATACCCCACCCATTTGGGGCTGTGGGTCTACGGCGACGCCAACGACGCCTGGTTCAACGGTATGCTCGTGGACGCCGACGGAAACGAAGTTGAAGTGACCTGCGGCGATTTGGAATGGGTCGGCTGGAAGTTCGTCATCATGGATATTCCGCCGAACTTTAAACTGCCGTTTTATGTGGCCTACCCCGCCCGTCTCCTCACCGGGGACAAGACCATCCACGGCACCTTGTATATCGACGAGATTATGGCGGTCTACGGCGGCATCGATTTCGACGCTTTGCCGCCCGAAGCCGCGCAGATAACCTGCCGGGAAGAGCCTTCAGGGCAGCCCGGTTTTCCCGTGATCGGCGCGCTCCTCGCCGACCCGGACGATACCGAGAACGGCTGTGCCGCGTCGGGCGTCGACCCCGGCCGGACCGAAATCGCCATCGACGGCGTCCGCCACAAAAACAATCTTCGTTTTGAATCTTACGGGGAAGATGTCCGGCTCGAATGCCTCCCGGATTTTGCCCTGTGCGGCGGCCGCCATAAACTCGAGATCACCGCGTTTGACCGGGCGGGCAACCGCACCCGGGCGCGGCAATTCTTTGAAGTCCGCTCGCGGGCGCCGAGGGTATGTTGGTCCATCGGCCCTTCGGTTGAATTCGGCGGCCGGCTGCTTTGCCGGCTCACGGCGGAAGGCGCCCAAAAAGAGTGGAAAGCGTCCCTTGCTTTTGAATACGACGGCAAACTGCTCACCCCCGCCGGGACCTTCCTTACCCCCGCGCCGGGCGTCACCGCGGCTGTCCGTGACGACGAAGGAAGGGTCGTCCTCGAACTGAACTCCGGCAACAACACCGGGGATTTCGAATTGGCAACCCTTGAATTCACGGCGGCTTCCGCGCTCGACGGCGTTCGAAACACGACGATTGTCTGTGAGGAAGCGCGGCTTGAATCGGAAGGAAGCGCCGAACGCTTCTGCCTTGCCGACGCCGAAGTCGCCATAACGCCGGGGCTTTGCCTTTCGGTTGAGCGGCTTTGCAAAGGGTATGACACCGTGTTTACCGTAACCGGCGCGGACGGGCTGCCGATACAAGGCGCTGCAATTTGCGAGCGCCAAAGCCATATCGAGTATCCGGGGGTAACCGGCGCGGACGGGTGCTTGACCGTTTCCGGAATTTCGGACCGCGATACGGGCACGAAACTCGATTTATTCGCCCGCAAAGATAACCGGTTCAGCGTGACTTCGCGCTATTCGGTCAGCAACGACCTAAGATTTACACAGCCGGCCAATGTCAGCGCCGGCTGCGGGAAAGACTGCTCGGAAATTTCGGTAACCTGGCAGACCGGCGTCGGCGTAACCGAAGGGTTTATCCGATACGCGCTCAAAACGCCCGGCAAGGCGGAGTTGACGCCGGAAGACAGCCTGAAAAAAGCCGAACGCCGGAACAATTTTACGGCGTACAGGGATGAATCCTGCGAAATGAACGGCTTTTCGGTTTGCTTTCCTGTGGAACCCGGCGCGGAATATCTGTATCAAGTCGGCTCCGGCGACTGTTGGAGCGAAACAACAGTCCTCAAAACCATCCCCGCCAAAGGTGAGTATTCGTTCGCGGTTTTGGCCGATACGCATGACCGCTGCGGCAAAGCCATGCGCGCCGCGCTTAAAGCCGAACCGGGCCTTTCATTTTTCGCTCACGCGGGGGATTTTGTCTCGGCCGGCGGCGAATACGATTATTGGCTGGACTATTTCAACGATGCCGGCGGCCTGTTCGCGGCCTACCCCACCGTCCCGGTCAGCGGCAACCACGATTTAAGCGACGGCACCGGCGCGAATTACCGGCTGATTTACCACAACCCGGCCAACGGCGTGGCCGGCGCTCCGAGGGGTCTGTATTATTACGCGGAACTCAACAACACGCTGTTTATTTCTCTGGGCGGCGGCTTCGGCGACGACCGGGCCATTATGGACTGGATTACCGAAACCATTCGAAACACAAAGATGAAATGGAAAATCGTGTTGACCCACGAGGGCCCGTATACCTGCTATATCAACTCGGCCTCGGAAGAACTCAAGTGGGGCACATACTTCAATACGGCGGGCATCGACCTGCTGATTTCCGGCCACGACCACACCTATCAGCGCGCCACCATCAAAGACCACAATACGCTCGATGTCGGCAGCGTGATTTCCTCCGCCGACGGCGTTACCTATTTGCAGAGCGGCACGTCGGGCGGCGCGTCTAACCACGACTGGGCGCAGCACCGCCCGATTTGGAACGCCGTTTACGACAGCAAGACGCCATCCGTATCGATTCTTAAGGTATCGGACGAGAGGATTCAGGTCAAAGCGATTTGCGTCGCCGACAACGCCGAGGGCTTTGAGGAATTCGATCGGTTTGAGGTCACCAAATAGGAGTATGACTTCGCTGACAAATCCTGTTTAAATACGGCAAGCGGCGGGAGTACCCCGCCGCTTGCTTTTCGTATACCCTGTGGAAACAACCGCTTACTTGCTGAGCTTTTTCAGTTGGTAGCTGAATTTATAAAAGATAACCCGAACGGTATCGGTAAAAACATTGCCGTTGTTATCGGTCAGCTTCACGGTAATGTTCGCCGCCCGGTAACCCATGCCCAGGTTGGTTATCAGGCCGTCTTTGTCTATGACGACTTTTTTGTTGTCCGATGACCATTCCACCTTGGCGTAAGCGTCATCGAAGGTGTCAAAAGCAAAACCAAGCTGCAGCTTTACTTTTTTATACGGCCTGAAGAACCCGACTTTGTAACCGAATATAGAGTCGAGAACTTTGTTGTTGTTTGTAATCTGAACAAAGAATGGTTGTATGTTGCTCACGGTAATCGAGCCGGTGGTACTGACATTGCCCGCCGCGTCGGTGCCTCTGGCTGTGACAGTGCCGTTGGCGGTCA
>DAITOC010000004.1:33133-36114 GCA_036834305.1 Clostridiales bacterium
TTGTTCACGGTAATCGAACCGGTGGCGCTGACATTGCCCGCCGCGTCGGTGCCTCTGGCTGTGACAGTGCCGTTGGCGGTCAGCACCACAGGCGCTGTGTACGCTGTCCACGCGCCGGAACCGATCTTGTATTCTTTCACCGCCGCGTCCGCGGGGTAGGTGATCGTCACGGTGACATTGCCGTTGGTAGGCGTAGTCGGGTTCGCCGAAAGGGTCGGCGCGGCCGGGGCGGCTTTGTCAATGTTGTTCACGGTAATCGAACCGGTGGCGCTGACATTGCCCGCCGCGTCGGTGCCTCGCGCCGTGACGGTATCGTTGGCGGTTAACACCACGGGCGCCGTGTACGCTGTCCACGCGCCGGAGCCGATTCTATATTCCTTCACCGCCGCGTCCGCGGGGTAGGTAATCGTCACGGTGACATTACCGTTCGTGGGCGTTGTCGGGTTCGCCGCAAATGTCGGCGCAGCCGGGGCCGTTTTGTCGATGTTGCTCACGGTAATCGAGCCGGTGGCGCTGACATTGCCCGCCGCGTCGGTGCCTCGCGCCGTGACGGTGCCGTTGGCGGTCAGCACCACAGGGGCTGTGTACGCTGTCCACGCGCCGGAACCGATCTTGTATTCCTTCACCGCCGCGTCCGCGGGGTAGGTGATCGTCACGGTGACATTGCCGTTGGTGGGCGTTGTCGGATTCGCCGCAAGTGTCGGCGCGGCCGGGGCTGTTTTGTCGATGTTGCTCACGGTAATCGAACCGGTGGCGCTGACATTGCCCGCCGCGTCGGTGCCTCTCGCCGTGACGGTGCCGTTGGCGGTTAACACCACGGGCGCCGTGTACGCCGTCCACGCGCCGGAACCGATCTTGTATTCTTTCACCGTCGCGTCCGCGGGGTAGGTGATCGTCACGGTGACATTGCCGTTGGTCGGCGTTATCGGGTTCGCCGCAAGTGTCGGCACGGCCGGGGCCAATTTAGTGTAAACCGCGTTGATAACGATATCTTCCATGCCGATCGTATATGGTGACCACGCGCCCGAATATCCTTCTTTTACGGGCACCTCCGGTTCATCGATATACTCGGAATAAACTGTGAACGGTACTTCGGCGACGGTTACTCCGTCAGCGACGAATTTTGCTGTTAACTGAGGAACCGAAATGGCGCTTTCCCATTCGCATATAAACGGTAATGCCAAGTTGGAAGCATCATTCCAAGTGCCAGCTGGTTGGGATGAATAGTATTGTCCATAATATTCAATATTGCTGGAATTACTTGGTTCGCCGGAAGCCCAGTTTGTATAACCGACAGGTTCGCCCGTAACCCAATGCCAGACCCGGTTTTTGTCCTTATCATACAGACCGAAATTGACGGTGTAACTCCCGGCCGAAGTCGCGAGTGAATATAAAAAAGTGTTTTCCGCGCCGGAGGTAATGGTCGCTAAGTGGCCGCCCAACTCTTCGCAGTATTCTTTGGCTTGCAGCCAGGTATACGAAGATGTGTTATACAGTTTGTAATAATGGCCGTTAAACTCCAATGCGTCAGCCGGAATATATGGTGAGAATACACAGTAAACAGCGTTTATCGTAATGTCCTTATCGCCAAGCGCATAACTTTCCCATACTCCTGCATATCCGGTTTTCAGGGGAACATCGGGTTCAACAATGGATACCGTTCCCGGCACAAAGAGAACCTCGGCGACCTTCACGCCGTCCGCCATAAAAGTTGCTTTTAGCGGCGAAACAACCGTCACCGAATAGGTCGTCGTTTGACCGCAGTATGAAACGGTTACCGTTGACGCGCCAAGCGAGTTGAAATTGTATTCGGTCGTATAACCGGTGGTAACGATCACTTCGGTTCCGTCATCATATGTTGCCAAGAGTTTTAAACCGTTTGTGTCTATCGTTTCATTTTGGTAAAATACCGTTCTCGCGGGTAAGATATCGATTTCAATACCGGCAACCGTGCCAACCATTATGTTATTGATTAACTGTGGATACGGGTATGTTGAATTGTTCAGGATAACCCACGTGTTCTCAAAATCAAAGCCCTGGTAAACACCCTGAACTTTGAGCATGGCGTCCGACTTGGATATACAGGGGTCCGTACCGTAGCCGACACCCGCAGTCATCGTGTTTTTATAATAGCAGTTGGCGATTGTTGTGTTTGTTCCCTCTCTGTTACCAACAATTGAACCTATATATTTTTGATGCCAAGGGCCTGTGTATGTCAAATCCTTAAGATTGTAAGCATTCGTCAGAGAAGAGTTCCCGGTGAACAGCCCTACGATACCGCCGCCGTAAGCATAAACCCAACCCGTCTCATATGTGCCTGAGGTACGAACACAGCTAACTTCTCCGTAATTATAGACATTTTTAATAATGCTGTTGCCGGATGTTCTTCCCGTTATACCCCCATAGTAAGAATCAACACTAACATTGCCGTAGGTATAATACGAACTTATATTTGATACTAAATTCCCACTGTTAAATGACTTCTCAATAGCACCCGTATTGCAACCCGCTATTCCGGCAAAATAGTTATATACATAGCTGCTTACATAAGATGATCTGGATTTTGCCAACGAATACGCAGTGAGTTCTCCGGAATTGAATGTTTCTCTGATTTCTCCGGTGTTATACCCTGCGATTCCACCTATATATGCGTTGGTCGTACAAGTCGTATCTTGAGAGTTTGCAGTTGCGGTTAGAGAAGCGCTGTTTGAGCAGTTTTCAATCGTACCGCTGTTGTATCCGGTTACTGAACCGAAATAGAAATTGAATGCGGTTAGCGAGATGTTAATTATACCCTCTATAATTTTCAGGTTTTTTATCGTCCCGCTGTTCTTAGCGAACAGGCCGGAATAATAGTCCACCGGCGCGCCTGTCGGCAGCGAGGTGACTTTGATGTTCATGCCGATGATCTTATAGCCGTTGCCGTCAAACACACCGGTGAACTCCGGCCCGATAGGCGTCCAGCCGCGGCCGTCGTCCCA
>DAITOC010000005.1:0-29698 GCA_036834305.1 Clostridiales bacterium
GGGCGCGTAGACATGACAGAAAATCCTTTGAAAAAAGGTGAGAACCTTGCCCCAAAAAAGCTTCGGCCCGCCCATACAGGCGGACCCGCTGAGCAAAACACCGTTGATCAAGCCGCCGGCGAGCTGCATATACCGCTGCGCGAGGAAGGAACCGTAGCTGTGCGCGAAAAGCTGGACGGGCAGACCGAACTTTTCAAGGAGCATTTTCGTGATGGCGATTTCATCCGCGACATTGTCGTTGAAGTTGTTTCTGTCCGCTTTGCCGAGGTTTTCGACGCCCGCGGTTTTTCCGTTCACGCGGTGGTCGTCGCCGAACACGATGTAACCGTTGGCATTTAAAATTTCGGCGAATTCTTCATAGCGCATCGTATGGGAGGTTAACCCGTGGATGAGCTGAATGACGCCCTTCGGCCCGGCGACCTCGTCCCACAAAAAGCAGGCCAGTTTTTTCCCGTCATAGCTGTCAAAGCTGACTTCTTTCATTGGCGTCCACCCGCTTGCGTTTCAACATATTGGGGCTCTTGCGCGTCGGCCGGCCCGTGTTTCCGAATGCTGCGCCATTTTTCAATCAGAGGTATCAGCGCCGCGGCTACGAAACCGCCGGAGAAGCCGTTGTTGTAAAGATTCATCCCGCCGTGAAGATAGCAGGTGTTCATCGTGACGGCCATATGCAAAAAGCCCGCCATAGCGCCCCAGCCGAAACCGTAGACGCCGGCGACGGGCGCGAGCGTGGTGCCGAAGAGCGCGGAGAGGAGCGCGACGGTCGACGACGCCTCGTGAATATTGAGCAAATTGGCGATGAACACGCCGCAAATGATTGGAACGACATTTCTGATGTGTTTCCCGAACGCGCCGAAACTGAAAACCGTGAATATGCCCCCGATGGTCGGGCCGTTGAGTTCGCCTTTCATCAGCAGGACATAAGCGGTCATCAAAGCGCCCAAAACAGCCATGTTGACCGCCGTGAGGCCGAACCCGGCGCTCCCGATAAAATCCGACCCGAGCGTTCCCGGCTGCGCCATCAGGTTTTTATAGCCCCGCAGCGACCAACGGGCGCAATACAGGCCGAACACCAGAACAGCCGCGAACAGCGAAAACAGCCAAATGCCCAACCGCAGGTTGTTGCCGGAGGACAGCACGGAAACCGGCAGCACTTCGATGTCGAAGCTCCTTAAAACCGCCAGGAAAAACATGCCGATAATGCCCGCGGTAAAGCCGACATTGTAGAGGCTGAACCCTTTGTGGAAACGAACGAAATGCTCGCTCAAAGGGGGCAGCACCAGGCCCGTCAAAACACCGGCGCCGGCGCCGAGCAGCACAGCCGGCAAGGGGGGCAGGCCGAGGTTGAAGGTAATTTCACTGACCAGCGGGCCCAAGGCGGTGCCGAACGTCGCCTGCACCAAATAGGTTTTCATCGGGCGGCGGGCCAATTTCGCGAACAGGGCCACGCCCAAAATGATCGGTATGGAATTGAACAGGTTTTTTCCGAAAAACGAAAACCCCATCAGGGTGAACACACCCGCGACGATGACGCCGGTGATTTCGGCGCGGGCGAGTTTGATGGTCGCCACGCTGATCAAGGCCATGACGCCCGCGTTGAAAAATGTCGAGCCCATGTTCGAGAGTTCGATGTAGTCGGTCAGCAGGTTCGCCGGCGAGGTCAGTATTTTAAGGTTGCCTTTCCATATCTCAGCCGGCGTGTTAAAGAAGAAAGCCGAAGCCGCCGTCACAAGACCGGCCAGGACCAAAAACAGCAGTTTTATGCTTTCCGGAATGTCCGGGCGGTCCCGCCAGGGCGAATGATTCCTGCGGGAGGCGGCGTGCGGTGATTTCGTTTCGGATGTCAGACGCGTCACTCTCCGTTTTTATGGTTTTGTCAGCCGGCCGCGCGGTCTTGGGCTTATGTTTTTTCGCCGTATTCGCGTTTTGCACGAAGCAGCAGATCGGCCGCCTCAAAATGCCTGTATTTTTGTTCGGCTAACGTGGGTTTCCACGATGTCTGAAGAAACCCTTTGAGCCGCCCTGGGGCGATAGTTTTCGAGCAATGCTCCACCGTTCTGCCGAAGTTTTCGCCGCAGCTCCAGTTCGAGCCGGTCGGCACCTGGTCAAAGCCGTTTTCCTCAAGCAGCCGGTAAGCCGCCACGCCGGGGCTGTCGAGTTCCCTCCCGGAAAATCGGCCGTAATACCAATTGCTCTGTAAAACGGATTTCGGCATTTTTTTCAGAAAGAGTTCGGGATGCTCCCATATATAGTCGGACCACATCCACGCGCGGGCGCCGTTTTTTTCCACCTGTTCGATGAGGAAATACAGGTCGTGCCACCAGAGATCATCCTGCCGGATAACCGCATAACTGTAATCCTTTTGATGGTTGTACGTCTCCTCGTCCATGCCGATGTGAAACAGCGCGGGTTTGTCGAATAGGACGGTCACTTCTTCGATGATGTCCGCGCAAAAGCGGTAATACCGTGGAGTTGAAACGGCGCGGGCGTATTCGCCCATCCATTCGTCGTGGCAGGCAGAGAAATTCAACTTGGGAACCGGCGTGATGCCGAGCGCGCGCAACGCATCGAGTTTCTTTTTAAGGAATTCGATACTCCAGGAACCTTCCACCGCCAACTCGGGATGGCTTTCGTACCGTACACCCTCGCCGAGGTCAATTACGCAGGTGTTGACGCCCGATTTTGCCAAAAACACCCCGAGTTCGTCCCAAAAGGGCGTGTCGCAGCGCAATACGGCGCTTGCTTTCGTATACTCCGCTTCGCCCTCGCGGTCGCTCCACATATTGTAGCCCAAATGCAGCAGATAGCCCCATATCATTTCTTTCATAACAGCCTCCTTGACGCGGTTTGCGGGCGCGCTACTTTTCGTGGACATACCCGTTTTCATCAATTTGTATGTTTGAGCCCGGGGAGTATTTCTCAATGATGCCGTAAATTTCTTCTTCCTTGCCCAGGTCTTTGGCAAGGTATGTATGCCCGTCTTTCAGTACGCAAGGGAAAAGCCGCGGGCGGATAGCGCCGTCGGCGCCGATTTCCAGTTCCAGGTATAAAGCGTTGAGGTTTTTCATCCCGAACCAAAAATTGCCGAGGCTGTAGGCGATGAACTTGCCGTCGTCCCAGCCCATACCCTGGACGACATGCGGGTGCGCCCCGATGACCGCGTCCGCGCCGGCGGCAATGTATTTTCTGCCCTGTTCGATTTGAATCGAGCCCGGGCTGTTGGTGTACTCGTCCCCCCAATGAACATAAACGATGACATAGTCGCTGTTTTCCGCCGCCTTTTTAATCGCGTTGACGCAACTGTCCGAACCGTAGGCGGCGAGAATGCCCGCGGAATCTTCGCCGGCAACGGGCGTCTTAAAATACGGTTCGGGCCGGCCGGCGGCCACATAAGCGACGGTTTTGCCATTGACCGTAAAATACACCGGCCTCATCGCCTCGGCAAGGTTTTCGCCTGCGCCGACGCAGGCGATGTTCGAATTTTTGAGCGTCTGTATCGTGTCGAGCATCGCTTCGGCGCCGTAGTCAAAAATGTGGTTGTTCGCGACTGACGCCGCGTCGACGCCGATTTCCTTCAGAATATCGATATCGGCCGGATCGGCCCGGAACGTATACGCCTTGTTTTGCTGTCTGGACCCTCTGTTTGAAAATGTGAATTCGTTGTTGACGAACAGAACATCCGCGGCTTGCATTCTCTTAATGAGGCCGGGGTCGATGCAGTCGTAAATGCCGTTTTCGCATTGGTAATAGTTCTTCATCATTGGCAGGCTGCCGTCGAGATTGATGTCCCCTGTGAATGCGAGAACAATTGCAGAAGCCTGTTTCGGTGCGGCCGTTGTCGCGGCGGTTGTTGCCGCGTCGGCCGTTTCAACAGGGACGTCTGCGGGCACGGCATTGTTGTTTCTCGCGTCAAGCGCCGTTTTGACGCCGAATACCATGGCGGCCAGCACAACGACGGCTCCGGCAATCGCCAAGAAAATTTGTTTTTTCTTCATACCGCTCCCTGCCGGCCTCGGCGGCGAAACTCCGCGACCGTACTTCCTTTCAATTATTATCCAAGGCGCGCGGTCAGACGGCGTGCTCCGTGCGCTCGATAACCTCGGCCTGCATGGAGGAGGACAGCCGCACAAAGAAATCGCTGTAACCGCCGACACGGACCACCAGGTCGCCGTAGAGTTCCGGGCGCTCAACGGCTTCCAGCAGCGTCTGTTTGTCGACGGTGTTAATCTGCAGTTCGAAGCCGCCGCGTTTCATAAAGGTTTTAACCAGCGCCGTTAGTTTCGGAATCGATTGCGGGCCGAACAGTTTCTTTGAAAACTTCATGTTGACGGCAACGCCGCCGATAAACGGAGCGTGGTCCCATTTCGTCGATGAAAGGACAGACGCCGTCGGGCCGTTTTTCTCCCTGCCCTGGGCGGGACCGGACCCGTCGCCGAGGGGGAACCCCGCGCTTCGGCCGTCGGGCGACGCCATGGTGTTTTTGCCGAATTCGTTGTGCATAATCCAGCAGAACAGGCTCGGCACCAGGCGCCCGCCCCGGTATGTCGTGTATTTTTCGCATTCCGCGCCGATCCATTGTGTAATCTCCGCGACATACGCGTCGGCGCGGTCGGAATCGTTGCCGTATTTTTCAACCGTATTAGCCAGCCGTGATCTCAGGCCCTCAAACCCGTCGAAATTATGTATCAGGGCTTTAGCGAGGTCGTCGAACGTCAGTTCTTTTCTGTTGAAAATAAGCTCCTCGATGACGCCCAAGGAATCGGCGACGTTGGCGACGCCGACAAAAGACGGCATAATCCAATTGTAGCGCGCGCCGCCCGATTCGATGTCTTTGCCGGTTTTCAGGCAGTCGTTGACAAAGCAGGACAGCAGCGGATTGAAAAAATGCTTCGTCCTTTCCATTTGCGACTTGTTTTCGGCAATCAGGTTTTCTTTAATTTTTGCGGACAGCCTGCCAAAAAACGCGTCTTTTAACTCCTCGATCGTCCCGAAACGGTTGGCCTCGCCGCCCTCTTTCCGGACACCGAGCGTGTCGAGCAGGATTTGAACGAGATTTGTGTAAGGGCTCGCGACCCAACAGGCGGATGAGGCGCAGGGAGTGATTTCGACGCATGTGCTGTGAATATACAAACAGGCCTCCTCATAGGGAAGGCCGTAACGCGTCAAGCCCTCAATAATAATATCGTCATTGAACAAAGCCGGGTGGGAATGCCCTTTGCCGAGAGTTTCGCACGCGAACTCCAGTAAATCCGCGGGCGTGTCGCTGTTCCGGCACAGACCGACGCCGGGGTATATCATTCGTATATGTTCAATGCTTTTAATAAACAGATAGGTAAGCGGATTGGTGGCATCGTTTCCCGAGGCGTCCCTCCCCCCGACCATAAAACCGGAAGCAAGGCCCGAGGGGATGTATTCGTTATACAAAAGGCCGAAGCAGTCGATGAGTTCCTGCGCGAACTCTTCCGTTATCACATGGTTTGCCATATCCTGTTCGTAAAATTTCAACAGATAGCGGTCCGGCCTGCCGAGCTGGTAAAGCATAACATCCGGTCCCGACAGGCAAAAGGTTAAGAAGCTTGCCGACTGCAGGGCTTCATAAAATGAACCGGCCGGTTCGCGGGGGACTTTCGCGCATATCCGCGCTATTTCCCGCAGTTCCGCTTTGCGCTTGTCGTCGGCGCAGCAAAGCGCAAGCCGGGCCGCGTAAGCGGAGTATCGGCCCGCGCAAGCGCACAGGCCTTCGAGCGCGATAACGCAGGCGCTGTAAAAATCGATTTTTTCCAGGTTTTCCGGTATCGCGGGATCCAAATTTCCCTTTAAGCCGGCGATGTCCGCGATGATTCCTTCCGCGCCCTTTCGCAGAAGAAGATCGTAGTCGACGGCCATATGCGACGCCTGGCCGCGGGCGGCCGTGCGGGAAGGGAGGGAGTATTCCCGGATAATGTCCCATTCCGCGCGTTCGGCATCCTTCAGCTCCCTGCCGGACATTTTTCCGACGATGAGTTCCCCGTCATCGATGGCCGGCTGAGCGTTTTCGAGCATATATTTTGTGGCCAGCGCGTACCGGCACGCCGCGCTATTTTGTTGTTTCGCGCTTTCCAAAAAGCCTTTCGCGTGCAGATACTGCCATTCGGTTCTCGAAACCCGGCAACGCAAGGCGTGAAGCCTTAGTTTTTCGATTCTGCTTTCAGCCCGTTCCAAGCTACCGCTCCTTTGCGGCCCGTGTTATGGCCTTTGGGCAAACTCGTACGCAAGTTCCAGCCAGCTCATGATTTCGCCGTCGATATCCTCTGCCTTCTCAATCAATATATGATGAATATACCGGTTCGGGCGCGGTTGGGCCGACTCGACAATGCGCGGGTTTTCGATTTTATTGTCAAGACCGAAGGACAGAACAATATAGGTATCGGGCCGATTTTTCATCTTCCTTATCGGTAGCCAAACATATGCAAAACTTTTGTTGGAATAAAACGATACCTGCGTTTTGCATACCTTGATATCCACATTTTTAAAGCTGCCCGTAACCGCCGCTTCGATCGCTTCATAAAGGAGCGATGCTCCCGGCATTCTTTCAAATAAACGCGCCGCGTCGGTGTTCAACCAGATACCTTCTTCTGAAATGTTTTTGAAATGTTTATATCGAAAAACACACTGTTTGTAGAATACCATATCCATTCCGCTGTGTCAACGCAAGCCGCCTTCCCCTAATTTATGTAAATTCCGTGTATAAAATGCCGCTCACGCCGAATAATAAGACGGCGAGGAGGTGAAAAGCAATGGATGATAAAAGGAATTGCAATGACAACCGCGACAATAGAGACAACAGATACAACAGGGATAATTGCGACAACAGGAACAACCGCGATAACCGCGACAACAGAGATAACCGCAACAACGATAACAGGAACAGAGAGAACAACCGATAACCTATTTACCCAACCGAGATTGATAACGCGAAGAGCGAGGCTGTGCGCCACGTTCTTCGCGTTAAGACTGTTGCAGCCGGTGAACAACGCTGCCGTCGATGACCGTAAACAGGCAATTCGTAAAGGTTTCCATCGGGTTGCCGTCAAACACCGCGATGTCGGCGTCTTTGCCCGCCTCAAGGCTGCCGACTCTGTGGCTGACATTGCAGATTTTCGCGGCGTTGATCGTAATGGCTTTGAGGCCCTCTTCCACACCGAGGCCTTCTTTCGCGGCGAAGCCGGCGCAAATCGGCAGATACTGAATTCTCGTCACCGGATGGTCGGTCATTACCGATACCAAGACGCTTTCTTTATGAAGAATCCCGGCGGTTTTAAAATCCATGTTTTGCGTTTCGATTTTGTTTCTTGAGGACATCGACGGCCCCACAATCGCGGGGCAGCCGGATTCTTTGATTTCGCCGGCGATCAGATGCCCGTCCGAGCAATGGTCAAGGGTCATTCGCAGGCCGAACTGTTTCGCGACGCGTATCGCCGTTTGAATGTCGTCGGCGCGGTGGACATGCGCTTTGAGCGGAATGCGGCCGTCGAACACCGGCACCCAGCATTCGAGTTCGAAGTCCTCCTCAAAACTGTCGCCGTCTTCGAGCGCCTTCTTTTTATCCTCGCAATACTTTTGCGACTTCAACAGTTCTTCCCTCAAAAGGGCGCCGACGGACATACGCGTGGTGGGCATGGTGCCCTTTTTGTCGTAGTTGGTTTTGGTGTTCTCGCCGAACGCGATTTTCATGGCGGCCGGCTCAAGGACCACCATCTCGTCGATGGAACGGCCGTGCGTTTTGATGAAAACAAACTGGCCGCCGACGACGTTGGAACTGCCCGGGCCGGTCATCACGCCGGTGATGCCCGCCGCGACGGCGTTGTGAAAAGCGGAATCCATCGGGTTGACGGCGTCGAGGGCCTTGAGGTAAGGGACAATCGGTTCGGTCATTTCGTTGCAGTCGTCGCCCTCAAAGCCTTTTTTTTCTTCGGTGATGCCGATGTGGCAGTGGGATTCGATGAGGCCGGGCATCACCCAGCCGCCGCGCGCGTCGATGACCTCGGCATCCGCGCCGGCGTTAAAAGAACCCGGCCCTGTTTCGGCGATTTTTCCGTCTTTGACCAGGACATAACCGTTTCCAAATTCCTTGCCGGCCATGGTCAGTATTTTTCCGTTTTTTATCAGCAGCATAAAACAACTCCCCGCAGAATATATTCTGCGGGGATGCGAAAATTATACGGTTTATTCCTGATCGAGCACCTTGAACAATTCGTCGAACGCAATGTTGCCGTCCGCGCCTTTTTCAACGATGAGTTTGTTGTAGCGAGCGAGCCAGTACGGCATAATCATATTGTAAGACTCCGACAGATGCCGGCCCATATGGCCCTGCTTTGCCTGGAAGAAGTTGGCGCCGGTGCCTCCCCTTTCGTCCATCGCGACGGCGTAAGGCTTGTCGCTGTCCCTGTAAAACATATACCCTTCGTCTTCGCGCAAGTCCGGCCGCGTTGAGTTGTCAATGAAGAACTCGCGGGAGTTGACGGGATAGTGGTTCAATTGCCACCGGAGCATTTCGATGCAGGAGCGGCCGAAGCCGTCGAATTGCTCTTTTTCGTTGTTGACGGCCTGGTATACCAGGGACCACTCGACATCGCGCGCGTATTTTTCAACCTCCCACCATGATTCGGCGCCCTGCCTGTATTTTTCAACCAAAACAGGGTCGGTCTCGAGTTGGGTGAGGGTGTAGTAAGCCACCGCTGCCATACGCACGTCGGAATAGTTCATGTTCTTGACGATGCGGTTAAAGATCTCCTTCTCGTCGTTTTCGTCTTCGATGAGAAGCCTGGCGAACATCCGGTAACGGCCGTAATGCTCCCGCGCCAAATCGGCGTAACGGTAGGGTTCGTCAAGAGCGAGTTTGCGGTATTCCTTGTTCCACTGCTCGTCACCCGTCACATGGTACGCGACTTTATACAGCTGCAGCAGAATCATCGTGCCCAGAGGCGCGTCGGAAAAGCCGTTGCTGAACTCGTTCATATAATATTCGCGGTTCATTCTGGCCCAGGAAGTCGGCTGCCCGCCGCCGTCCGTATGGCAGTAACCGTTGTCGGTAAAGTGTTTCGCGTGGCGCGCGGCGATTGTTTTGATGATGCCGGCGAGTTCCGGGTCATCCGGGCCCAGAATATCGTAAGCGAGGTGCCATACGGCATAATGGCCGACGAGCTCGTCGTTGGACGTGTCACATTTATAGGTGATGTCGTCGTCATCCCAGTGCTTTCCCGTTTTGGGGTTGACTTCGTCCTTATACAGCTTTTTGAGCCTTTCGGGTATTTCCATGGAGCTGTCCACGGTCAGAAGCGCGGGGATATCGTCACCTTTTTTGGTGGCCGTGGGAATCCGCACAGAGACGAGCTTTCCCTCACCGTTGAACTTCTTGCGGAAAAACACCCCGTCGGAAAACGGAATCGGGTCGTTTTCAGGGTCGTTGACATGGTAGGAACGCGCGATATAGCCCTCGACGTTGCGGAACACGATTTCGGGCATTCCCTCGGTCGCCCAATCCTCCGGGTTTTGGGGGCCTAATTCCGCGGCCACATACCCGGCCGGGCCGTTGTCGGGGATGTTGATTTTGTATTCTTTGCCTTCGAGCAGATACTCCTTGCTCGCCCGGTTCGTGCCCGGTTCGTTGTAGCGGACAAACGAGGCGACCCTGCCCTTCCAGCCGGGGATGTACGCCAGCAGAAGAACCGCCTCGGCCCACCTTGTCGCCGTCTCCTTCGCGAGCGCGATTTCTTCCCTGGTGGAAGAAGGGTCGTCGCGCAGCACCGCGTAGCGGCAGATGTCGCCCATGGCGACCAGCGAAGTCCACAAACCGTCGTTGTCGGATTCCCGGCCGCGCCAGCAGTTGTTCGTTTTGTCCCAGCGCGCGCCGCTGAGCATACCGCGGCGCTGAACATATTTGCGGTTGACTTCGGAAAGGAACACCGCCTTTTCCTTGGCGGACATGGCTTTCATCGCGATGTGCGACACGCTCGTTTTCGTCAGCACAAATACGCCGTCGGCGCCGTCGCCGTCGACGGCCTCGACTTCGTTGTCGAGCATATAGGCCATGGCGCGGAAGCACTGGACTTTGTCGAGCGGCTCGGGCTCTTTTTCGTTGACGCGCCACAGGCCTTCGTTCGTGCCGAGCCAAAGGACGTTTTTGCCGTCCTCAAAAACACAGGTGACCATATCCGCTTTGAGGAAATCGGGCAGGCGTTTTGTCTGCTCCGCGCTCAACGCTACCTTGGGTATGCTCAGCAGTTTTTTGACCAATTCGGGATTGTCCTCCCGTTTTTGCCGGATGGCCAGGCGCTGCAGGGTCTCGCGGATTTCGAGCGGTTTGCCTTGGTAATCTCTTTTTTGAGCCATGGTTTTACCTCACAGTCGTTTTTTATATTCGGTTCGTTTAATCGGTTGAATCCGCCAGGGAGGGTATCATAGTTTTACCGGGTTATAGTGCGCGAAGCATAGTTTCGACTTCGTTTCTGAATGGAAGCGAGGTTTGCGCGCCTTTTTTGGTCACGGCCAGCGCGGCGGCCGCGTTCGCGAAGGTTACGGCTTCCCCAAAACCTTTGCCTTCGCACAAAGCCACAGCCAGAGCGGCCGAAAAGGTGTCGCCGGCCGCGGTCGTGTCAACGGCTTCCACGGGAAACGCGGGGGTATGGGCAATCCCGCCGCCGTCGGTGTAAACCGTACCGTTTTCGCCGAGGGTCACCGCGACGGACGCGACGCCTTTTTCAAGAAGCCGCACCGCGGCCGCGAACGCCTGCCCGGCATTTCCGACCGGAATGCCGGTGAGAAACGCGCATTCGATTTCGTTGGGAGTCAGGATATCGATCATCTTATATGTATCGTTGTCAAGTTCCCTCGCCGGCGCGGGGTTCAACAGCACCCGGACTCCGTATTTTTTCGCGAGCCGGATGGCCTTCGTGACGGCTTCATAGGGCACTTCGAGTTGGACGAGCAGAACGGAACTATCCCGTATGGCCGCCTCGGCCGCCTCGACCATCGCCGGGGTCAGGCAAAAATTAGCCCCCGGGTCGACGACGATGAGGTTATCGCCGTCCTTGACGGTAATCATCGCCGTGCCGGTCGGTTTATCCGCGTCTGTATAGACATAATCTACATTGACGCCGTTTTCTGCCAGGCTGCCGCGCCGCTGACGACCGAAAGTGTCGTCACCGACACAGCCGACCATCGAAACAGCCGCGCCGAGCCGCGCGGCGGCGACGGCCTGATTCGCGCCTTTGCCGCCCGGCGCGGTCATAAAACCGCTGCCGATGACCGACTCGCCGAGCGCGGGTAATCGAGGCGTATGGATTACCAGATCCGTGTTTATACTGCCGACGACCGTGATTGAACTCATAAGCGTCCTTTCATCGGTATTCCTGTGGTGTGTATTACCAATAAAATACCATATTTGCTCCGAATGCGCAATGCGGTATTCTTGCAAACCGGGGCTCAACGCTCTATAATATACTTACTTTCAACAGGGAATAACGAAAGGGCCGGTTATGACGAAATCAAATAAAAATCCAAAGCGCCGGGCGGTATTCACCGTATGCGCTGTTCTTGCAGTCGCGGCGGGGCTGTTCGCGGCCGCGGCGGCTTGGATGAACTCGCCCGAGAAACTGCTTGATAAAGGCTTGCGCCTGCTTTCGGAGAATCACTACGAAGCGGCAGGCGAGGCTTTCGAAAAAGTGCTCGAAAAGGACGAGGGGCTCGCCGAAGCGTATTCGGGCTTGGCGAAAGCCCGCCGGGGGCTCGGCAAAAACGGCGAAGCGGCGGCCGCGCTTAAAAAAGGCCTCGAAGCGCTGCCGCGGGACGAGACGCTGATACTGGAACTGGCGCGTTTGTACCGCGGCGGCGGCGACATATCCGCCGCGCTCGACACGCTTTACGCAGGGCGCAAGCGCACCGGCTCGAAAAAGATTTCGGCCGAAATTGACGAGATCGAATCCTCCGTGGATTCCCCCGACATTACGGCTATGACCGTCGGGGATACGAGGGTCCGCGTCAGGGAATTTACCTATTATTACGGTTTGGTTTATGCCTATTATCAAAACGAAGCCAAAAAAGCGGAAGCCTTGGGGGCCGGCACCGGCTTTGACGCGGCCATGCCGCCGGACCGGCAGAATGTTCCGGTAAAGCCGGGGGAAGAACCGAAGACCTGGGCCGAGCACTTCAAAGAAGAGGCGGCAAGCCGGGCATGCAAAACCGCCGCGTTGTATACGGAAGCGGTCAAGGCTAAAAAATACGGCTTGACGGAAAACGACAAAACGGCGGTTGACGCCCAACTCGACGCGTTGAGGAAAACAGCCGCGGCCGCAAATCTTTCGGTTGACGAGTATTTAACCGGCCTGTACGGCGACGGCGTCGATTATACATTTATAAAATCCCAACTTGAAAAAGAGACGGTCGTTCAAAAATACAGCAATGACAAATACAACGGCTTTCTTGAAGCCTGCACGGACGAGGTTGTCAAGGCGCTGTATGAAGCCGGCAGGGACAAATTCGATGTCGTCAGCCTTCGGATTTACAACTTCCCCGCGGCTGATGCCAACGCGAAGCAAAAAGCCGAAGCGATGCTCGACGGCGTCAGCGGCGAAGCGTCTTTTCTAAAACTCGCCACGCGGGACAGAAAAGCAATTTCGGGACTGGCCTTCGACGCCGCTTTGGAAACCGCACTTTTCTTGAAAGACAAAGCGTCGATTGAAACCTATATATCCGGTGAGGCGGCCGCGTGGGCGTTCGAGAGCTCTCGCGCGGCGGGGGACAAGACCGTCGTGAGGACGCAAACGGATTATGTCGTCATGTGGATAAAAACGCCCCCGTTTCCGCCGGAGACGGTGGATGTCCGGCATATTCTCATACCCTTTAAAACCGACGCGGCCGACACCGCCGCCCCCTCCGGGGCGGAAATTCGAAACGCCGGTAAAAAGGCCGAAGATATTTACAGCCTCTATTTAAAAGGCGAAAAAACCGAACGCTCTTTCGCCGACCTTGCCGAAAAACACTCCGCCGACACCGGCTCAAACGCGAACGGCGGGCTTTATGCCGGCCTTTCGACGGGGCAAACAGCCGCGACTTTCGAGAACTGGTGCTTTGACGCCAACAGAAAACCCGGCGACATCGGGATTATCAAAGCGGCTTACGGGTACCATGTCCTGTATTTTGTCCGAAACAACACCGGCGATTTTATCTATGAGGAACCGCTTAGAAACGCGAAAGCCGCGGAGGATTACGCGAAGTATGAGGCAAGCCTTCTCCGGTCGGACGAATACAAAGCCGCGGAAATTGAGACAAATACCGCGAAAAGTGTAAAAGCTGCCTTGGAAGCCATCAACAGCCGCCTGCCGGGGAATGCCGGATAACGGCTCAACGGCAAAGAAACAAGACAACAGGAGGGGAAATAAAAATGAGTAAATTCATTTTTCGGGCAATCAAAGGCTTGCTCGCGCTTCTTATGGCCTTTATCGCCGCGAACGCCGGGTTGCCCCTGACCGCGATGATTTTCAACACCGCCCCCACGCCCGTAAACCTCAGCGTTCCCGAAGAAAGGACGGTTGTGATGAAAGACGGCGATTATTATGTTTCCACAGCCGGCAGCGACGCGAACGACGGCAGTTTTGGCCGCCCGTTCGCGACCATCGAAAGAGCCCGCGACGAAATCCGTCAATTGAAGGCTTCGTCGGGTCTGCCGGAGGGTGGCGTGACGGTTTGCGTCAAGGGTGGGGAATACACGGTCGGCTCCCTGGTTTTTGACAGCCGCGACAGCGGCGCGGAAGGCAAGCCCATCACTTACAGGGCTTACGGTGATTCGAAAGTTACGCTTAACGGCGGCGTGTCACTGGATAATGCCGACTTCAGGCCTGCCAGCGGGGAAGCGAGAGAACGGTTATGCGCCTTGGCAAGGAACAAGGTTGTGGAGATTGACCTGAACGCCTATGGGCTGACCGCCGCCGACTGGGGCAAACTTTACGCCATCGGCGCTTTTAACACGGCTTCCAAATACGACGGCGACACCACGGGACCGAACCAATGCGAGTTGTTTTTCAACGACGAGAGGTGCACGCTCGCGCGTTATCCGAACGGGGATAAGTATCTGAAGACGGGCGAGGTTCTCGACATCGGGGACTGCAGCGAAGACTACCCCCAACATTACAATCCGGACTGGGCTGACCTTCGCAACCCGCGCGGGGGCACCTTCAAAGTCGACGCGGCGACAAACCGGAAGATCAAGAACTGGAAGACCATCGACGATGTCTGGCTTTTCGGCTTCTTTTATTGGGACTGGGCGGATTCCTCAACGCCGATTCAATCCGTCGACACGAAAAACAGGACGCTGACGACGCGGTACGCGAGCTCCTATTCCTACAAAGAGGGCGCGATCTACTATTTTTACAATGTCTTCGAAGAGCTTGACACGCCGGGCGAGTGGTATCTTGACCGGCAAACGGGCATGTTGTACCTGTACCCTTCTTCGGACATTGCTTCGGCATCGGTAAATCTTTCAATATCAACGGACAATATAATAAAAATTAACAACGCCGAATATTTGAATTTCGAAGGATTTGAAATAAAAGGCACCAGAAGCGACGCGGTCAATATCAACGGGAACAACTGCGCGGTGGAAAACTGCGTGATTTCGAACTGCGCCGGGTCGGGCATTATTGTATACGGGTATAACAACCGGGCTGCCGGCAATGAAATCAAAAGCATGGGCAAGGGCGGCATCAGCATCAACGGCGGGGACCGGACAACGCTGACGCCCGCGCGCAACATCGCGGACAACAACCATATCCACCATTTCGGCGAGATTTATAAAACCTATTGCGCGGGAGTGACGATTTCGGGTACGGGCAGCGTCTGCTCGCACAACGAGATTCACGACGCGCCCCACGCGGCAATTCTCTACGGCGGCAACGACCATCTCTTTGAGTACAACCTGATCTATGACGTCGTCAAACAGTCGAGCGACGCCGGGGCTGTCTATGCCGGACGCGATTTCACCGCATACGGCAACGTGCTGCGCTACAACTGCATCCGCGACATCGGCTCGGGTGATTTCAAGCCCGACGGCATTTACTGGGACGACGCCCTATCGGGGCAGACCGCCTACGGCAATATCCTGGTCAACATCCCGAAAAGCGGGTTCATGCTCGGCGGCGGACGCGACCTGAAAGTATATAACAATCTCATTATCAACGCCGAAACCGCGATACGGTACGATGACAGAGCGCGCGACGGCGTCATCAATAACGGCTGGTTCCGAGGGCACGTCAGCAGCCTTGACGCGGGACTGTGGCAGTATCTGCTGAGTTCGCCGTATAAAACGGAGATTTGGGCCGAGAAGTACCCGAACCTCGCGAAGGTAACGAGCGATTTCAGCGACCCCGACAACCCCTATTTCGCCGTCAACCCCGCGTTCAGCGTGATTGAAAACAACATCATCGTCGACCGCAGCGGCAACATCGGGCAAATCAGCGAATCGTCCTACCGGTTCAGCACAATCGGGAACAACCCGGCTTACCTCATGCTGGTCAACCCCGGCTTCGTCGACTTCCACGGCGGGGACTACCGCCTGAGGGACGGCGCGCGCGTTTATAAAGAACTCACCGCGTTCGAGCAGATCCCGTTTTCGGAAATCGGACGATATTAATCTTTTTTTAACGAGGTTTTTGACATGACGGACAATATAATCTCCCTTTTGCGCCCTCCCCGATTGGAAAGCATTCGGCGCGCGTTGTTTATCCAGCCCCATCCGGACGACAACGAAATCGGCGCGGGAGGGACGATGGCTTATCTGAAAAGCCTCGGCGCGGAGGTTTACGCCCTGACCGTGACCGACGACCGTTTCAGCAGCGATATGTTGAGCGGCGCGCCGCTCATTGCGATGAGAAAAAAAGAGGCCCTCGCGGCCATGGAAGTGCTCGGCGTGAAGAGCGCGGGGTTTCTCGGTTTTTCGGACAAAACGCCCGCAAGCATCGAGGAAATCGCGGCGGCCATTCTGCCGGTCATACGCGAACTGAAACCCGACGCGGTGTTTTCCGTCGACCCGGGCCTTCGCGACGAATGCCACTCCGACCATGTCAAGGTCGGCATAGCGGTCAAATACTGCGTGATGGACTCCAACATCAAACACTACCCGGAGAAGCCGGACAGCGCCCCCCATGCGGACGCTTGGGAAGTGCCGATACTCGGCCAGTATTACACCGACCGGCCGAATACCACGGTGGATATCGAGGCGTTTCGGGAAAAGAAATACGAGGCGGTGCAATGCCACGCCTCGCAGTGTTCCCCCGAATTGCTCATGGCGCTTGACTTTCAGAGCGGAATTCTCGCGGAAGGCACCGGGTTCGAGCACGTCGAGAAACTGCGGTTGCTGTCAAGCCTGCATCTGCATTGTTTTGTTTTGCCTGTGGAATAACAGCCTTCAATGGCCGGCGAGGGATGTGGAAGAATACAGCGCGGTGTTTTTGAACACCGTCCAGTCGACGACCGGGGAGCTTACGCTCCCCGGTCGTTTTTTCACTCAGCCGGCGAGGCAGCCATAAAAATAGAGAGCAGTTTTTTTAACATAAACCGGACTTCCTTTCCATGTTAAGCTTTTGCGGCAACAATCAATTTCCATGAACTTTCTTTTTGGTAGGGCTGCCTGTCGTAACCTCCGTAAATGTCAACCGCTGAAAAACCCGCTTCGGTTAACAGCTCCCGGTACTCCTCATCCAATATAATCTTGATTCTCACATCGTGCCGCACCATGCCGCTTCTTTCTTCACCGTGCAATATGTCGAGAATATGGACGGTCTGTTGTTCCCCATCGATATCCCGCGCCAGAATGCGGGAACAGTCCCGGTTGTTGGCCACCAGGCTGAATTGGTACTCATCGCCAAGCGTTTTATGCGTGGTGCTTTGGGTGATTATCAGCACGCCCCCCGGTTTGAGTTTTCGGCGCATGGAAACCAGCGCGGTAAGCAAATCCTCTTTTGTCAGCATATGGTTGAGGGCTTGTGTCATACAAAGAACGGCGTCAAAGGCCTGCGGCCAGGCGGCATCCAATTCACGGTAATCGGCTTGTTTTAACACCGCCTTTTCCCCCGCCTTATCCAAATTCTTTCGGCAAACCTCCAGCATGGCAGAAGAATAGTCGCTCCCGGCCATCCGATAACCGAGGGCGGAGAGCATGAGCAGGTGCTGGCCGGTGCCGCAGGCGCAGTCTAAAACAGATTTCACCCCGTTTTCCGAAAGGATACTATGCAAAAAGTCCCGCTCCGCTTCGTTAACGGTCTCAATCTCACCAAAAAGATCATAGTTTTCAGCCCAGGATTCGTATTCGTCCTTATAAATCATAATCTGCTCCTGTAAGAATTGTCCGTAAGACTTTGCTGTTTCGCCGGGCATGCGGATTATTTCGTCTGCAATTCCACTCCGCCTGTATACAAACGCGTTCCCCTGTTTGCCGACGCGTTCGACAGCGCCGGCATAATACAGGATATGCAACGCCATCTGCGCGGCGCGCGGTCGAATCTTCGCCGCTTTGGCAAAATCCCGGCCGGTAAAGCTTTCGGGCAAACTTTCCGGCAGCAGGGCGATGTAATCGTTAGTGTTGTTAAGGGGAATCTCCGCGAGGAGCTCCATTGGGATGCGCTCATAGCGTGACGAACCTTTTTTCTTGTCCTTGCTCCAGCCGTCGAGCCGGCGGTATTCCTCCGTTTCGAGCAGAACAATGCAGAGCGACAAATTCGGATGCTTGAGCAGCGGTTTGATTTTATACAGCTCAAAAAACGCGTCGAAGACCGTCCCGGTTTTCGGGCTTTTTCGCTTCTTGGTGACGGTTCCCGTTTCGCCGTCAATCCAGCACAGCCATTTTGTTTTCGAAACTGGGTAGACCACCGTGACCCTCGCGACTTCCAGAAAGGCGGCCAGTTTCGCCCGCAGTTTGTCAAACCCCTGCGTCTGGATTTCGATGATGCCGTTCTCCCCGACGATGTCGGCGACATAGCTGCCGATTTTGATCTCCCGTCCGCCTTCGTCCGGCTCATAATACCGTTTTAAAACCGCGTGCAGCGTCTTTTCGGAAAGCGTGCCGATGCCCGCGGAATCGCGGCCGTTACGGCGAACAAACTCGCAAGCGTTTTGAAAAGCCTGTTTGTCCATAGCCGCCTCCCGTTACGCTTCGGTCAGTTTTTTGAACAAGTCGCTCATGAGCCGGTCCCTGTTGACGGCATACACATAGCCGATGGGGTGCCTCGTGCCGTCAAAGCTGTAGCGGTTGTCATATTGGGGTATGGGAGCGGACTTGAGCACATCCTCGGTAAAATAGCCGCCGAGCAGCCACGCCACAGCCGTGACGTCCCAGAGCACTCTGCTCCAGCAGAAGGACGGGTCTTTCGGGGCTTCTTGAAGGACGATATCGACCAGATAATCACAGAGCCTGTTTTTCCCCCAGAGCCGATACTCGAGTTCGGGGCCGGTCGTTATGAATGAGGATGCGACGCCCATACAGGGCACCTGCACGACGGCGGCGCCGCAGCCGAAAAGCACCCTCGCGGCCGCGACATCCTGCATCATGTTGAACTCCGCCGTGTGTGGCCATTCGTGCGCGTGGCCGCCGAGCCAGACGACGACGATATTGTTCACAATTTCAGGTTTCATCAGTATCGCCGAGGCGACGTTTGTCACGGCGCCGATGGCGGTGACATACAGCGGTTTTTCGGGGCTGCAGCCCATCGCCCTCTCCGCGAGGTCCCTCGCCGCGTCCGAAACAACCGGCGTGTCCTCGTCGGGCAGATAGGTCCTTGAGCCTTTGAACACCCGGCTTTTCATTTCATCTCTGCCCATGAGGCCGAGGATTTTCAGGATTTCCGCATAGCTCTTTTCCATCCCGTCCGCCGGGCCGGCGGAATTGTGATTGTGGAAAGGCGCGGCGTAAACCGCTTTGACATCGATCTGAGCGCCCGAAAGCAGCATATAGGCCAGGGCGAACTGGTCGTCGATCTCATTATAGGCGTCCGTATCGAGGACGGCTTCAATTTTTCCGGCCGGCTTTTGAAGGCGTTTCACCAAATCAACATTCTCCGACATCGCTGCCCTCCCGAGATTTTCTTTTTTCTATTCTAATGCCGCCGGCGCGGCTTGTCAATTATAACAAGGCCATAACCGCCGGCCGGCCGCAGGCGTTTGACAGTCGCCGGACAGGCGTGCTACTATGTGACCGAAACACGGAATACGGCAGCCGAAACACGGCGGAGGAAAAACAGTCAATGGACGCTTTGCAAAAATACGCGCTGTGGCTCGAGAGCGAAGAAATCGATCCGGCCGACAAAGAGGAACTGCGGAAAATCAAAGACAACCCGGATGAAATTCACGACCGGTTTTATAAAGATTTGGAGTTCGGCACGGGCGGCATGCGGGGGCTTATCGGCGCGGGCACGAACCGCATGAATATCTATACCGTCCGAAAAGCGACGCAGGGCCTCGCGGCCGCCGTGCTGAAAGACGGAGGCGCGGGCAGAGGCGTCGCCATCGCTTATGACTCGCGCAGACTGTCCAAGGAGTTCGCCGGGGAAGCGGCGCTCTGCCTTTGCGCCAACGGCATCAAGGCGTATGTCTTTGACGAACCGCGGCCGACGCCCGTGCTTTCGTTCGCCGTGCGCGAACTCCAATGCGTTGCCGGTATCGTGATCACCGCGAGCCACAACCCTCCCGAATACAACGGCTACAAGGTGTATTGGGAGGACGGCGCGCAAATCACCCGGCCCAAAGATGAAGAAATCATCGGTTTTGTCAACGCGGTCACCGATTTCAGCCGGATGAAAACCATGGACCGCGCCGAAGCCGAAGCCCGTGGATTATACATTGCTGTCGGGGCGCAAATCGACGCGCTGTATATGGCGGCCTTGAAAAAGTCGGTACAAAACCCCGGCGCCATCAAGGAGCAGGCGGACGCGCTTCGCATCGTCTTCTCTCCCCTGCACGGAGCGGGCGGCAAACCGGTCAGGAGAATATTGACCGAACTCGGGTTCCGAAACGTCCGCGTTGTTCCCGAGCAGGCGGAACCGGACGGGCGGTTCCCGACGGTGCGCTGCCCGAACCCCGAGGACCCGGACGCGCTCGCTTTGGCGCTGAAACTGGCCGAAAAGACGGACGCCGACATCGTCCTTGTGACGGACCCCGACGCGGACAGGCTCGGCGTTTCCGTCAAAGACGCGGGCAGCGGCTATGTCAACCTCAACGGCAACATGACCGGGGCGCTTCTTTGCGAGTATGTGCTCGAACAAAAAAAGAAACGGGGCCTTTTGCCGCCAAACGGCGCGGTTGTGACCACCATCGTGTCGACAAAAATGGCGAAAGCGATTACAGATTATTACGGTGTCCGGCTCATCGAAACCCTGACCGGGTTCAAGTACATCGGGGAACAGATAAAGATTTTTGAAAAGGAACGAACCTTGGAGTATCTGTTCGGTTTCGAAGAAAGCTACGGATGCCTGGCCGGCACGCATTCCCGCGACAAGGACGCGGTGGCGGCGGCGATGCTCGTGTGCGAAGCGGCGGCGTATTATAAAAGCATGGGCCTGACTTTATGGGATCAAATGCGGCGGCTGTATGAAAGATACGGCTTTTACAAAGAAGAACTCGCCACGGTCACTTTTCATGGCCGGGAAGGCGCCGGGCGGATAGCCGCCATTATGGAACAAATACGCGAACACCCGCCGGCAGCCATGGGCGGGTATAGCATACGCCGCGTGACAGACTACCGGCGGGGGTTCGAAACGGCCTTTCCGGAGCGAAGCACGGCCAAAACCACGCTGCCGAAGTCGAATGTGCTTTACTTTGACCTCGACGGCGGCGCCTGGTTTTGCATCCGCCCTTCGGGCACGGAGCCGAAAATCAAGTTTTATAGCGGCGTCAAAGCCGATAGTTTGGAGAGCGCGGCGGCGCAATCGGCGGGGCTGATGAACAGCCTCATCGCGTTTGTCAAGGGGACGGAGAGCTGACGGTTTCGCTTCAACCGGTCACAGCTTCTTTGTGTTCATCACCCGCATCGCGTTGAAGATCGCGATGAGAGCGACGCCCATATCCCCGAAAACCGCTTCCCACATCGAGGCGACGCCGAACGCGCCGAGCGCGAGGAAAACGGCTTTGACGCCGAAGGCGAAAATCATATTTTGCGTCACGACGCGGTGTGTCTTTCGAGCGATTCGAATGGCCGCCGCGATTTTTGACGGTTCGTCGGTCATGATGACGATGTCAGCGGCTTCAATCGCGGCGTCCGAACCGAGGCCGCCCATGGCAATGCCGATATCCGCCCTCGCCAAAACCGGCGCGTCGTTGATGCCGTCGCCGGCGAAAGCGATGCGGGAGCCGGGCTTTTTGCCGCGTTCGAGCTCCTCGAATTTTTCGACCTTATCGGCCGGCAGCAGGCCCGCGTGCACTTCGTCAATCCCGAGCTTCCGGCCGATGGAGTCGCCGGTGGCTTTCAAATCCCCCGTGAGCATCACGGTTTTGCCGACGCCGAGCCGCTTGAGCTCGCGGACGGCTTCTTCGGCGTCTTCCTTGATTTCATCGGAAATCTCAATGCTGCCCGCGTAAATGCCCTCGACCGCGACATGCACCACCGTCGCGAAGCTTTCTCCGTCGCAGCAATCGATGTTTTCGAGTTTCATTAGTTTCGCGCTACCGGCGAGAATCTCTTTGCCATTGACGATGACTTTGACGCCGTTGCCCGCCATCTCGCGGTAATCGCCGATTTTGCAACCGTGGTTTTCATGGCCGAAAGCAGCCGCAATCGACACGGCGATGGGGTGGGAGGAATAACTTTCCGCGCAGGCGGCGTATTCCAGCAGCTCGCCGGCGGTAAAGCCGTTTTCGGGGTTGACGGCCGTTACTTTGAAAACGCCTTTTGTCAGGGTGCCTGTTTTATCGAATACGACGGTGCCGACTTTGTTGAGCGCTTCAAGGTAGTTGCTGCCTTTAATTAATATCCCGTGTTTCGACGCGCCGCCGATGCCCCCGAAGAAACCGAGCGGAATGGAAATGACCAGGGCGCACGGGCAGGAGACGACCAAAAAGACAAGCGCCCTGTACACCCAATCGCCCCATGCCGCGCCCGGTATGGCCAGTGGCGGAATGACGGCCAGGGCCAACGCCCCGAACACGACGGCGGGCGTATAATATTTCGCGAACTTTGTGATAAAATTTTCCGTCGGCGCTTTGCGCGCGGACGCGTTTTGAACGAGGTCGAGAATTTTCGACACGGTCGAGTCCTCGAACCGTTTCGTGACCGCGACGGTCAGCGCGCCGTTGAGGACAATGAAGCCGCTCAGGGCGTCGTCCCCGGGTTTGAGTTCGCGCGGCGTCGATTCACCCGTCAGGGCGGATGTGTCCGCCATACAGACGCCTTCCAGCACCTTGCCGTCGAGCGGAATTTTCTCACCAGGCTTGACGAGAATGAGTTCGCCCGTGCCGACGGATTCGGGGGACACGGTTTTGACGCCCCCGGCGGTTTTTACCGTCGCGTATTCCGGCCGAATATCCATCAGCTTCGCGATGGAGCGCCTTGAGCGGCCGACCGCGAGGCTTTCAAACAATTCGCCCGTTAAGTAAAACAGCATGACGGCGACGCCTTCGGCGTATTCGCCGATGAAGAACGCGCCGGCGGTCGCTACGGTCATCAGAAAATGTTCGCTGAAAACGCGGCCGCGAAAAATCCCTTTGACGGCTCTGGTGATGACACCGAAGCCCAACACCAGGTAGGCGGCCAAATACAGCGGCAGACCGAAACGGCTAAGCCGTGAGAAAATCAAGCCCGCCGCGAACAGGGCGCCGCCCGCCGCCAGCCGGATAACCGCCTTTTTTCGGTCCACCGCGTCATCGTCAGCCGGCCCGGCCGGCGCTTTTTCGGTTACGGTGACCTCGGGTTCGAGCTTTTGAATAATCGACGCGACCTTTTTCAGCGTTCCCGCGCCGTCCGCTTCGGGCGCCGTTTCCAGCGTCAGTGTTTTTGTCACGAAGTTCACGGCCGCTTTGACGCCCTCGAGCGCGTTAACCTCGTGTTCTATTTTCGCCGCGCAGTTCGCGCAGTCCAACCCTTCCAAAATCAGTTCTTTTCTCGGCATCGCCGGGCACACCTCATCTTCCCTCGTCTATTCGGACGTATGCGCTAAGCCCTGGTCAAAAATCTGCCGGACATGTTCGTCCTGCAGGGAATAAAACACAATTTTGCCTTCTTTCCGATTTTTGACGAGACCCGCCTGCTTCAAGACCCTCAGCTGGTGAGAAATGGCCGATTGCGTCATGTTCAGCAGGACGGATATGTCGCAGACGCACATTTCCGCCTCGTCCAACGCCCACAGGATTTTAATCCTTGTCGTGTCGCCGAAAATTTTAAACAGTTCGGCGAGGTCATAAAGGGTTTCTTCCGGGGGCATTTTTTGCCTGACATCCCGGACAATTTCCTCGTGAATGACGTCGCAGTCACACCGCTCGGCGGGTGAGATATTGCGTTCCATAAACATCCCTCTGATTAGTGAATACTTGAACAAGTGTTCATATATAGTATATGCCGGGGGTTGCCGATTGTCAACAATATTTGTAAAGATAATCGCCACAAAAAAGCCGTCCAAGGTGAACCCTCAAACGGCTTGCGGCGATGTTCCTTATGCATTATTGTCAAGACAGGTGAACCGACCCCTTGTCTCTTAATACGATTCCGTCATGAACAACTCTTTTTGCGGGAACAGAGCGAACAGCAACTCCCGTTTTTTGCTCACTTCCGCGATTTGGTAAGCGCATTCTTTTTCAAGCGAGGTGTAACCGGTGGCGAAGCGGGTCAGTGACTGCACGCTGCACGAGAGGTCCGGAGCGCCGGAAGTCTTTTTGACGCTCGTTTCGCCGTCTTCAAACGAAACGGTGAACACGCCGTTGTTCCAAGGGATAAAGCAATCGGCTATCTCGATGTTAAAGCCGGCGTTGCCGCCGCTGTATGTAAGACACGATAGTACCTTTTCGGCGTCGACGACGCGGTTCATGCCGTAGGTTTTGATTTCGCGGTGTGTCACCGCGGGTTCCGCCACCAGCAGCGACAAATCCAAAAACCCGGGCAGATAGCCTTTGAACGCTTTGAAGTAGGGATGAAATTTGTTCAGGAAGCCGAGCAGGCCCCTCAACGCGTCGTAGTTTTTGAACGCCAGTTCCTCAACATGGATTTCGTTGACCTGCCCGCAGGACGCGTCGAAGGAAATGTAACTTGACGGTTCGTTAAGGTCGTCGTACCAAATGTAGGTGCTGTAAAGCTCGGTGTAAGGGTCGCGGTCAAAAAACTTTTTAAACTGTTCGTCCGTCCGGACGACGGCGAGGTTTTTGTCTTTGATAAACGCGTTGTAGATCTCTTTAATATCCCCGATGTCCCGATCATAAACCATCAGCTCCGCCCGGCCGGTGTATTTCAGTTCGGAAAAGGCGTCAAGGGGCATTTCGACATATTGCTTGTTGTTGCCGCACTCGTAGCCGAACTTGCGGTAATAGGGGTTGGAGAAGGGGAACAAGAAGGAGAACAGCTGGTTGTTTTCCCTCATCTCTTCAAACAAATACCGGAAGATATCGCGGACATACCCTTTGTTTCGCTCCTGCGGGCGGGAGGCCACGGCGCCGATGCCGCCCATCTTGACATTTTGGCCGTTGAACCGGATTGTGAAGGGCTCAAGGCTCGCGGTCGCGCAGGGCTTTCCGGAATCGTCAAACAAGGCGCGAATGAGTTCATAGCCCTGCTTTGTCTTTTTCGGGTCGCTGAAATCTTTCTTGGAGTTGTAGGAAACCGAGCGCAGTTTCAGAATATCGATGTGTTCCTCGGGGCGGATTTTGCGAATTGTCATTGTCTGCTCCTTTAGTTTTTCTCTGTTAAAACGGAGATTTGAAATAGTACTTTTTGTCACGGGGCAGCGAATCGATCATCGTGAAATGATCGGTGTAAAACGTTCGGGTTGCCTCCGCGCCGGCGTTAAGGCCGATGACCGTGCCGTGGTCGCCGTTCCTGATCGGCATGACATTCCACTTGCCGCGCTCGATGTTTTCTTTGTCAAAGGCCTTCCACTCGTCGCCCAACGGGTATTGGGCGGAAACGACGTTGACGAGCCCGTCGTTGGGCTGCCAGGTTTTATCGATTTGATAAGCCGCCGAAGTGTCCTCGGTATACGAGCCGATCATCAGCGCGAGCGGATACAGAATCAGGAGCGTGTCGCTTTCGGGAACCTGGTTGCCGGTCAGGGCGCCTTCTTTCGTCGTGGAATAGGCGAAGGAGAAATAGGCGACGCCGTCAACGAGCCCGATGCGTTTGTTCATTTCAGCGGCATTGTCCGGCGAGACATCGAAGGCGGCGTTGTCCGTCCCCGTTTCAAAAACCCGCCGCAGGGCGTCCTTCATGCCGGCGATGTCCGTTTCTTCCCCCGGTGCCTGCGTGATGCCGAACTGCTCAAGATGAAAATCGAGGAAACCGTTCGCGGCGGTGTTGCCGGTTATCCCGGCGAACGCCAGACAGAAGTCAAGAATCGTATCCGTCAGCTTGTATTTGTCAAGAATCAGAAACAAGGTCGAGCCGTTGTTCGGCGAACATAACGCCGTGACGGAGTTGATCCAGTCGCCTTTGCCGCCTTTGAAAAGGGACGAGACACTGTCGCCGCTTTTCGCGACCTCCTCATCGGCGCCGTTGGCGAGCAGGGAAGCCAGCAGCCGGATGGTCGGGCCGCCGTAGCTGTGGCCGACCAGGTTGATTTTTACCGTTTGGCCGCCTTGGGTTTTGGTGCCCCAGCCTTCAAACAGCGGCTTGTTATAGGTTCGGCCGTAACGGGAATGGCCGTTGGCTTCGGCGTGCGCTTCGCCGTAGTCGACCTTGGTTCCGGTCAGTTGGGCGTACAGTTCGCAAGCCCTGTCCCAAGTGCTCGAGAACGGCCCGACCGACGCTTCAAAGACCGCATAGCCTTCGCCCGCCAAATATTCCCGTAAGTTCCCCGTCGAAGCGCCCCAATAGGGGACCATATCGTTGATGCCCGACTCGGGACCCCAGCCGCCCAGGCCGTGGACAAGCACATACGGGTATTGCACCGGTTCTTCCATTATTAAGTCAAGCGCTTTCGAATACAGGCCGAACGGGTACGGTATAAGCGCGGCAAGAATGACGCAAACGGCGACAATGACCGCGGTCAGTTTTTTGCCCAGTTTTCTGCGCGGTTTGCCGGCCGGTTGTTGCGGCGCGGCGGCCCCGTCCGGCGACCCTGTGGGAGCGTTCCCGTCCTGTATGGCGGGCGGCACGATAGGCGGCGCGGCGGTCGGGATTTCAGCTGCCTCGATTATAATGGGCAACGGCTTGGTGTCAAAAGTGCCGTCCTTGTCAACCGCGGTGGGTTCTTCGGCTTGCCGCGGTTCCGCCGCGGCTTCCCCGCTGTCTTTGAGCAGGTAATCGGCGGACACCGAAAACAGTTCGCTTAACAGAACGATTTTATCCGAATCGGGAACGGACTTGCCGGATTCCCATTTGGAAACCGACTGCCTGGATACGGTCAGCTTTTCGGCCAGCTCGTCCTGAGACCAGCCTTTTTCCTGCCTGAGTTTATAGATTTTATCGCTTATGTTCACACACGGCACCCCTCTCGCTCTATTTCGTAAATAAGTATAGCAGAATTCGGGCCCGTTTGCTATCAACCGAGGTGTACAATGTGAAATTTCTCTGTTTCACCGTAAAACGCAACCAAAGTTGACACCGCCGCCTGCGGTTGCAACGCGAAACGCGCGCGACAACACGGGCGCAACCGGTTACACCATCGCGTATTCGCTCAAGGCCGACAGCATCGCCTCGATGTTTTCGGGCGGAACATCCGCCTGGATATTGTGCACCGCGCCGAACACAAAACCGCCCGACGGCGCCAAGTCCTCTATCCTGCGTTTCACCTCGTCTTTTACTTGGGCCGGCGTGCCGTTCGGCAGCGTGTTTTGGGTGTCGACGCCGCCGCCCCAAAAGGTCAGGCAATCCCCGAAATCCCTTTTGAGTGCTTTCGTGGCCATCCCCGCGGCCGAAACCTGAACGGGATTGAGGATGTCAAAGCCCGCCTCAATAAAATCGGGGATGAGCGGCCGGACCGCGCCGCAGGTGTGGAAAAAGACTTTCACATGAGGCGCTGCCTTTTTGATAACCGATACGATTTTTTTATGCCGGGGTTTGAGAATGCGGCGGTACATCCCGGGGGACACCAGCAGGCTGTTCTGCGTGCCGAGGTCGTCCGCTTCCACGGCGACGAGCACTTTATCGCCGAACCGGCCGAGCGCCTTTTCCCAGTAGGCGCATTTGAGCTGTGTTAGCCGGTCGAGAAACGCCTCCGCCAGCGGCGGGTCGACGGCCATATCCGCGAAAAACTGTTCAAAACCCCTGAGTCGAAGCCCCATTTCCAATATGCCGGAGGTGAAGCCGTTGAGAACAAGCCCGTAACCGCCCCGCTTTTCCAAAGCGGCGATCCGCGCGGGGATGTCCGCGAGAATGGCGTCGTCGAGCGGGTCCGGCCAGGAAAAGTTTAACAAATCGCGGGCTTCCAAATCGCCCGCCAAAGGGTGGGCGCACATATCGTAATACCGGCCGTTTTCTTTCGGCATCCGCCAGGTGATGCCCCAGTTGTCGGTGAACGACCGGTAGCCTCCGTCTTCCTTGAACGCCGGTTGATACCCCGCCGGGGCACCGGTGAACAACCCCCTTGTGTCGACGCCCAGACACTCCAAAAAGCTTTCGGGCAGCGCGGCGAGCTGCTGCACGGTGTCGGCTATATCCGGCGTTGTGTCCGGGGTCATCCAACCTTTGAAGCCCAGGTAGTTTTTGTAGGCGTTGATGTTGATGCCGGTGATGTTTGTCGCGCCCAAATCGAAGGGGATTTTATCGGGCTCGCGGTGGCCGAGCGCCGCCGCAAGGCGACCGGCGGGGGTTTTGATGTTTCCGCTCATAGTGATGCTCCTTTGTTTTTCCAAATCAAACAAGAGAGTCAGCCTTCGCGGGCATATTGTCTAAGGATCTCCAGAGGTACAAGGACGCGTAGGTCCGGTAAGGCTTCCACTTTTCGCTGATTTCCAGCAGCCGCGGCTTCGGCGGAATATCGTCGAGCGCATACAGCTTTTTCACCGCCCGCTGCAGGCCGCCGTCGCCGGCCGAAAACACATCTTCGCGGCCAAGCGAAAAAACCAGAAACATTTCCGCCGTCCATTCGCCGATGCCTTTGACGGCCGCGAGGCTTTGGATGATATCTTTGTTTTCCATATCGTCGAACGCATCGAGCTCCACCGCGCCCGACAGCACCGCTTCGGCCAAATTTTTTATGTACCGGATTTTTGGGCGGGACATGCCGGTTTGCCGGAACGCTTCTTCGCCGGTGTTCAGGATGTTTTCCGGCGTGATTTCTCCGCCGGTTAATCGCGTGACGCGGCCCCATATCACCTCAACGACGCGGTTGGAAAGCTGCTGGCCGACAATGGAACTGACGAGCGACTCAAAGCGGTTTTCGTTCAACTCGATTTTCATATCCCCGCAAGCGGCCAGGATGTTCCCGAGCGCTTCGTCGGCGGCCGCGAGCGCCTCGCGGATTGCCGCGTTCGCCTCCAAATACTTCTTCATAAAGCTCCTTTCCGCCGGCTGCCGGGCAGATCGCCGGCCGGTCCGCCCTTGTGCATGGCGCCGATGAGCCGGTTCATTTCCTCGCCGGCCAGCTTTCTCGCCTCATACACCCACGGCTCGTCAAAAGCAAGGTTGAGACTCTTTGAGAAGGAATAATACAGATTGATCTTTTGGTAGTAGATTTCATAACCGGAAAGAGTGCTCTCTGTCAAGGCCGGTTTCGTCAACTGGCTGTGTTTCAAAGTGAAGCACTCATCGGCGTAAGACAGGAATTGGACGAGAAGCTCCTCGTTGTTGACATCAAACGGCAGCAGCATCAGCCGCCATTGCACCGGCTCGGGCAGTTTATACGCCGCCAGCTTGTCAAGAATCAGCACATAGTCGCGCACATCTTTTTTGCGGTAGATAGCCAACGATTCTTCTCTGCCCGCCCAAAGGGCGATTTTTTCTTTCAGGGGCAGCCTGCCGATGTTCATGAGCGCTTCACTCGGGCCGACGACGGCCTGCCCGATGATTTCATCGTTTTCATTAAGCCGGCTTTCGATGAACGAAATGTCCTCCTCCTGCGTGGCGGCGACATAACCCACATCGTAAATCCCCAGGCGGCCGGCGCGGCCGGCTATCTGCTTGACCTCCTGCGAGGAAAGCGGCCGGAATTCCTCGCCGTCGAATTTTCGCGTCGATGTGAAGATAATCCGGCGTATCGGCAAATTGACGCCCATGCCGATGGCGTCCGTCGAAACCAAAACGGGGTTATCCCCCCGAATAAACGAATCGTATTGCATCCTTCTGACTTCGGGAGGCAGGTCGCCGTAGATGATGCTGTTTTTCACGCCGCGGTCCGACAGGTGCTTGGATATGGTGATAACCATTGTTTTCGAAAACGCGACAAGCGCGTCGCCGCGCTGTATCTCTTTGAGTTTGACAACCGCTTTCTCTGTTTGCAGCGGCACCGGCCGGGTGTATTCGGTGATTGTCCACTCGTCACCGCAGTCCTCAATCATTTCAACGAGTTGTTCCTTGACATTGAGCGCCCCGCAAAGATGGATT
>DAITOC010000005.1:29708-35767 GCA_036834305.1 Clostridiales bacterium
GCATCTGCGCCTCGTCGATGACGGCGACTTCATACGGCTTGCGAACATCGGCCTTTTCGACGGTGCAGCTGGCATGGGCAGCGCCTTCGACGAGAATTTCTTCTTCCCCGGTCAGCAGATTGCAGGGGACATTTTCGTTGTTGAGGCGCTCAAAATTTTCCAAAGCCAAGATTCGCAGCGGAGCGAGATAAACGCCGTTGCTGCCGTTCTTCAACCGCTGAAGCGCGTTGTATGTTTTTCCGGTGTTGGTTTCGCCCAAATGAAGGAAGAACTTTCGCTTCATTTTTCTGGCTTCGGGGTATTCGTCTTTGGGATTCGCGGGCAGAAGCCGGTTGTATTCTTCGGCCACGAGTTTGGGAATGTGGCGCGTCATCAGCACGGACAGAATGCCGGCGTTCAACCAGGCCTTGTAGTTGCCTTGGATGATGTCGTCAAATCGGTAATCGGTTCGGTTGCTTTGGTTATAGTGGGCAAGCAGCCGGACGGAAACATTCTCAAACAGCTCGACATAGCCGTCATATACCCGGCGGTAATCCGGCAAGCTGTCGGACGGCAAGACCCGCAACGACTTGATTTTGTTGCGGATGACCGCTTCAAGGTGCCACAACGACTTGTTTTTAGTTGTTGACGCCTGCTGCCTGATGACGGGATATTGTTTTTGTATCGTGTTGAATTCCTGCCGGGCTTTTGTGTTGTACTTCATGGTAAAACGCATCACGGCTTTCTGAAATCGGCAACACTATATTTCCCCGCGCAATAATCAATATCAAAAAGCAGCTGTCACCGCCGTCTAATCAATCACTTTAACCGATGTGATGACGGGCTGGTCTGCCTTTAACACCGTGCCATTCCTGTCCTGCACGGGCGTATCCGCGCAGATTTTATCGACGATATCCATCCCTTCGGTCACATAGCCGAAGCAGGCGTAATCGCCGTTTAAATGCGGGCTCTCTTGATGAACGATGAAAAACTGCGAGGTGGCGCTGTCCATATCGTTCACTTGGCGGGCCATAGAAATGGCTCCCCTGGTGTGCGTCAACGGATTGTCCACGCCGTTGGAGGGAAACTCGCCTTTAATCGATTTTCCCGACCCGCCTTGGCCGTTGCCGAGCGGATCGCCGCCCTGAATCATAAAGCCGGCAATAATCCGGTGGAAGGTTAAGCCGTCGTAAAAGCCGCTTCGCGCCAGTTCGAGAAAATTCGCGACCGTTATCGGCGCGGCTTCGGCGTTGAGTTCGGCTTTGATCACGCCGTAATCTTTGACATCGATTTCGATGTGGTTGGTTTTCGCGGCCGCTGCCGATTCGTTTTCGTTCTCCTTACCGGCGTTTTTATCGCATGAGGATAACAAAAACACGGATAAGGCGGCGGCGAGAAAACAACAAATGGCTTTCTTCATTTTTTTTGGCTCCCTTCGTTTAATACACAAAGCATATCATACTCAAACTCTTTGAATTTAGCAATCAAAAGTCCCCTCAACATGTCCGGGCGGTCAAAATCCGGCTGCCCAGCGACAGCCGACGCAATGATGGAATCGACGCCGGCGCCGGCTTGCGAAACGACATACGCGCCGGTATTTTTATGTCTGAGCCGTTCGATAACCTCCGCCCGGATTTGCCGGTTGTTCGCGGCAAGCCACAACTCAAAGCGGTTTTCTTCATGCAGATAGACGACGGCGATTTTCAGTTTTTTGTTCTTCAACTCGGCCGGCGTAAAGGCGAAATAAGTCATATCCATATACCCGAAATACAAAGCGCTTGCCGCGTGTTCCGGCAGCCGGGTTTCAAGAGCGGCCTTCAAGCCGGCCATAAAACCCATAATGCCTTTATAAGCCCGCTGTATCCTGCCTTCGCTTAACCTGACCGTGTATTCTTTTATATCCGCATTAAGCGAATAACCGCCGCGCCTCGGCTTCATCAGGCCGAGCATATGCACAAATCGTTCCTGCGAGGGGAGGCCGCTCACTTTTTCCATCACCGGAAAGTCTTTGTCGAACGCGGCCGCGGCGGCCGGGTCGATGTCATAGGCGGAGCCTTCAAAAAAGCGCCCCGCGCAACCGGTTAACGCACCCTCGGCAAGTTCGAGCGCCTGAAGCGCCGGGGTAACCATATCGCCCGAGGAGCCGATACCGAATTTTTCGGCGGCTTCAAAGCCGAACCGCCGGTAGTATTCCGGGTCGCCGTAAATCAAAACCGCTCGGAAGCCCATCTCTTTCGCGAGCGCCAAGGTATGCCGAATCAGCCGGCTGCCGATTCCGCGCCGTTGACAGGCGGGGAGAACGCTGACAGGGCCGAAGGTCAACACTTCTGCGCTTCCGCCCGCGTCGAGACGGATTTCCGCTTTGGCGTAAACGATATGGCCGACGATTTTTCCGGCGTCTTCCGCGACAAAGTTGAGTTCGGGGACAAAAGCCTCGTAGCCCCTGAGCAAATGCAGCAAATAATGCTCGTCACAGCCGGGAACATGCAGGTTCCAGAACGCTTGCTTTGTCAGTTCCTCGGCCGGCCGGAAATCCGCCGGCGTTTCGTAGCGCAGCCGTATGGTATCCATGGTTTTCTTTACCCTTTCGCGGTCTGATTTGAACCTTTGCGTTAATGGTAAAGGAATCGAAATTTATTGTCAAGAACATCTCAGTCGTCATACGTTTGTTTGTCAGGTTAAATCAAACAACATGTGCTGACATAATTGTGGCGGGCATATTAATGGTAAAAACGATATAGGGAGTAATAGTTTTGATGAGAGTGAATTTGCAGCCGATAGTCAGCAATATAAACCTGCCCACCATTATTAAAACGGCCGTCTTTCCCGGTGAATCTGACGAAAGGCTATTCATTGCGACCCAGCCGGGAGAAATCTTAACCGTGAGAAACGGCACAGTCAGAACCTTTTTGGACATTCGTCCGCGGGTTATCGAACTCGGCTCCTCCGGCAGCGGCTACGATGAACGGGGCCTGCTCGGACTGGCGTTTCACCCGGATTTTTCAAACAACGGCCTGTTTTACCTCCATTATTCTGTGGCCGGCACACAGGGGCCGGGCGCTCTGCGCGGGCCGTTGAGCCCTCAGCCGTGTTCTCCCGGCACCTTAAATTTGACATGGGCGAATCGGGAAACGCAATTCGACCACGTTGACACCGTCGAGGAATGGGCAGTTCAAACAAACGGCCGGCCTTCGCAACGGCGCTCCTTGCTAAATTTGAGAAGGCCGTTTATGAACCACAACGGTGTCAACAGCCTGAATTTTTCGCCGGAGACGGGGAACCTTGTCTTGATAACCGGGGACGGCGGCTCGGGTTATGACCCGTTCAACTTAAGCCGGGATGACATGGAAATCGCCGGTAAAATCATTGAAATCGATATCAACAGGAACGCATTTGTTAATAATCCACCCGCCGCAACGCGATTTGATGAGCTTCCCGCGGCGGTTCAGGGAGCGCTGACCGTCATTGCCAAAGGGGTACGAAACAGCACCGGCCTTGTGTTTCAGTGGTTGGATAACCGGTTCGTAAAATACGCAGGGCAAGTCGGCCAGGACTCGGTGGAGTCAATTTATTCTTTTGTTTCTTACATACCGATTCCGGTAACACAGTTGGTCCAGGACTTTCCCGCAAACGCCGGAACGAGCCCCGAAGGGTTCATCAATTTCGGCTGGAGGGGCTGGGAAGGCGCGCTGCCCACTTGCATTATACGAACTTGCACCGTAAACCCGGCTTTAAACGAGAAGACCATTGCCTACTACAACGAAGCCATCGCCGCTTCAGCACAGCGCATTCCCCCGTTTGTCAGCTATTATCATGAGGATAACCGGGCCGGCAAATTCAGGGGAACCGCGCTGACAGGGGTCCAGCCGTATATGGGCGACGCCATACCGGGGTTAACACGCAGCGTGGTGTTTGCCGACCTGGCTGACAGAGGCGTTCAACCGGGCAGGGGCGTTTTGGCGTTTGCCGCCGCGAATACCGGCTACGCCATGAACGAATACACCGTGATAGAAACCGGCTATAATTTTAGCGGGCAGCCGGCTTATTATGTCAGCTTGGGGGCAAACCGGAATCAAACAAGGATGTATTTGGGGGTTTATGACACTATGCGGGTGGTTGAGCCGAACCGCGGCGCGGTATTTGAAATTACGGCATGATTGCCGGCCCGCCAGTACAATCCGTTCGACGCTCGCTTCTTGAAATTCAGCAAACGCGGTGTTATAGTACCTGTATATGGCATTTACCTTCCGATATTTTCATGCGAAAGGGATGATTGAAACGTTGGACATCGGCGTCGCCCTGATGGGCGGGAGTTTCATGCCGGAAATTAAAGGCGGCTCGCCTGTTAACGAAACCGCGTTCGGCCGGCTTGTTTCCGGCTATCGCCTGGCTATGAAGATGGGCTACGATTATATTGAGGCCTCGGCCGGCGAGGTTTTGGCCCTGACCGATGAAGAATCGGACGCGCTGGCCGTGATGAGTAAAAAGGGCGAATTCACCCTGCGATATGTCAACAGTTTCGTGCGGGCGGACCTGAAAATTTGCACGGAAAGCCGAGACATTCTGGAACGCTACGCGAACGATACCATCCGCCGCGCCGCCAGGCTCGGGGCCGGCGTGATTGTCCTGGGCAGCGGGGCGGCGCGGAGGCACCCCGATTCGATGACGCGCGCCGAGGGCACGGAAAAGTTCACGGAGTTTGTTAAAATTTGCGCCAAAGCCGCCAAAACATACGGCGTGAAAATCGCGTTTGAGCCGCTCAACCGCACCGAAACGAATATCCTCAACTCGGTGGCGGAGGGAGCGGAGCTTGTCCGCACGCTGAACAGCCCGGAAGTTCTATTGCTCGCGGACGCCTTTCATATGGCGCTCGAGGGCGAAACGGCAGACATCATTTTGGACAATATGGATATTCTCAGCCACCTGCACATTTCCGAGGCGCCCGGGCGGGTATACCCCGGGAAATTCGGCGGGGAGTATCTGATAAAACTTGGTAAAGACCTGTTAACCGCGGGTTTCGGAAAAGACATGACGGTGGAATGCTGCTTCGAACATTTTGAAACGGAAGGGCCTGAGGCTCTGCAATTTATAAAGGAGAAAATGCTATGGGATTTGAATTGAAAAGAACGGGAAGCGATGTGGCGGTGTATCTTGACGGAAGGCTTTTCACCACCTGCGTCAACAGCGCGGAATTCAAAGCGCCGTTCATGGGACCTGTTTTGACCGGGGACGGGATTTCCTTTACCCGGCCGGACCTTCATCACAAGGAGCATCCGCACCAGCGGAGCGTTTTTATCGGCATCGGGGACGTCAACGGCTACGATTTCTGGAACGAGAATGGCAAGCCGCTCGGGCTCATTCGCGCGAAAAGCGTGGACTCTTCCTGTGACGGGGAGACGGCGGCCGTTACGGTCAAGGCCGTCTGGCAGGGCCGGCGCGGCAAACCGTTCCTTGACGAGGAGCGCGAATACCGGTTTTCAAAAGCCGGAGGAAACGCCGTTCGGGCGGACATCTCCCTGAAGCTGACCGCGAATTACCGCGATATAAAATTCGGTAAGACCAAGGAAGCCGGCCCTCTGGGCATTCGCGTCGCGGACGAAATGCGCGTGAAACAAGGCGGCCGTTTCGTCAACTCCGAGGGCGGCGTCAACGAGGAGGGTTGTTGGGGAAAGACGGCCCGCTGGTGCGATTACAGCGGCACGATCGGCGGCAAAACAATCGGCATCGCCGCGTTTGACCATCCCGGGAACGAACGCTACCCGACCGCGTGGCATATCCGCGATTACGGGCTGATGGCGCTGAACAACCTGTATTTCAAGGGCGGCTATAAACTGAAAAAAGGCGAAAGTATTGTTTATAATTTCACCATATGTTTCTGGGAAGAGAGCTTTGACGCTGAGGCGTTTTCCGTCAACATTTGAACACAGCCGCTTTTTTCCATTATATCCCGCTGAGCAATTAAAATCAATAAAAGAGATTCGAACACCGGCCGGGGAGCAAGTTCTTCCGGCCGGTGTTATTATTCAATCCGTGAGACGGCAGACGGCCTTAATACAGGTTTTCCTTAAAACGGCCAGCCA
>DAITOC010000006.1:0-29075 GCA_036834305.1 Clostridiales bacterium
TATGGAAATTATCAACCTCGCGATGGAGATGGCCGCGCTCGCCGAAGAGGGCATTGCGCTCAACCTTGACCCGCCTTGCGTATCCGCATTTGAAAAGGCGAAAAACGAGGCATGGATCATCAAACAGAGGTGCAAAGCCGAAATCGCCGGCCATGTCGGCAAAGGAAAGTGGTAAAAGACTTCAGCCTTCCGCTTTCAGATAACAGACCAAACCGGCGGAATAATAATCCGCCGGTTATCAATTTGGCAACCATCGGGGCAGACATGCAGATCTGCCCCAAAATACATTCATGAATTCTCGTCGACAAGCTTTTCGAGGCATTTGAAACTGACGCGCGTCGATTTCAATTCATCCTCGTCAAAGTTGTTGTCCTGCTCATAGACGATATAGGGTATGTCGAGTTTCATGCAGGCTTTGAAACACGCGTTGAGGTCCACTTCGCCGAAGCCGAGTTCGGTAATCATCGGGAAGCCGGTAATCTCCCCGTCCTTAAAGTGGCAGACTTTCACCCGGCCTTTCATCCGTTCGAGGAACTTCGCAGGGTTTTCACCGCCGACCTGAATCCAGTAAACATCGGGGATGAAGCCGAACACCTCGGGGTCGCTTTCCTCAAGCAAAAGGTCCATAATGGTTTTGTCGCCGTCGATCTTTTCAAACTCAAAGGCGTGGTTGTGATAATTGAACCGCATCCCCTGCTTTTTCATGCGCCGGCCGATATCGTTGGCTTCTTTGATAAAATCACGGACGCCTTGCGCCGTCTTTCGGCTTTCGCCGGGCATACTGCCGATGCCGATGGCGTCGCAGCCCATCATTTTATGTTCTTTGATGAGGTTGGCAAGGTCGTTTTGCATGCGGTCAAACCCCTTGTGGGTGACGCAGACATCCATGCCGTATTTGTCGACCAAATGCGCGACTTTCTCCGGCTCGATGGGGCCGATGCCGGAGATCTGGATGACGTTGACGCCGATGTCTTGCAGGAAAACAAAAAGTTTTTCCGTCTCTTCATAGGTTTGTATAAACCGGCGCAGAGTATATAGCTGGACTCCGATTTTTGGCATTGTCATGCTGGTTTCTCTCCTATTCCCCTGTTCGATTCGCGAGGCCGATGGCCTCCCGTTAAAAATAATATCGTCTCCCGTACGGGTACATTCCTCCGCCTGCCCAGCAGAATCTGCCCTTGAGCAGTTTCGGCAGCAGCAGTTCATTATCCTCGTAGCCGTAAGGGTAATTCATGATTTTATAGGCTTCCGCGTATGTCGTATGGGCAAGATGGCCGCGGAAGCGCGCCGCCACCTCTTTTTCGAGGGCAAGCCCTTTGCCGTTGGCGTGATGCTGGTTAAATACCAGCAGGCTTTCTTTGACTTTGTCGAACACACTGCCGATGTCGATATAAAAGTCCGGGTTGAAATAGTTTGAGGTTTGGTTCGGCCCCGCCTCGAACGCGTAAACCTCGCGCGGCCGGCTGCCGTGGACATCGGCGAGGCACAAGGCGTCAAGGGTGCATTTCGCAGCCGCGACATGCTCGATGTGATTGTCGTGATGCCAATGCATAAAAGCGATGTCGGGTTTCAACCGATGAATCTGCTCTTCTATTATATCAACATTTTTCTGGTTGTAAAAGTAAGTTTCCTGCGTTCTTTCGCCCGTGATGGTTTTCGCCGCGCCGAGCACGGCCGCGGCGTCCGTTTCCTGCTTGTTCATCACCGCGAGCGTTTCATCGTCAAATGACGCGTGGCGGGTGCAGGCGACATTGAGAAAAACCGTCTCGCAGCCGGCGCTTTTCAGCAGCGCGGCGGCCCCGCCGGTGCCGTATTCGCAGTCGTCGTTATGCGCGCCGACGAATAAAACTTTCGGGCTCTTTTTCATAATTGCAGTTCCTCGCAATCAAGCGTATCCGTGGGAACAGCCGTCATAAAGAGTTCAAGCGTGCCGCCCGCGGCAAGTTCTTCGTGGCGCAAATACGCCCGCGTGATGTCCTTGCCGTTGAGTTTCGCCGCCTTTACATAAATACTATCCCCGCCGTTGCCGTGTGTCAATACGGTGAAGTCATTTCGCAGGCGAAGCACCGTTTTCTCCATGACGGGGCTGCCGATAAGAAAATATTCCGTCCCGGCGACGGGGAACAAACCGGCGGCGTTGAACACGTACCAGGAGGAAAGCGCGCCGGAGTCATCGTTTCCGGGCAAGCCGGCCGCGGTGTCGTCATAGCGGCACGCCATGGCGCTTCGGACTATTTCGCACACACGGCTGTGCCGGCCGATAAACGAATAGTTGTACGGCGTTTCGATATCCGGCTCGTTGTTCATCCCTTCGAACGACGGATGGCTTTCGGCGTAGATTCCGAGGATATGGTCGGGGGTCGGCGTGCGGAACTGCCGGACGCGCCTTCTTGTGTAACCGAAAAACCGGTCGAGAAGCGCCTCGTATTTCTTATCGCCGCACAACGCGATTCTCTCGCGGATAAACGGCGAAAGGCGGAACGAGTAATTCCAGTAGGTGCCTTCGTAATACTCGACGCCGGGGCCGTGTTTGAGCATACCCTCGCCGGTGTCAAATGCGTCGAGCCACATTTTTGACTTCTCGCGGCACCGTTGAGCGATTGTTGTCTCGCCAAGCGCTTGCGCGAGTTTCGCGGTGAACGCGAACGCGTCGCCCATATCCCAGACATGGGTGTTTCTCATCGGCGCGAGGGCCGCTTCCTCCAAGTCGCTGAGCATCAGTTTCAAAGCCCGGCGGTAGTCGATGCCGTCGATTTTATAAGAATAGGCGGTCATTATCAGGCTGTGCGCCAAAGAGCGCGCCTGGTTCGAGCAGCGGTCGAATTTACGCTCGAGCAGCACGCAGACGGGAAAACGCCCGTTTTGCTCCTCGGCGACGCTCAACAGGCCGTTGATGAGCGCCGCGTATTTTTCGGGGTAAAACAGGGCCATGAACGGCAGGGCGGTTTTATACATGTCCCACATCGTGGCGATATCCGTAAACAGGCCGGGGGAAGATGTTAAGAAGTTTTCATGGGAGATATCAACGGGTTTCTTCTGCGCCGCGTAAAGGCAGGAATAAAAGATCCGTTTCTCTTTTTCGCCGCCCCCGGCGTCCGCTATGGCCAGCGCGGCCTCCCACGCGGCCTTGGCTTTTTTCAGGGCTTCGCCGAAGCTCGCCGGGGATGTTTCGTCATACGCTTTGGCGTTCGACGCGTTTGTCAGGGAAAACGAGATTTTCAGTTCGTATTCGTCCCGGCCTTCGGGCAACTCGGCGACAACATAACGGACGCCGTTTTCCGCGGTTTCATACACCGTGTCACAGCCGTCGAATTTCGCGTAAGCGAAAAGCTCGGGTCCCGAAAACACCGAATGGGTTTGAACTTCGGTACCGCTGATATGTATGTCAAGTTCCCGGGCGCATTGTGCCTTTGGACGGTCCAAATCCAGCCCTCCCCATGCGGGGTTGAGGACAATCCGGTTGCCTTTCGCTTGCCGGAAACAGACTTTGTAGAAGGCCGTATCCCTCGAAAGCGTTACGGTCACCGAAAAGGCCGCCGTTTCTACCGAATACTCGCCCGGCGCCGCGCTTTCCTTCAGAACCCTCTCGTAAAGCGGAAGCCCTTTACAGGTAAAACTCGTCATGAAATAGTTATAGAACTCGTCGATGAAACCCGTGCCCGACACGGCGTAGTGGGTGAAGCCCTTGATTCGTTTGGTTTTCGTCTCTTTCCGCGGCACCGAGCTCGAACTCGCGCGGTAGATGTTATAGCCGGCGGGGTAGCAACCGTTGAACGGCACCACGGTCAGGGCGTTGTACGGCAGGCACGCGGCCGGGCTCAGGTTGCCGATTTGCGGTTTCAGATAGAACCATTTCGAAGCCCGCGTATCGGTGTTTTTGAACTCGAATATATCGGAGCCGAAAAAGGGGTTGACATAATCCATATGGCCGCTCAAATTTTTACTTCCTTCCTTTTGGCATGCTTTCCACGGCTATCATGGCAATTATAGTGCGGCATGTCTTTTAAACGCCCACGGCGGGAGACAAGCCCCCGCCCTACCCTGCGGGATTTTTAGCCGTCAACAATACCGAAGAATATTAAAACAGACCGGAAGAAATTCACAATGTCCGGCATAAAGTTATAATTCTCATGCCAGGGGATGCAGGTGTACACCGGCATCTCCGGCATTTCCGCGCTGACGATATCCTCATAGAGAATGGACTGTGTGTCGAAATTTTTAATATCGTCCTCATAGAAGGTGAACGACCGGACGCCGCGCTTCGTGCCATCGCCGTAAACGTGAAACCCCGCGCCTTTGCAATAACCGAGGACGATGCCGTCGTCCGTTTTGCCGACATAATCGTTGTGGTGGTCGTGGCCGAAGAAGGCGGCGAACACATCGCCCTGTTCGACCCACGCGTCGTAGAAGCCTCTGTTTTCACCCGCCACGCACGGTCTCTCGCCGAGCGAACCCGCGATATGCTTTTCAGGGTCGGGCAGCCAGGTTTTCCCCGCCGCGGCGCCTTTCCCTTCCATCGCGCCTTCGGTGCCCGGAGGAACCTCGGTCATCAGTTCCGAATAAAATTCGGGAACGGGGATGTGCTGGAACAGAATCGACGGCAGGGGTTCCCCGCCGTTGGCAGTTTTTAATTCTTCACTCTTCGTTTTGTACCATTCGATTTGGTCGGGCTCTATCAAATCCTGATGGCCTCGAAACAGCTTGTACCCGCCCGAATAGACCATATAGATATTCAACGCATCCGCGGTGCCGGCGCTGTTTTTCACGGTCAGGTTGTAGGTGCCGCTGCCGGACAGCCGGCCGTCTTCAACCGCCAGGCAGGTCGGGTACTCCATAAACATCCGCAGCTGGTCCTCAAGGGTGACGAGCGCTTTGATACTTTCGCCGTCGTGGATGCCAAAAACAACTGTGAACGGGATACCGCGCGCGTCGACGGGCCCGGCGATGGCGTGGATAGCGGCTTTCATCTTTGTTTTGTTCATGGTCAGCCACCAGCCGGCGTGATTATCTCCCGTAAATACCACCAAATCGGGTTTCACCGTATCGAGCGCCGCCTCAATGAGATTCGCGGTGCCGATGTGCAGCTGGTCGGTGTCCTGCGTGTCGGAGATTTGAAGGACGGTAAACGTGCCGTCGCTCCGGAATTGCGGAACCGGGCGCGGAGAGATATCGGCGGCGCCCGCCGCCGAGCCGATCAAACACACCATCGCGGCCGAAAGCAACAGCGAAACAACCGTTTTTACTTTTCTGTTCATAGCAGTCTTCCTTTCCGTCTCTCATGTCTTTTTCACACTATTCTGATTGTACCATAAAATGAATAAAAATACAGGTAATTTTTGAAAAAAGTGTTGACACATGAAAAACGCCGTGATAGTATGTAAAAAATCTTTTCTTTTCGCGTTACGATTTTCACCGTTCAAGAACGGTATCCTTGAAAAAAGGAGAAAACGCATGGCAGTGCCCGGTTCTTTGGTACTCATAATTATTGTAAGCATTATCGTCATTATCGTCGATGGTGCTTCCCGGGTTTTACCAAAGAACTCCTTGTGATGAAAACGCGAACATAGCGTAATCGACCAAGAGCCTGTGGTAAAACTCACCACAGGCTCTTAATGTTAATCAAAGAGGTTGGGAGGAAATAAGCATGAAACTGACGGGCGCGCAAATTGTCATCGAAGCGCTTCTTGAGCAGGGCGTCGACACCGTCTTTGGCTACCCGGGCGGAACGGTTCTCAACATCTATGACGAGTTGTACAAGGCCTCCGACAAAATCCGCCATATTATCACCTGCCACGAGCAGGGCGCGACCCACGCCGCGGACGGATACGCGAGGACCACGGGCAAAACGGGCGTCGTCATCGCCACCTCCGGGCCGGGCGCGACGAACACCGTAACGGGCCTGGCCAACGCGTACCTCGACTCGACGCCGCTCGTCGCCATCACGGGAAACGTCGCATGCCCGCTCATCGGGCGGGACACCTTCCAGGAGGTCGATATAACCGGCGTCACGATGCCCATCACGAAGCACAACTACATTGTCAAAGATGTTCACCGGCTCGCGGCTGTCCTGCGGGAGGCGTTTCAGATCGCCTCAAGCGGCAGGCCGGGGCCTGTTCTCGTGGACATTCCGAAAGACGTCCAGGCAGCTGTATGCGATTTTAAAAGAAAACCGGTCCCCGCCTCGAAAAGGCTTGAGAAGATCGACCCTGCCTCTCTCGAAAAAGCCGTCAAACTAATTAAAGACTCGAAAAAGCCCTTCATCTATTTCGGCGGCGGCGTCGTAATCTCCGACGCCTCAAAAGAGTTGATGGAATTCGCCGAAAAACTCGGCGCCCCCATGGGGTCGAGCATGATGGGGCTTTCCGCCGTTCCCAACGGACATCCCCTGTTTTTGGGGATGACGGGTATGCACGGCCGGTTCGCGGCCTCGAAAGTGTTGTCACTTTCGGACCTGATCATCGCGGTAGGCACGCGCTTTTCGGACCGGGCGACGGGCAACAAATCGGAATTTTCCAAAAACCGCAGGATTCTTCATATTGACATCGACCCGGCTGAGGTCGGCAAGAACATTCCCGCCTACGCCTCCCTTATCGGCGACGTCAAACAAGCGCTGCGGCTTTTGCTTGAAGCCGGTATCGAAAAGGCCTCGGGAAGCTGGCGTGAAGAGGTCGAGCAGATTAAAAGCATGCCCGACAGCCATCTCGGCATGGATATGGAAAAGCTCAATCCCCAGGCTATCATCGAGGATGTCTGCCGGCAATCGGAAGACGATTGGAACATCGCCACGGACGTCGGCCAGCACCAGATGTGGACGGCACAGTACTATAAATTCAAGCGGCCGCGCTCTTTTATCACCTCGGGCGGCCTCGGCACCATGGGGTTCGGCATGGGCGCGGCCATCGGCGCGGCCATCGGCACCGGCAAGCGTACGGTGTTGTTCACCAGCGACGGCAGTTTCCATATGAATATGAACGAAATGGCGACGGCTGTGTCGTTGAACCTGCCGCTGACCGTCATCCTGATGAACAACAACGCGCTGGGCATGGTGCGGCAGTGGCAGACGATGTTTTACGGCAGCCGTTACTCTCAGACGACGCTCAACCGGCAGACGGACTATGTCAAACTCGCCGAAGCGTTCGGCGCCGGGGGCATCCGTCTGACGGATAAAGACAAGATTGGCGCGGTGCTGGCCGAAGCGCTGGCGGCGAAAGGCCCGGTGCTCGTTGAGGCAGTGATTGACAGCGACGAGAAAGTGCTGCCGATGATACCGCCGGGCGGAACCATCAACGACATTATTTTAAAAGGGTAAGCGTTGAAATCGGTTCATTGAGAATTTTAACGGGAAAGGTAGGAATGCCACGATGGAAAAGGACCATTTTTTGCTTTCGATGCTTGTCAACAACGAAGCCGGTGTCCTCACCCGCATATCCGGGCTGTTCGCCCGCCGGGGTTTCAACATCGACAGCCTCTCTGTCGGGGAAACGGAAAACAGCAGTATATCCCGTATCACCATCGCCTCGCACGGGGACGACTACTTCAAGGAGCAAATCGCGCTGCAGTTGCGCAAACTGCACGATGTCAAAGTCGTCGAGCTGATGGACCTCGGCAGCACGGTCAGGCGCGAGCTTCTGCTGATTAAAGTAAAAATCGACGACACAACCAGCCGCAGCCAGATTCTTGAGGCCGTGAACATCTTCCGGGCGAAAATCATCGACCTGTCGCCGGTTTCGCTGACGATTGAAATCACCGGCGAAAAAACCAAGCTGGAAGCCTTTATCGAGTATCTTACCCCTTACGGAGTCAGCGAGTTATGCCGCACGGGAGTCACTGCCATTGGCAGAGGAAATTATATATTGAAAACTAAAATTAATGAGGAGGAAAATAGCAATGGCGAACATGTATTATGAAAAAGACTGTGATTTTGAGGTATTAAAAAGCAAAAAAATCGCGGTCGTCGGTTACGGCAGCCAGGGCCACGCGCACGCGCTGAACCTCATGGAAAGCGGCGCGGATGTTGTCGTCGGCCTGTACGAAGGGTCAAAGTCGGCCGAAAAAGCCAAAGAGGCCGGCCTGCCTGTTATGCTGACGGCGGACGCCGTCAAAGCCGCGGACATGGTCATGATTCTCGTCAACGACGAAAAACAGGCCGCCCTTTACCGCAAGGACATTGAGCCGAACCTTAGCGCGGGCATGACTTTGGCGTTCGCGCACGGCTTCAACATCCATTACGGACAGATCGTGCCGCCCAAGGATGTCAATGTGGTCATGATCGCCCCGAAAGGCCCCGGACACACCGTACGCAGCCAGTACCAGGAAGGCCGCGGGGTGCCCTGCCTCATCGCCGTGTACCAGGACGCCGACGGCAAGGCCAAAGAAACCGCGCTCGCCTACGCCTTGGGCATCGGCGGAGCCCGCGCGGGAATTTTGGAGACCACTTTCCGCGAGGAAACCGAAACCGATTTGTTCGGCGAGCAGGCCGTGCTCTGCGGCGGCGTGTCCGCTTTGATGAAAGCCGGTTTTGATACGCTCGTCGAGGCCGGGTACCAGCCCGAAAACGCCTATTTCGAGTGCGTCCACGAAATGAAGTTGATTATCGACCTCGTCGTCGCGGGCGGCCTGTCGTTCATGCGTTATTCCATCAGCGACACCGCCGAATACGGCGACTACATGACCGGCGGCCGCATCATCACAGACGAGACCAAAAAGGAAATGAAGAAGGTCCTTGATGAAATTCAGAACGGTACCTTCGCGCGCAACTGGATTTTGGAAAACCAGGCCAACCGCCCGGGTTTCAACGCCATGCGCAAAGCCGCCCAAAACAGCCTCGTCGAAAAAACGGGCGCGGAACTCCGCTCAAAGATGAGCTGGCAGAAGAAATAAGTCAGTGGTCAGTGGATAGAGGTTAGTGGTCAGAATCCCCCTCCGGCTGCCGCCGGTATCCCCCTTTAACAAGGGGGACTGGTAAGGTTGCATCTATTGCCTCCCTTGTTGTAAGGGAAAAGAACGCGGAGCGTTCTATGGGACCGCTTGCGGTGGTGGGATTGAAAAATTATAATCCTCAGCCGCTTTCGCGGCAGCTCCTTTGGAAAAGGAGCCTAATTTAGGAGGTTCCCCTATGAAATCCGATATTATGAAATCCGGCTGCGAGCGCGCGCCGCAGCGTTCCCTGCTGAAAGCCTGCGGCCTGACGGACGCGCAGATAGCCAAACCGCTCGTCGGCGTTGTCAACTCTTTTAACGAGGTCGTGCCCGGGCATATCCATCTCAATCAAATCGCCCGCGCCGTAAAGGACGGGGTTCTCGCCGCGGGGGGAACCCCGCTCGAATTCAACACCATCGGCGTGTGCGACGGGATAGCCATGGGGCACGAGGGCATGAAATACTCCCTGTGCACCAGGGAGCTCATCGCCGACAGCGTCGAGTGCATGGCCAGGGCGCACAGCTTTGACGCGCTCGTGTTCATCCCCAACTGCGACAAAATCGTGCCCGGCATGCTCATGGCGGCCGCGCGGCTGAACCTGCCGTCGGTCTTTGTCTCCGGCGGGCCGATGCTTTCGCCGGGCGACGGCGAAAAAAGTTATGACCTCAACAGTGTGTTTGAGGCGGTCGGCGCCCTCAAGGCCGGCAAAATCGGCGAGGAGGAACTCGGGCAAATCGAGGGCTGCGCCTGCCCGGGCTGCGGCTCCTGCTCGGGGATGTTCACGGCGAACTCGATGAACTGCCTGACGGAGGCGCTGGGGCTCGCCCTGCCCGGCAACGGCACGGTACCCGCCGTCTATTCGGCGCGTATCCGCCTGGCAAAACACGCCGGCGAACAGGTCATGGAGATGTTCCGGCGGCAGTTATGCGCCTGCGACATCCTCACCGGCAAGGCTGTGAAAAACGCGCTGACCGTGGATATGGCGCTCGGGTGCTCGACAAACACCGCGCTTCACCTGGCCGCGATAGCCCATGAGGCGGAGATTGCCTTTTCACCGGCCATGATCAACGAAGTCAGCAAAAGGACGCCGAACCTTTGCCATTTGGCCCCCGCCGGCTCCCATCATATGCAGGACCTTGACGCGGCGGGCGGCGTCGCGGCGGTTATGGCGGAACTCGCCGGGCTCGGGCTCCTTGACACCGCGCTGCCGACGGTCACCGGCAAGACGGTTGGCGAAAACCTCACCGGCGTTAAAAACAAAAACCCGGAGGTCATAAGGCCGGCCTCGAACCCGTATTCCGAAACCGGCGGGCTCGCGGTCCTATTCGGCAACCTTGCCCCGAACGGCGGCGTGGTCAAGCAAAGCGCTGTTTCTCCGGCGATGCTTCGGCATTCCGGGCCGGCGAGAGTGTTTGACGGTGAGGAAGCCGCGGTTCAATCCATATACGCGGGCGAAATTCAAAAAGGCGATGTTGTCGTCATCCGCTATGAAGGCCCCGCGGGGGGGCCGGGCATGCGCGAAATGCTCTCCCCCACCTCTGCCATCGCGGGTATGGGCCTTGACGAGCATGTCGCCCTGATCACCGACGGAAGGTTTTCGGGCGCCACAAGAGGGGCGGCCATCGGCCACATCTCGCCGGAAGCCGTCAGCGGAGGGCTCATCGCCTATGTCCGCGACGGCGATACCGTCAACATTGACATCGTCGGCCGCCGTATCGAGCTCGGCGTACCGGAAACGGAGATCGAGCAGCGCAAGAAGAATTTCAAGAGTCCGGCAAGGCCGGCGCTGAGCGGCTACTTAAAGCGTTACGCCAAAGCGGTTTCCTCCGCGGACAGCGGCGCTGTTTTAAAAGATTAGAGATCGGACAGCCGGCATCTGCCGCGGCAGATGAACCGTCCCCCTGTCTTGAGGAGGCAGCCTATGAAGATAGAAATCTTCGACAGCACCCTGCGTGACGGCGCGCAAAGCGAAGGTATATCGTTTTCTGTCAGTGACAAGCTGAATATCGTTCGGACGCTCGACGATTTCGGCGTCGCGTATATCGAGGCCGGGAACCCGGGCTCGAACCCGAAGGATATTGAGTTTTTTCAAAAAGCCGCAAACCTTAAGCTCAAGAACGCCGTGCTTTGCGCGTTCGGCAGCACCCGCAAGAAAAACACGCGGGTGACCGAGGACCCGAACATCCTGTCCCTGCTCAACGCAGGAACACCGACGGTGGCGATTTTCGGCAAGTCGTGGGATTTGCATGTCCATAAAATCCTCGGCGTCACCTTGGAGGAAAACCTCGCTCTCGTTTCCGACACCGTATCCTTTTTCAAAAGGCACGGCCGGGAGGTCATCTTTGACGCCGAGCACTATTTCGACGGCCGAAACGCCAACGCGGCGTACGCGATGGAGGTGCTTAAGGCCGCGGCGGCCGCGGGCGCGGACGTTCTGTGTTTGTGCGACACCAACGGCGGAGCCTCGCCCATTACGGTGCGCGCAGGCACCAAAGAGGCCGTCGCCGCGTTCCCCGGCGTCCGCGTCGGCATTCACTGCCACAACGACATCGGCTGCGCGGTCGCTTCCTCCATGCTCGCGGTCGAGGCCGGCGCCGTCCATGTACAGGGCACATTCACGGGCATCGGCGAGCGGTGCGGCAACGCGGATTTGAGCTGCGTCATCCCCAACCTGCAGCTCAAGCACGGCTACGAATGCGTCGCGAACGATTTGTCGATGCTCACCGAAACCGTCATTCGCATGGATGAAATTTCGAATCTCGTGGTGCCGAACAACAAACCGTACGCCGGCGCGAGCGCGTTCGCGCATAAGGGCGGCATGCACATCGACGGCGTCAGCAAACTTTCCCAATCCTTCGAACATATCGACCCGGCCCTCGTCGGCAACAAGCGGCGGTTTTTAATGAGCGAAGTCTCGGGCCGAACCACCGTGCTCGCGAAGCTCACGGCGCTCGCGCCCGGCTTTGACAAAAATTCGCCGGAAACGGCGCGCATCGTCAGCCGGCTGAAGGAGCTCGAGCACGAGGGGTACCAGTTTGAGTCGGCCGACGCGAGTTTTGAACTGATGGTGCTCAACATTCTCGGGCGGTACAAGCCGCATTTCCGGCTTTGTATGTACCGCACGAGCGGCGAATTCCCATCGCCCGACGGGGACAAGAGCGCGTCGGCCATGCTCAGCATCGAGGTCAACGGCAAAATGGAAACCTCGGCCGCTATAGGCAACGGCCCCGTCAACGCCCTCGATATGGCGCTGAGGAAAGCGCTGAACGTCTTTTACCCCGAGCTCGCGAAAGTCCACCTGACCGACTACAAGGTTCGTGTCTTGACCGCCGAACAGGCTTCCGCCGCGAAAGTCCGCGTTCTCATTGAGAGCACCGACGGCGCGGTTTCGTGGACGACGGTCGGCGTGTCGACCGACATCATCGCCGCGAGCTGGCAGGCGCTTGTGGATTCCATCGAATACATACTCAATAAGAAAGAGGTGACCGCCCATGAGCATGACCGCTTCTCAAAAAATCCTCGCCGCCCACTGCGGCAGGGAGTCCGTGGCGGCCGGCGACATGATTATGGCCGACCTGGACATGGTTCTGGCCAACGACATCACGGCCCCCGTCGCCATCAACGAATACCGAAAGGCGGGCTGTGACTGCATCTTTGACCGAGAAAAAGTCGCCCTGGTGCTGGACCATTTCACACCGAACAAAGATATCAAGGCCGCGGAACAATCCAAAAAAGTCCGGGAGTTCGCCGATGAAAAAAACATCGTGAACTTCTTTGATGTCGGCGAGGTCGGCGTCGAGCATTGCCTTCTGCCCGAAAAAGGTATGGTAACAGCCGGCGATTTGGTCATCGGCGCGGACAGCCACACCTGCACCTACGGTGCGCTCGGCGCGTTTTCGACCGGCGTCGGCTCGACGGATATGGCCGTCGGCATGGCATACGGCAAAGCCTGGCTGCGCGTTCCTTCCGCCATGTCTTTTGTGCTTCACGGAAAACCCTCCAAGTGGGTTTCGGGCAAAGACGTTATCCTGCATATCATCGGCAAAATCGGCGTCGACGGCACTTTGTATAAATCCATGGAGTTTTCGGGCGACGGCGTTCAAAACCTGACCGTCGACGACCGCCTGTGCATCTGCAACATGGCTATCGAGGCGGGGGCGAAAAACGGCTTTTTCCCGGTGGATAAGCAAACCGTCCAATATCTCGAAGACCACGGCGCCAAACCGCCCCGCGTATACTACGCCGACCCGGATGCCGCTTATGAATATGTGATGGAGATTGACCTTGCCGAACTAAAGCCCTCGGTCGCCTTCCCCCATCTGCCCGAAAATGTCAAAACTTTCGATGAAATCGGTGAGGTGAAAATCGACCAGGTCGTCATCGGCTCGTGCACCAACGGCCGCTTATCCGACTTCGTCACGGCCGCGGAAATCCTCAAAGGCAAAAAAGTCGCCAAGGGAGTGCGCGCGCTGATTATCCCCGCCACCCAGCGGATTTATCTTGACGCTATGAAACTCGGGCTGCTTGAAATTTTTGTCAACGCCGGCTGCGCGGTTTCCGCGCCGACGTGCGGGCCCTGCCTGGGCGGGCACATGGGCATTTTGGCGAAAGGCGAGCGCTGCGTCGCGACGACGAACCGCAACTTTGTCGGGCGCATGGGTGATCCCGGCAGCGAGGTATACCTCGCGAGCCCCGCGGTCGCGGCGGCTTCGGCGCTGGCGGGAAAATTGGAAACACCGGAAAACCTGTAATAAGAGACTGGAGGCACATTATGCTCTTAAAAGGAACAGTGATAAAATACGGGGACAATGTCGACACCGATGTCATCATTCCCGCTCGATACCTGAATACCTCCGACCCGAAAGAACTGGCCTCCCATTGCATGGAGGATATCGACAAGGACTTCGCGAAAAAAATAAAGCCGGGCGACATTATTGTCGCCGGCAGCAACTTCGGCTGCGGCTCCTCGCGCGAGCACGCGCCCATTGCGATCAAGTATTCGGGCATATCCTGCGTGGTCGCTAAAAGCTTCGCCCGCATTTTCTACCGAAACGCCATCAACACCGGCCTGCCGATTATCGAGACGGACGCCGAAATTGACAACGGCGACGAGCTGGAAATCGACCTCGCCGCCGGCACCATCACCAACCTCACCAAAGGCGAAACAAGCACCTTCCCGCCGTTTCCGGCGTTTTTGCAGGGGATAATTGACGCCGGCGGGCTGATGAACGCGATGAAAAAAATATAAACCCAACTTTATTGGTTTGCACCTGCCGAGCTTTGTTCCCGGCGGGTGTTTATTCATGTTACATTATTGTCCAAATAATATTTATCCTCTTGCCATTTTAGCGGATTCTCATCCATGTATCTGCATATCCTTAAATAATCTTCTTCGTCGCGTACAACATGATCATAATAATGTGATTGCCACAGGGAGAATCCACAGGATTTGTTGGTAAAACGTTTTAATGAGGAGATTGTCTTTGGAACAATCGCATTCGTAGGGTTCGGCATCCCTGACGAACCGTTATTTATGAACAAGATAATATGAACATGATTCGGCATCACCACATATTTATCAATCGTTATGCTTGTACTGTTTTTGTTAATGAATTCAAGGCTTTCACATACTTTTATTCCGACATCCGACATTTTAACTTGCGGTTCGTCAAGGATGCCGAACCCTACATTTTCTTGCGGTTCGTCAGGGATGCCGAACCCTACAATTTCCGCCAAGATATTGCTTCTGTTTGCGGTACAGATTGTAATAAAGTAAGCGCCGTTTTGAGAATAATCATAACCTTTCAATCTTTGCGGTTTTCTTTGAGGGCATTCCACAAAAGCCATCTCCTCATTTCGTAGGGTTTTGCCGAACTATTCAATCACTCGACCTCAAACCCGAAAACACGGAATTTTTCATCGCCCCAAGTTGTAAGGGTGGTAAGCTTTACAGATAGGATGTTCTCCCACTCGACCTTGTGCCGGACAAAACGCTGATGGTTGTCCGTGATGTGCAGGAACACTTCCTTGCCATCCGCTTTCGTGCCGACAATTTTGTACTCTTTCACCAAGGATTCGGGCAGATGAAAACGGGTTTGTTCGAGCGGATAGTTGCAGGGCATGTTCTGATAGTTCCGGTTCAGGTTGCTGTCAAATACCAGCCGGATGCCGGCGATGGTTTGAGGCTTTTCAAAGGTATATTCCAGGTACTCGCCCACCGCTCCTATCCACAGGTTATCCTCGCCCCGGTCAACACCGCTGCGCACAATACCCGCGTTGCATACCGCGTTGCGGGACAGGGCCGAAACTTCCCGTTTGTGCCACGGGATATAACAATCATCGTCCATCAGCTGCTGCTGCAGCTTCGGGATTTCCAAACCTTCAAGCGTCGTGTTATCTTTCAGAGCCATGGCGACCGCGGTGCCTACAGCCTGCCCCATAATGCCGCAGGTTGCCATCACCCGCGAGGAGCTCATGGCGGCGTGGGTGGTACTGATGTTCCGGCCGGCGAAGACAAGGTTTTCTATGTTGTTTGAATAGAGGCTCCTTAACGGAATGCCCCAAGGCGAGGGGGCCGGGTGATGAATCGTGCCGGGTCCGTCGTGGTAAAAACCCTTCGGGAAGTGGTCGTCCATGGTCCAGCCGCCGTAGGCGACGATGTCGTCAAAGCGGCCTTCGGTCTCGACGTCGTTTTGGGTAATGATGTGCTTGCCGACATAACGCCGGCTTTCGCGCTTACCGGGCAGAAAGCCGATCCATTCCAGTTCCCAGTTTTCCACCCCGTGGTCGCCGTGGTTTTTCATGTGATCCCAAACGCCGTAGGCGATTTTCAGCAGCTCGTCGCGGTATTTGTCGGTGTCGTGGAGGCTGTCGCCGTCCCCGCCGAGTTCAATCCACCAGAAGTTGCTGTTTCTGCCGTGGCTCTTGTAGGGCAGGTCCTCGTCGGAAGGGTAGCGGTACGCCCAAACCGGCGGGATAAACACCGTCTTTCCCGGCGTTTCCCGGATTTGAAACAAACAGCTCATGCCCATAGTTTTATTGTCGCGGATATCGGGGGCTATCGATTCGTTAAAGTCGGCTTTCGCCTCCCGGCCGAGCATGAATTCCGCGCCGGTCAAGGGCGCCAGAATCGAATCACCCGAGCAGTCCGCGAACCAGGCCGCCTTGATGTCGTGCCATGTTTCGGCGTTCGACTGCCAGGCTTTGATACTCTTAATCCGGTTGTTTTCCGTTACGGCGTCAAGGCAGCTCGTGTTGAGCAGCAGTGTTAAATTCGGCTCGAGGATCGCTTTTTCATAGAGCACGCTGTCCCACAGCGGGTATTTGAGCCCGGGGTTCTGATAAAAGTTTTCAAGCGTCAGTTCCTCGACGATGCCCGTCTCGCGGTTATCCTTGCCATGGGCGCCGCAAATCCACATGCGGATTTCGCTCGAGGCGTTGCCGCCGAGCACCGGGCGGTCCTGGACGAGGATTGTCTTCGCGCCGTGCCTCGCCGCCGCGATGGCCGCGCACAGACCGGCTATCCCTCCGCCGACCACACAAATTTCTGTTGAATGCTTTACAGTCTTCATTCTAAACAATCCCTTGTTTTTTGATTACCGCGCACCGGATGTTGTTCATGCCCTGCTCGTCGTCATGGCTGTAGGAAACATAGATGTTGCCGTCCGGGCCTTCGGTGACGGCGGAATAGTGGAAAGCCCTGCGGCCGGCGGTGTCGAGCTCGAGGGGCGTGCACTCCCAGGTCTTCCCCTCATCTTTGGAAACGGCGATTCGCAAGCGCGCGCGGTTGTGGGGCCGTACTCCCTTGGCCAGATACGGGTCGGTGACGGACATGACCCATAGGCCGTTTTTCAGTTTGACGATGTCAAACCCGCCTTCGTGGCGCAGCGCCGCGTTGATTTGCAGGTTGGCGAAGGTTTCGCCGCCGTCGGCCGACTCGCAGCTGATGATGTTGCCGGTCGGCGTGCTGTTGCGGAAATAGGAGCGGAGCCGGCCGTCCTTCAGTTGTACGCTCGCCGCCTGCTCTGGCGCGATAGAGCCGAATGGCAGGCCGTAACCCCAGGTTTCGCCGCCATCATCGGTGTAAGCGGTTAAACAGCAATGCAGGCCGTCCGAATACAGCGGGATGAGCAGCCGGGTTTTGCCCTCGAAGTCAAATTCTATCGGTTTGTTTTTTGTCTGCCAGCCGAGCGGGCGGGTGACCGGGCGCCACTTCTTGTAGCCGTCTTCCACCCCCGCGGCCACCCTGCAGACCCTTTCGGACTCCCACCGGAGGTAAATTTCAAGAGCCGGCGTCAGGCCGGCGTAAACGCGGTTTTTCCGGAAGAAATCGACCGTATCCAAAATGGAGTTGCGGTATGCAATCACAAACGGGTCGGTGATGTACCGGTCCTCAAATTGTATGTATTCTTTTTTCGGAAGGGGATGTTCGGCGAACTGCGCGGCGGTTATGTAACGGCACTCGCCGTTGACTTCGCCGTAGAGATACCGGCCGTTTTCAAACCCGACGACCCGGCCCTGCAGTTCGTCCGGCCTTCCGGGGTTTAAGATTCCTTGTAAGGACCATTTCGGGCTTTTTATATAGCCGTTCGCGAATTCATAGCAGCCCTTTTCGGCAACCCGGTATTTCGGCTGCGAGGTTTCCCAGCAGTTGGCGAGCACCGGGTACCAGAAGAACCACAGGCGTTGCGTTTGGTCCAGAAAAACGGTCGGGTTGCAGTCGGCCATACCGGCGACATCGGCGATGACAAACGGCTCGAGCCACGCGGCGCCCGCGGGTTTTCTCGCCGCGAGTATGCGGCCGTCGTTGCCCTGCCGCTCGCCATCGGACTGAAACCAAACGCTCAGCAGTTCGCCGTCGGGCAGGCAGGCGATACCGGAACCGTGGGTGTGTTCTTTGATCAGCGGGAAAATGTCCTCGATAACGGGGGTTTCGTAACCGTCGAGCCCCTCGATCTTTACCGGTTCGAACGGTTCGCAGGGAACGGCCGCCGGTGGCTTCTTTTTCAAATAGTCAAGCGGCCTTTCGTTGCGGACCATTTGCTTGACAAAGCGCCAGCCCTTCACCGGCGCGGGTTTGGCGAACACTTTGACGGAGAAATGCCGTTGCCGGCTTTGTTTCGGTTTCGGCACGACCCCGGATTTGACGGTATAGGAGAAGTCGGTGTAATCCGGCAGCGTTTCCCAGGTCCCGCCCAAGTCCGGAGTGTTTCCGACCGGCCTCAAGCCGGTGGGCGTTAAGGCGGCCAGATTGATTTCCCGGCGCGTTTCGTTGAGGACGAATTCGTCCTTTTCGCCGAGCGGGCAAATCACATAGTCGCCGCTATCGAAGTTTTCGCCGTTGTCAAACGAATACGCCAGCAGGGCGCAGCGAAAGGCGTTCGAATACAGCGGCAGCACCAGCGCGTTTTTGCCGTAAAAATCAAATTCCAAAGGTGCCCCTCTCAACGAAAAACCGGTTCGCCTGGCGAAGGGGTAGTTGTATTTTTTCGTCTTCACCCCGTAGAGCTTTCCGAGCGCCAACAGGCGTTTTTCCTCGACAAACCGGCCGAACGCCTCCGCGTCAAAACCCAGTTTTTCCGCCAGCAGGCTGCCGATTTGTTTGTATCGCGCGCACAGTTCGGGCGCGAAGGTGTCCCGCGCCTCGTTGACCCCGTCGCTCTGCCTGCCGTCGGTAAAGCTGCCCCCCAAGCGGGGGTAAACCGCGTCGCGCCGGTCCCATTTGACAAAGTTGTCGCCGTAGTTGCCCTTTTCGGCGTACCGGAACATCGGCTGCGCCGTATCGATATCCACGCCGGGGAACGCGGTGTAGAAAAGGCGCAAAGCCCCGTTTTTACCGATCAGCAAATGCGGGTCCGCGCACCGAACATCGTTGATTTCGTCGAGCAAAACCGGCTCGCCGGCCCCGCCCGCCGGTTCGGCCATAAGGCAGATACGGCCGTTTTGGGCGGCGGCTTTTATAACGGCACCCGATGGCAATGTAATTTCGTTCATAAAACGCCATCCCCTACTTATCTATCGAGAACAGCATCGGCTCGTACGGTTCGAGCGTGAAGCCGTCCGACACCTGCCGTTGGCCGATGAGTTCGTCAAGCGTCCCGAGTGTCCGGCCTTTGTAAACGAGCGAGACATTTTTCACCGGCGTATCGTTGTAACTGCAGACATTGACAAGCAGCCTGCCGTTGTATTCGGTGACGCGCCATTCGACGTCAGCCACCGTATTGTCCAAGAGGCCTCCCTTGAACATCACGTCGTTCGGGCTCTTTTCCAAAACCCGGTTTCTCAGCGTGCTTTCATTCAAATAGAGGAAGGGCAGCGCCAACAGGATGCCGGCGATATTCCGGTTGAGCGATAGCCAGCCGAACACGCCCATCGTCGCGTCGATTTGGTAAGAAGTAAACAGCCTCAAAACACCGTTGAGCAGTTTCATCAGCGTACCGGCTAAAAACCAGACGGGGTTGACGCCGACGACCGTGCTGTTTTCGTACAGGCTTTCGAGCAATGCCTCATCCTGCGGCTTGCCGTTTTCATCCATGCTCATACAGCGGCTCAGCAGCATGACCTCGTTGCCGGCGAGCGCGTAGGCGTTGACGGCCTCAAGCGTCGAGCGCTTGACCCAAACGGCGTTGGGCACCAGCAGCAGCATGCCGTCCTCCAAATCGCCGAGGGTGTCTTCGGTGACAAATCGGAAGGTTTTGCCCGCGTTCGACGCTGCGCGGCACGCGAGCAGGAGATAGTTTGTGTATGTCGCGTCAAAGACCCTTGATGTATCCGAAAACAGAATCGCCACATCCTCTTTGGCGCTGTCGAAAGCCCGCACTTCATTCGCCAGACGGTTGATGTCGAGCGCCGTGCGGCCGACGGCGGCGACGCATTCCGGCCGGTGCAGGATGCTGCCGTTGAAATCGCTCGCGTCGTCGTAGGAGCGTTCCCAGACCCAAATCGTGTTCGCGTCCCGGCCGTGGATGGCGCCCTGCCACATATCCGCGCCGACAAACGAGGTCAGCAGTTTGTTCTCGTCATCGCCGTACAGTTTCGAGCGGTCGCCGATGATGTGGTCCTCAGAGTTGATGATCGGCGCGTTTTTGATATCGCCCATGTAGTCATACCAGGCTGTTTTAGAATACAGCGTTGAATTTTTGCTGTCGACATTGGCCCAAGTATCGTTGCCGTTGAAGTCGGTGAATTCCGCGAACTGCGCGTAATCGGTGCCCCGCCATGCCGAGGTCTCGTTATAGGACACATAGCTCATTACCTTCGCGGAAACCGGAACGCCGGGGGCGATTTCTTTGATGATGCCCGTCATCCATTGATGCCAGCCGGCGAACAGCCGGTTGTTGAAAAGCACCCACTCGCGCGCGAGAGCCGAGCGCTCGCCGGAGGGCGGCATCGAAATCTCCTCAAAACCGGCATACGCGGTACCGAGGGTTTCGTTGAGCTCGCCGACGGTCGCGTATTTGTTTTTCAGGTATTCCCGCCAGGCGGGGGTGTCATAAGCCGACTCGGAGCTGACATAAACGGGCTCGTTGGTCAAACAGATTTCAAACAGGGAGTCGTACCGGGCGACGATGGGTATCAGCGTTCGGAGATAAGTCTCCATGACCCGCCGGGCAACCGGGTGGTTGATGTGGTATTTGATGAACCCGCCGCTTTCGGGAAAGGCCAAATCCGGATACAACTCATACAGAAAACCGGGGAAATAGTGCGGCGATATCAGCAGGCTCACGCAGACATTGTTCGCCGCGGCTTTCTGAAGAGTCGGCACAATCCGGTTGTATATCGCGGCCGTGTTCACGTCGAACGCGTCGTCCTCAAGCAGGTCTGCATGGCTGCCCTGCCCCCGCGGCACAATGACGGAGTCCGGCCCCATTTCGTTTTGAATAATACTCGCGCCGAGGCTGTTCATCACCGTGATGTCGTTCGCGGCGGTGCCGAAATGGCCGTAACCGATGAAATAATACGGCCTGTCGCCGGCGGTGGTCGGCGCGATAATCGAGCCGCCTTCAATTTTTCTTTTCCCTGTGAGGTAACGCGGCGAGCCCAACGGCGCGGCGGCGCCGCCGAGAATCCCCTCGAACCCGCTCTTCGCTTCGGCGTAAAGGCGGTTGAGGGAATTGACCGTGAACTCGAGTTCCTCGGCGTAGTTGTTCGTTTTGTCCTCCGCGAGGATTTGCGCGAACTTTTTAAGCACGGCGATGTTGACCTGTTCGTAATCGCAGCTCAAATTCCGTTGTTCGCATTGCGCCGCCAAACCGTCGAGCTCCGCGATCATCGCGTCGAGTTCGGTGAGGTCGAGTTCCGCGATATTGCCGGTGACGGTCAGGCCGGCCGCGCCGGCTTGAACACCGAAAGCGGAAAGCAAAACCGCGAAAGCGAGCAGCGCCGAGAACAGTCTTTTCAGCCTTTTCATCAAAGCACCTCATTTTTAGGTTTTTTCCCTAACGGCTCTACCGCTATTATAACTTTCATCCGGCTCAATTGCATCAAAAATAACAGTTAAGTCAAGAAAAATTGAAATTTTTCATATTTTACTGACTTAACTGTCATTTTACGATTTTTAGTGTATATTTTTAATTTCTTATGGAACTTTTTTCTGCGCCACCAGATAGTCTTTCAGAAACAAAACCGCCTCTTTATACCCCTCAAACCCGAGGCCGCAAACGGTCTTGACGCAGGCCATGCCCGCATAGGAAACATGGCGGAACGCCTCGCGGCTGTAAATATCCGACAGATGCACCTCAACGGCGGGTAACGCGACGGCTTTCAGCGCGTCGAGAATTGCGATGCTCGTGTGGGTATAGGCGGCCGGGTTGATAACGATGCCGTCAAAGAGCCCGAGCGCCCCCTGAATCGCGTCGACGATGGCGCCCTCGTGGTTTGACTGAAAGAATTCGGCCTCTATGCCGTTTTCGGCGCAGACGGTTTTGACATACCCGATTAAGCCGTCGTAGGTCCGCGCTCCGTAAATCTCCTTTTCGCGGATGCCGAGCATATTGATGTTCGGGCCGTTAATCACAAGCAGTTTCATAAAACACCTCTGATACCGTATCGGCGGCTTCTTCAGCCGTGCCGTCGTTGTCAAGCGCCATGTCGCCGATTTCGCGGTACAGCGGCAGGCGCGTTTCGTAGAGTCTCGCGAGGGCGCCGTCGCCCTCGGAAAGCGGACGGCCTTCGCGCTCGAGCTTGTCGAGGCCGCGTTTCAGAAAAACAACGAAGCCGTTTTGTTTGAGGTTGCGCCGGTTTTCGCGGCTTAAAACCGCTCCCCCGCCCGTCGCGATGACCTGCCCCTTCTCCTTGCCGACCTTCGCGACGGCTTCGGCTTCGATTTCGCGGAAGCGTTCCTCGCCGAACCGTTCAAAAAGTTCGGGGATCGCCATGCCTGCCTCCCGCTCGACAAGCTCATCCGTGTCGACAAAGGCTTTCCGCGTTTTTTCCGCTAGGAGCTTCCCGACGGTGGATTTGCCGCTGCCGGGCATGCCGACGAGGACGATGTTGCTCATCGCCAAAGTAAGCTTTTTGACAATCGATTCGATTTTTTCCTCCGGGAGGGCGGCGCCGGTGAACAGCTCGCTCGCTTTTTTCGCCTGCGCAGCGAGCATAGCCAGGCCGTTCGCGCGGGGAATGCCGAGTTCGGCGGCCTGCTGCAGGAGCCTTGTGCGAAGCGGGTTATAGGTGACGTCAAGAACGCCGGCGCAGCGCGGGAACAGCGTTAAGTCGACCGGGGATTGTTCCGTGTCCGGATACATCCCGACCGGGGTGGCGTTGACGACGATGTCGGCGTCCGCCTGTTCGCCGATGTTGGCGTAGTTGACTTTGCCGGTTCTCGAAACGACGGCGACTTCCCGCGCGCCGGCGTCGGCCGCTACCGCCTCGGCGGTGGCGCCGGTGCCGCCGCTGCCGAGCACGAGGACTTTTTTGCCCGCGAAGCCGATGCGTGCCCTTTTCGCCATGTACGCGAACCCGTAGTAATCGGTGTTGTCTCCGTATAAAGAGCCGTCGGCGGCGGTGACAATCGTGTTGACGCTGCCGATTTTCGCGGCCGTGTCCGAAATGGCCGAGCAATACGCGATGACGGCCTTTTTATACGGTATGGTGACATTGAGCCCCCGGAATTCACGGCGGCGGAAAAAGCCCTCGAGTTCTTCCAGAGGCAGGCTGACGATTTGATAATCGTAGCCGCCCAGCAGCGCGTGAATCTGCCGGGAGTAACTGTGCGAAAGGTGCTCGCCGATGAGGCCGTATTCCATCATCCACCGCCTTTGTCAGGATTCGGCATAGTTGCCCAAAAAATCGAACTGTTCGCTCCCCGCCGCGAGGTCGCACAACAAGCCGACGACGGGTTCGGAAGCCACGGAGGCGTCGATGTCGAAATAGAACATGAACTCAAAGTTTTTGTCGGGAACGGGGCGGCTCTCAAGCTTCGTGAGGTTGAGGCCCAACACGGAAAACTTGGAGATGGTTTCATACAGAGAGCCCGGCCGGTGCGGCAGGGACAGCATCAGGCTGATTTTGTCGGCGCCCGGGTAGATTTCGAGTTTTTGGCTGATGCAGATGAAACGGGTGAAGTTGTTGGCCCGGTCCTGAATGTCGCTTTTCGCCTCCTGCAAGCCGTAGAGTTCCGCGCAGTCGCGCGAGGAGATGGCCGCCACATCGTTCCGGTCGGATTGCGCGACCGTTTGGGCGGCGGCGGCCGTGTTTTCGACCACGGTCACCTTGACATTTTTGAGGTTCATCAAAAAATTCTCGCATTGGCCGATAGCCTGCTCGTGGGAGAAAATCTCACGCACATCCTCCGCTTTGCAGCCGGGCTTGACCAACAGGGAATGGTCGATTTTCAGTTTCAGCGAGCGGACAATGTGGAAGTCATGCCTTTTCATCAGGTCGTAGACCTGCGTGACGGAACCGTGCGAACTGTTTTCAATGGGCAGGATGCCGTAGGCGCAAAGCCCCTTTTCCACCGCCCGGAACACGCCCTCGAAAGTGTTGAAATACATAATGTTCGGCAGGGAAAACAACTTGTCCGCCGCGATTTGCGAATACGCGCCTTCGACGCCCTGGCAGGCGACGACCGCCCGCTGCGGGAACTGCGCGGGAGTGTCCGCCACAGCCCGTTTGATCTTTTCGGCGAGGGGCGAGCCGCCCGCCAAAACAGTGTTCTGGTAGGACCGGCTTAAGCTGAACAGGGTCGAAAACAGCGTTTTTATATACTTCTGCTGCTCGGGGTCAGCGTTTTCCGTCAGGCGGTAGAGAATCTCGCGCTCCCGCCCTTTGTCGAGCACGGGCAGGTTGTTCTCCTTTTTGTAAAGGGATACCTTCTGTGAGAGTTCCATACGCTCAAGAAACAACTCCCTGAGTTTGTCGTCGAGCGCGTTGATGTTTTCCCTGAGTTGTGTGATATCCATGCCGTTTCTCCTTCGTTTATAGTAGAAAATCCAGAATTGCCAGGGCGGTGACCGCTTCGACGACGGGCACGGCCCGTGGCACGATGCAAGGGTCGTGTCGGCCGCGAACGGCTAAAACGGTGTCGGTTTTCGCTTTCAGGCTAACGGAAGCCTGCTCTTTGCCTATGGACGCGGTCGGCTTGAACGCAGCCCGGAACAGCAGAGGCATGCCCGTGCTGATGCCGCCGAGAACGCCGCCGTGGTTGTTGGTCTTTGTCCGCACAGCGTCCCCGTCGTAAAAATACGGGTCGTTGTGAAGAGAGCCGCGCATTTTCGCCGCCTGAAAACCCGACCCGAACTCGACGCCGCGCACGGCGGGAATGCCGAACATTGCGGCGGCCAGGCGGTTTTCGAGCCCGTCGAACATTGGTTCCCCGAGCCCGGCCGGCAGCCCGAGCGCGCAGCATTCGACCACGCCGCCGACAGAATCGCTCTGCGCCGCCGCGGCCTCAATTTCCCTGAGCATTTGCCGCCCCGCCGCATCGTTCAGAACTGTAAAGTCCTTTGCCTTTACAACATCCAACAAGGCCGCGTCGGTTTTGACGGGGTCAAACGCGTCGTCCTCCACGGCGCCGACGGCCGCGATATGCGCGCCGACGGTGACGCCGCGGCGTTGAAGGATTTGCAGGGCGATGCCGCCCGCGGCGCACAGCGGCGCGGTCAGCCGGCCCGAAAAATGGCCGCCGCCGCGCGCGTCGTGAAACCCCTTGTGTTTGACATAGGCGGGGTAATCGGCGTGGGACGGCCGCGGTGTGTCTTTGAGATTGTCATAGTCTTCCGAACGAACATCCGTGTTCGCGATGACGGCGCAAAGCGGGGCGCCGCAGGTGACGGAGTCGAGCAGGCCGGACAAGATTTCGGGGACATCCTCCTCGCGCCGTTTCGTCGCGTAAGAGCCGGACCCCGGCGCGCGGCGTTTCATAAAGCGCCCGAGTTCCTCCATGTCGATTGTCTCGCCGGCGGGCAAGCCGTCGACTACGACGCCGATGGCTTTGGAATGCGACTGGCCGAACACGGACACCTTAATATTTTTGCCAAATTCAGACGACATCGGCCTTCCCTCCCAGTTGTTTTAAATCTTCAAAGAAACGCGGGTACGATTTCCCCACGGCCCCCGCGCCGCGAATTTCCACCGATGTTTCGCAGGCAGTCCCCGCGACGGCGGCGGCCATGACCATCCGGTGGTCGTTGAAGCCGTCGGCTGCTCCTCCGCGAAGCGTTCCTTCGCCGTGTATGACAAGAGCATCTCCTTCGAGTTCGGCCCGGGCCCCCAATGCCTTCAGATTCGAGGCAATGGCGGAAAGACGGTCGCTTTCTTTCAGCCGCAGCCGGCCGGCGTTTTCAAACACCGTCGTCCCTTCGGCGAACGCCGCGGCGACGGCCAGAACAGGCGCTAAATCGGGTGTCTCCGAAATGTCGGCGCGGATGCCTTTTAACTTGCCGGCGCGGGCCGTGACGGTTTGGTTTTTGACCGTGATATCCGCCCCCATGCGTTCAAGCAGTTGGACGATTGCTTTATCCGGCTGGCGCGACGAGGTGTCGAGCCCCTCGCAGGCGACGCCGCCGTTGACCGCCCCGGCGACAAGCCAGAACGCGGCGTTCGACCAGTCGCCCTCCGCCGCCGCTTCGCCGGGCGACGCATAGGTTCGGCCGCCCGGCACCGCAAAGCGGTTTTCCTCCCGGCTTACCCGGATGCCGAACTTTTCAAGCGCCGCGAGCGTCATGTCCGCGTACCCGGCCGACTCGAGCGGCGAGGTCAACACAATTTCGCTGTCTTCTTTCAGCAGCGGCAGGGCGAACAGCAGGCCGGACACAAACTGCGAGCTGATATTGCCGGGCAGCTCGAAGAGCCCGCCGCGCAGCGGCCCCGTCACCTTAAAAGGCAGCGTTTCCGGCTCGAACCGGCAGCCGTTCCTTGTCATCTGCCCCGTCAGCGGCGCCATCGGCCTTCCGGGCAGACGGCCTTCCCCGGTCATCGTGAACTCCGCGCAAAGCGCCGCGGCGACGGGCAGCAGGAAGCGCAGCGTCGAGCCGCTTTCCCCGCAGTGTAAAACAGGGTGGGCGCGAAGCCCTTGCCAAACCGGGTTCACGGTCAGTGTATCGCTGCCGCGCACGATTCGGCAGCCCAAAGCCTCCAGACAACTTACGGTAGCGTCAATGTCTTTCGAAAAGCCGTTGAGGTTGATTATTGTCTGTGATTTCGACAGGGCGGCGGCGATAAGCAGGCGGTGCGCATCGGACTTGGAAGCCGGCACGGTCAGGCGCCCTTTCAGAAACGACGGTGAAATCAGAATATCCATATCGATTATCCCCCGAGCCCCGCGGCGATAAAGCGTTCGAGTTCGTTCACGGGCACTGTTTTCAGCGCGCATTCCCCTACCCTCAGCGGAACAACCAAATTGACAAAATCGCCCGAACGCTTTTTGTCGGCCAAGGCGGCGTCCGCGAGCTCCTCCGCGCCGAACGGGCACGAAGACGGCAAGCCGTACTTGTCCAACAGCTCTTTCAGCGGTTCAAAACAGGGTTCCTCCGTCATGCCGAGACGGTCGCATGCCCTCGTGATGACGGCCATGCCTATTGCCACGGCGTGCCCGTGTGAACTTTCATACGAACTCAGCTTTTCGACCGCGTGCCCCACGGTATGGCCGAAATTGAGCAGCTGGCGCCGCCCGGTGTCAAACTCATCCGCGGCGACGACTTCGGCCTTGATGGCGACGCAGCGTTCGACGACGCCTTCGGTGTCCGCTTCAAAGCCGTTTGTTTTCAGAGACTCGAACAACTGTTTATCCGAAATCATTCCGTATTTTATCGTTTCCGAAAGGCCGTCAGCCAAAATCTCCGAAGGCAGCGTTGCGAACGTATCGCAATCGCAAATGACCGTCATAGGCTGCCAAAATGCTCCTGCGAGATTCTTGCCCGCCTTCAGGTTGACGCCGGTCTTGCCGCCGACGGAGGAATCGACAGCCGCCAAAAGAGTGGTCGGCATCTGGACGAACCGTATGCCTCTGAGGTAGACAGAGGCGGCAAAACCCGCTATATCCCCCGTCACACCGCCGCCGAGGGCTATGACGACGTCGCTTCTTGTGACGCGGTTTTCTGCCAGAAATTCCAGCAGTTCCAAAAATACAGTGGTGTTTTTAGACCTCTCGCCGTGCGGAAAGACAAATTTCAACATGTTAAACCCGGTCGCCTCCAAGGAATCGGCCACCTCGCGCGCGTATAGCGCGTTGACGTTGTCGTCCGTCACCAAAACGGCGCGGCAGGGCTTCACGCTTTGAGCAAGGATGGCCCCGGCGCTTTGCAGCAGCCCCCGTCCTATATGAACATCGTACGGTGATTTTTCACAGTGTACGGTTACTTTTCGCATTCTGTTTCGCTCCCTCAGTCTCGCTTCGCTCGACAGCTCCCTCAACCGAGGGAGCCTTGGCACTAACCACTAATCAAGCATCTGCTTGATTTCCCGCCCGTCGCGAAGCAGGCCGTTGAGCGCTTCGGCGTCTTTGTTCCGGATGACGGTGCGGTAGTCGCCGAGCCGGGCGATGATGGCGTCGAGCTCTGCGGCCAGGTTGTCGGCGTTGGCCAGAAACAGCTCGGTCCACATCTTCTCGTTGAGTTTCGCGACCCTTGTCATATCCTTGAAACTGCCCGCGGAAAAGCCTTTGTGTTTCAGCGCCGCGGGGCTTTTGACATACGCGCTCGAAACAACGTGAGCGAGCTGTGAGGTCAGGGCGATCATCGCGTCGTGCTCCTCGGGCGTGGTAATTTGGAAGTTGTTGAAACCGATGGAAAGGAACAGTTTCTTGAGTGTTCCGATCACTTCAATCGCGGTGCCGGCGGCCGGGGTGACAATCATCGACGCCTTATAGAACAGGTTTTTCTTCGAGTAATCGAAACCCGAGAACTCGATTCCCGCCATCGGGTGGCCGCCGACAAAGACAAAACCGTGCTCGTCGGCCAAAGGCTTCGCCGCTTCACACACGGCGCGTTTGACGCCGCAGCAGTCGACGACGACGCCGCCTTTTTTGAAAAACGCCGCGTTCTCCCGCAAGCAGTTCAGCGTGGCGTCAAGGTAAAGGGCGATGACGCAAATGTCGCAGGAACCCATCGCTTCCCGGCTCAATTCCCCGTCGATGGCTTCGAGCAGGCGCGCCTTGTAAACGACGGATTCGTTGATGTCGTAGCCCAAAATCGTATGCTGCGTGTTTTTCTTGACGGCTTTGGCAATCGAACCGCCGATGAGCCCGAGCCCGATAATCCCGATTGTCATGGCTTTCACCCCCGCGGTATGGTTTATTTGGTGTATTTAAAAGCGAACGGCTCGATCGCTTCGATTTCCCGTGCGAGGCTGTCAAACGCCTCGGGCGTCAGGGACTGGACGCCGTCACACAGGGCGTGCGGCGGGTCGTTGTGGACCTCGACCATAATGCCGTCCACCCCCGCGGCGATGGCAGCGACCGCCATGGGTTTGACGAGTTTGGAAAGCCCCGTCGCGTGGCTTGGGTCGACGATGACCGGAAGGTGCGACAGTTCTTTGAGTAGCGGAACCGCGGAAATGTCGAGGGTATTCCTGGTCGCCGTCTCAAAGGTCCGAATGCCGCGCTCGCACAGGATTACCTGCTCGTTTCCGCTGGCCATGATGTATTCCGCGCTCATCAGCAGCTCCTGCAGGGTGCTCGACAGGCCCCTTTTGAGCAGTATCGGTTTTTTAAGCCGGCC
>DAITOC010000006.1:29085-35122 GCA_036834305.1 Clostridiales bacterium
GGCCGAGTTCTTTCAGAAGCTCGAAGTTCTGCATGTTCCGCGCGCCGACCTGAAGCAAATCGACATTGTCGAACAAATCCAATTGGGATAAATCCATGATTTCCGTCACGATGGGCAAACCCGTGAGCCTTTTGGCCTCGAGCAGCAACTCGATGCCGTGGCCGCGAAGGCCTTGGAACGCGTAGGGCGAGGTGCGCGGTTTGAACGCCCCGCCCCTCAAAATCGCCGCGCCGGATTTTTTCACGCTTTCCGCGATGCCGCAGACCTGCTCCTCGGACTCAATGGAGCAGGGGCCCGCGATCATCACCGCGCGGCCGCCGCCGACCTTCACGCCGCCGACGTCGATGACCGAGTCAGCGGGATGGAACTTGCGGTTCGCCTTCTTGTACGGCTCCTGCACGAGTTTGACATCCTCGACGATGCCGAGCGCGCGAATCAAATCGGCGTCGACGACCGTCGTGTCGCCGATGAGGCCGAGCACCGTCTGGTGACGGCCGGTGCTGACATGGACGTCGATACTCAGGCTTTTCAGCCAATTCTTCAAATTTTCAAGCTGCTCGGTGTCGTGGTTTTCCTTTAAGATAACAATCATTTTAGCGTTCTCCCTTCGCCCGTTTCAAATAAAAAAGCCCCCCAGCGAATTTCGCTGCGGAGCTTGATTTGTGACTCGCCCGATTCAAGCGTTCCCCGATGCAGCAAAATTCTTACCCGCCCTGCCGTAAAATCCGGCAAAGCGAAAGCAAAAATAACCGTATGCGGGTGTACGCGCCATGGCGGCTTCTCCTACAAAAGAGTTTTTTTGATTATTGCATACACTTTTGCCGTTGTCAAGCGTTTTTTAAAAATTTTACGGTTTAAACCGGTGAACTTGTAATTTTTCCCGCAGGTGTTATACTGATATGCGATAAAAAGCGGAGGGATACGATGAATATAAACGACATTGTTACAAGTTTGCGCGGCTGCTCATGCGGCCGCGAACACCGGACGGACATCCGCGCCGTCGAGATTCATAGCGGAATCACCGCGTCGGCGGGGGAACTTCTCGGCAAACACGGCTTCCCGAAAAAAATACTGTTTGTCGCCGACCGCAACACCATCAAAGCGTCGGCCGGTATCACGGAAAGCCTGCTCACCGCGGGTTTCGCCTTGAAAGAACACCTCTACGGCGATTTGCGCGTGGCGGACATGGAGCAGGTCGAGGAGTTGGAAGGTCTTTGCGCGGACATTGAGGGCATCCTCTCCGTCGGAACGGGCTCTTTAAACGACATCTGCCGTTTGGCGGCCTTCCGCCAAAACAAGGAGTTTGCCATTTTTGCCACCGCGCCGTCCATGGACGGATTCGCGTCGAACTCCTCGCCGATCACCAAAAACAACTTCAAGGTGTCCTACCCCGCCCGCCAGCCCTCGGTCATCCTCGCGGACACGAAAATCCTCGCGGATTCGCCCGCCGAACTGAAATCCGCCGGGTTCGGCGACATGATCGGGAAATACACCGCCCTTGCCGACTGGCGCATATCCCATCTTCTGACCGGCGAGCACTACTGCGAAGCCATCGCCGCCCTTTCGGAAAAAGCAGTCAACAACATCGCTTCCATGGCGGAGCGGATTACGGCGCGCGACGAAGAGGCCGCGGCCGCCGTGATGGAATCGCTGGTGCTGTCGGGCCTTTGCATGGGGCTCGAAAACAGCGTCCGCCCCGCTTCGGGGGCGGAGCATGTGCTTTCGCATTTCTGGGAGGTCAAGAAGCTGCAGGAAGGCCGGATTTCGGATTTTCACGGCAAAAAAGTCGGCGTCGCTACGGTTCTCATCAACAAAATTTACAGGGAGATGACCCTCCTGCCCGCCGTGGAACCGGCCCGCGAAAACCTCGATTGGAATGAAATCACAGACGCCTACGGCGAAGGGCTCGCGGACGAGATGCTCAAGGCCAACCGACCCTCTGTCACCGACGGCGTTACCCCCGCCGCGCTGCAAGCCGCCTGGGGCGATATCCGGCAAATCGTCGACGACACCCTGCCGGCCGACGCAGAGCTACTTCGCCTTATGGCGGCGGCCGGGGCGCCGGTGACTCCGGAAGAGATCGGCGTGAGCGCCTCGCTTTGCGCGGCGGGCTTGAAATACAGCGCCTTTATGCGCCACCGGTTGACGCTGATGCGGCTGAAACCGATGCTGCGTATTAACGAATGCAACTCGTAAGTATTCCGCTTGGAGTGGGAAATGGCTATAAAGTAGTCGAAAAATTACATATGAAAGATATAACTTGAAATACACGAAAAGATTTTTGAGGCTGTGCCGCATGGAATTTCTTCAGCGGCGCAGCCTCTTAATTTTCATTTTTTCTTTCGGATACGACCTGTGAACAGGGTCCTAAATAATATTCATAAACAGCACTAATATTTTATACCATACATTGGCAAAAAAGTAATCCCAATAACCGAAACCGTTGAGCCCGGGCAGTTCGCTGCCGTCTTTAACGGCAAGGGAAGCGGCTGTTATAACCTGCCTGTCATATTCAAAAGGATTGTTTTCGTCGATGGTAAACAACGTGCCTCCCCGGACATTGGTTTTACCGTATGAGTTATATGTCGCCCCCGGGCACTGTATGATGTCGACACCCTTGTAATCCGCGACAAATGAATTCACATGGTCATGCCCCGTGACACAGCCCAGCACATCGCCCCGTTCTACAAAGGCATCCCATTCGCCCTCGTTGTCCAGCGACGGGCACGGCGGCTCCTGCAGAATCCCGCTGAACTTGGACGGGTTCGGAACCAGGCTGTAACTTGTTCCGTCGCAGAAGTTTTTTGTCAGTTTCCCGAGGTTGGGGGTTCTGAAATAGAGCGCATCATAGACCTCTTTCACAATAATGTGCTGGAACGCGAGCGATGGAACAACATCGCCGCCGTTTGCCGCTTGCAGAGCCTCGCTTCTATTTCTATACCACTCAATCTGGTCTTTTCGTACACAGTCATAGCCGCTTTCGCCGTTTTCATAGTCCGAGTAGGCGCCGGAATCAAACAGCCACAGATTAAACGCTGTTTTTGTGCCGTCAGAACTTTTCACCTCCAGGTTATGCGTCGCGCAGCCGTGCAGAGCCGGGTCTGCGTCATACGCGAGGCAGCCCGGATACTGCTGATAGGCTGCCAGCATTTGTTCGGGATTAAAATCCGAACACTCGTCATCATGGTTGCCGAAAACAAAGGTAAACAGAATGCCTCTTTCCACCAGCGGCGAAAGCAGTTGTTCATATGCTTCCAAGCCGGAGGTAACGATGTTGTCCCCGCCGAAAACAACAATATCAGGCTGCGTTTTGTCCAGCACTTCATTGATGAACTCAACTGCCGCTTCCTTCATGGGGTATACATCCTGTACATCGGCCAGAAAAAGGATTTTAAATTTTCCGTTTTCATCAAACCGAAGTGTGCTTTGTTCCCGTGCCGTGTTCGCGGCCGCAGATACTGTGACAAGTGACAGTGTCATCACAGCGGCAAGAATTGTTGTCAATACTTTTTTCATTTCTGTTCCATCTCCTGAATTATTTAACGATCTATACCCGTTTACCGGCACCTTTGCCTTTTAATGCTGATGAAATCATACACTACAACTTAATAAAGCTGTATCGCCGGTATACTTCTCGTCGTTGGTCCCTTGCGGTCTTTTTTCAATAGGTTTCAGCGATCAGATTCATGTGGTTGATGTAGAAGTCGACAAGGGTGGTATCCTCGAAAAATTCGTGGTTGGCTATCTTTTGCCGATTTATGTCGACGCGGAATTACTACCTCAACTATTCTATATTCAAATTGTGCCGATGTCAAGAGCGTGGCAACCCATAAATCCGACTCAAAAAACAAGCCGGGTGCGGGCGGTTCCCGACTTGTTTTTAAGGGTTAAGCGGTTGTCAAACCCCCGTCCCTTTGACAACAATGCTCTTGTAACCGTCCCCGTCGAGCGTGACGCGCTCGAACAGCGGCGTTTCGACGCTATCGCCGTCAACGAGCAGTTGCACCGGCTTCATCTTGCCCATCTCAAAGCTTTTTGCCGTGTTGGGAGGCTCAAGGTCCCTTCTTCTTTTAAAATCCTCTATTCTTATCGATTCCGCGTTGGTTTCAATGAATACGAGCGAATTGTCATTGTCCGTCGTTTTGTGGACGGACATATTTTTTATGACCACATCGCGCACATCCCCCACGCCGAGCGGCTCGTCGGCATCCTTGAAAAGAGGCGTCCGGCAATAGCGCGCCGCGTCCATATTCAGCGCGTAGGTGCGGAAACCACCCGTCACGCCGTCAATCACGATATCGGAAATCGTCGCGTGAACGCTTAACAGCCGCACGAAGGTGTGGCAGTCCGCCGCCGACACATTTTTTACCATAATGTGTTCGATCGGGCCCCGTTTCATGCCGAGGTTGACCAGGCGGTTGACCTCGTCGTCCGCGTTGAGGGCGATCACGTCGTCGTTGGTGGAGCCCGCCATCGTCGCGCGGATGTTCTCGATTTCCCCGTGAAAGCAGAAGCCGCCCAGATGGACGCCGTCCTGGTTGGGCCGCATATGGAACGCCTCGAAATCGATATCACAGACGGTGAAGCCGTCGACCTCGCCGAGGCGGATGAAATAGCTTTCGGCGTCGCACAGCTTCATGCCGGTCAGTGAGAGCCCCCGGACATTGATGAAGTTGAACATCACGCCGGTGTAGCAATCCTGCGCGAACAGGCCGCCCCGGCGCGGGTTGCCCTTGTTGTTGCCGTTCCAGACCCCGCCCTCGACCGTAATATTTGTGTCGCCGCCGCCGGGGTTTTTGTTTGTGAGGAAGAAGTCGCCGACCGCCTTGCAGGCATCGTCGGCCAGCACCATGACGGCGCCGGGCATCGCCTTTAACCGCGTATTTGAGCCGATTTTCAGCGTGCCGCCGATTTTATACAGGCCGGGCGGGATGAGGATATCCCCCGCTTTGTCGAGCGCTTTTTGAAACACCTCAAAGTCGTCATCGAGGCCGTTGCCGCAAGCGCCGAGTTCCCTGACATTCGCCGGTTGACCGCCCATAGATCCTTCTCCTTCGTTTTTGTTTGACTATACCCATCTTTCTATTCTTTTGTCAAGATGCAAAACACCGGGCGGAAAAATCCGCCCGGCGAGTTTTGAGATTGAATTACAGCAGTTTCTTAATGCGGAACATTGATTCGAGAACCCGGAACTGGGCGTTGAAGAAGTTGTTGACCGTCCAGTAACTGACGCCGCCGAGGTTGTATTCGTTGATTAAAGCGAGCCTTGCCGCGATGCTTCTGGCGTCGTCGAACCAGACCTCGTGCTGTTTTCTGTTTTCGTCGTAATAGCGGAAGAACGGCGCCTGCTGTTTGGGGTCATACTGAATTCTCGCGTTCACTCTCGCGGCGAGCTGCAATGCCCCGATGTTTGACAGCGACCGCGCCGCCGTCCCCTTGACGAACGGCAGTGTCCAATCGTAGCCGTAATTGGGCATGCCCATCAGAATTTTCCGCGGCGGTATCACTTTGACCGCGTATTGAAGCACCCTTTCCACCTGGTCCGCCGGTGACACCGCCATCGCCGGGCCGTAGGTGTAACCCCACTCGTAGGTCATGATAATCACATGGTCGACCAGCCGGCCGTGCGCCGCGTAGTCGTGCGCCTGGTAAAGCAGCCCGATTTGCGAATCGCTGAGTTTCGGGGCGATGGCCGTTGTCAGGGTATAGCCCAGAGGTGTAATCGCTTTCGCCACTTTTTCAAGAAACCGGTTGTACGCCTCGCGGTCGGAGGGGTACACATACTCAAAATCGATGTCAAGCCCGAAGTAATTTTTGCTTCTCATCGTCGTGATAACGTTTTGTATCAGCCGGTTTTGCGCCTGTTCGCTGTTGAGAACCGAACTCGCCAAATCGCTCTTAAAACCCTCGCCCGTCTTCATGTTGGCGATGACCATCATAGGCGCCACATCGGCTTCCCTCGCCGCCCGGATGAGTTCCGTGTCGTTAATCGGGTTGAGAGTGCCGTCCGCGTTAATCGTGTATGTAAAAATACTCA
>DAITOC010000007.1:0-34304 GCA_036834305.1 Clostridiales bacterium
CGCGTTGGCGGGCAAATTCGCCGCCTGCGCAAGCGCGATGGCCGCCGTGACCGCGGAGTAATCGGCCGCCGCCGCTTCCCACACCGCGTAAAGCGTCGTGTTGCCGGCGGGCATGGTCATGGAGGTTGTGTATTGCGGCGAGGTGGCGGAGGAGTTGGTGCTCCAGCCTAGGAAGTTGTAGCCGCCCCTGGTGAAGCCCGTCGTCGGCAGGGTGACCGTCGTCGCGTAATTCTGGGTGATCGGGGACGCGGAGCCGCTGCCGCTGTTGGCATCGAAAGAAACGGTATATTGATTAATGGTATAAATCGCGTAGAGTGTCGAGTCGTTGGCAGGCACCGTGTAACTTGTCAGCGCGACGGTTGCCGCCGGGTTGGTGTTCCAGCCGATGAAGGTGTGGCCGGTTTTTGAGAAGCCGGCGGTGGGTAAATCGGTTATGTTCGAATTGTACGGCCGGATATACGGGTCGAGCGCGCCCGCGCCGCCGTTGTTGTTAAAGAATACGGAATAATTGCTGACGCTCCATTTCGCGTAGAGCGTCGCGCCCGTGGTGCTCATGGTGTAACTGCCGCCGTCGGAATAGACGACGGCGCCGCCCGCGGAGGTCGCCCAGCCGGCGAAGGAATGGCCGGTTTTCGTGAAGGCGTTCGCCGTCAACGCGTCGGTCTGGCCGAACACGATGCTTTGCGGGTCCATGGCGCCCGAACCGGTGTTGGCGTCAAAGGTAACATTGTAGGCGTTGGCGCTCCACACGGCGTAGAAGGTCAAAACGCCGCCCGGCGCCGTTGTCAAATTGATTACGCTTTGGCCGTCGGAGAACTCCGGAGCCGTCGCGGCCTGGTTCTGCGACCAGCCCAAAAAACTGTGGCCGGTTCTCGTGTAGCCGTTCGCGGTCAGGTTCGCCGCGATGTCGTAGGTGTGCTGCGAACTCACCGTCGAGCCGCCCGTCGAGTTGTTGCCGCTGTAATTAATGGTATAGGTGTTGGCGACCCAGTTCGCGTACAGTGTCTGCGCGGCCGTAATGGACACGACGGTGGTGCTTTCAATTTTGGAGCCCGTGCCGCCCACGCCGGTGTACCAGCCCAGGAAGGTATAGCCTGTTTTCGTGGGGGTCGGCAGTGTGCCGTAGTTCGAGGCGTAAGTCACGTTTTTCGTTCCGGGTGTCACCGAGCCGCCCTGCGGGTTGAAGGTGACGACATAGGTGTTCGCCTGCCATTGGGCGGTATAGGTGGCGTTCGCCGCGGGGACGGAGCCCGGCACCGCGGGATTCCAGCCGGTGAAGGTGTAGCCGTTTCTCGTGACCGCCGGCGGGGTCAGCGGGTCCTCAAACGGCAGGGACTGGCTCCAGCCGCCCTGGCCGCCGTTGGCGTCAAATGTAATCGTATAATTATTTCTTGTCCATTGCGCGGTGTAGGTCGTGTTCGCGGCGGGCACCGTGCCGGGGACGGAGGGCGACCAGCCGGCGAAGGTGAAGCCGGTCCTTGACACGGTCGGGGGCGTCAGGGTCGAGCCGTATTGCATGGACTGGCTCGTGCCCCCCGTGCCGCCGTTGGCGTCAAAGGTGATGGTGTAATTGTTCGTCGACCACTGCGCGTAGTAAGTGCCGCCGCCCACCGGCACCGTCGAGGGCGGGGTCGGCGACCAGCCGGTAAATGTGTGGCCGGTCCAGGTAACCGTCGGCGGGGTGATGGCCGAGCCGTAGTTGAGATTCTGATTTGTGCCGCCCGTACCGCCGTTGGCGTCGAAGACAATCGGGTATTGGTTAATCGACCAGGTGGCGGTGTATGTAGCGTTTCCGGCCGGAACCGTCGAGGGCGGCTTCGGCGACCAGCCGGCAAAGGTGTAGCCGGTTCTTGTCACGGTCGGGGGCGTCAGCGTCGTGCCGTAAGTATAGGAGTTGGTTGAGCCGCCCGTGCCGCCGTTGGCGTCGAAGGTGATGGTGTAGGCAAGGGGCGTCCATTTCGCGTAGAGGGTCACGTCGTTGTCGGGCATCGGGCCGTAGTTTACGCCGTTTGCGTACGCGGTGCCCGAACCGTTCGCATTGGTGGTCCAGCCGGCGAACGTATGGCCGGTACGGGTAAAGCCGTTATAAGTCAGAAACTCGGAAGTACCCCAGACCAGGTGCATCGCCGGGGTCGAGCCGCCGTCGGCGCCGTTGCCGTTAAAAGTAATCGAACGGTTGTGCGTGACGGAAAACCAGTTACCCGTCCAAATCTCGAATTCGTTGTTGTGGTCAATCATGTGGCCCAAGTCTCTGATCACTATGGTTTGCTCGCTATAGCCGCCGGAGGGCGTGTAATACACATTAAAGTCATCCACACCCCAACCGTCGGAGCCTGTCTTTTGGAAGGTTATTCTGGTCAAAGTCACCGGCGGTGAAAAGTCGCTGAAAGTTGTGCTGCCGGAGTTGCCGCCGTTCTCGGTACCATTTAAATCACCGGATGTGTACAGCAAGGTGTCGCCGGCCCAGAACTTGCAATACACGTCGCTGTCGGTCCCCTGGTCGAGGCCGTTGGCCGTGTTGTTGTCGCGCGTTCTGACCCAGACGCGCCAGGACCCGCCCGTCAGGGCCTCGGCTTTGAGTTTGAAGCCGATGAACCCGAGGCTCACGCTCGACAACAGCAACGCCGCCGCCAGCAGCAGGCTTAAGCCTTTCTTTTTCTTGAATTTCAACATAGAAATTACCCCCGGTTCCGAAGAATGTACGGTTGCACATATTTACCGCATAGTAACGCAAATTACTTTTATGTACGATAACTATATCACGCCAAACGCCGCGGCGTCAAGCGCGAAATGTGCCTTTGTTTAAAATTTAATACATTTCGATGGGAATTTTTCAGAAATCATAAGATTTTGTATTTTAGGCCGTTTTTAGCCCTCAACCGCGGGGCGCCGCCGTCAGCGCGCGAAATAATTCAGGCTGTCCGCGCGCGCGATACAGGAAAAAGCGGCAAGCAAAATCAACAGCAAGGCAAGCGGAAAACCGTGTTGTTTGACGAACTCCCCTGTTTTTGCCGCCGCCGCGAGCGCCGCTTTATCGCCGGCGCGCAGGAACGCGCACAGCGCGACAAACTGCGAGAAGACGGCGGCCGTGACGAAATTGACGCGCCCGGCCCCGAAGAGCATCGCGAACAGCGACAGAGCCGGCAGGGCAAGAATACAGGCGGAGGCTTTTTTTGACCCCCCGCGGCCGGCGGGCGGCTTCACGCGAAGCACAACGGCCGCGGCGGCCGCCGGCAGAGGCAGGGTGACGGCGAAACTCAACAACGCGGGCCGCCAAGCCGCGCGCGCGTTCGCGGCGGCGGCGGCGAAATCCGCGGGCAGCAGTTCCCGCCCGAAAAAAGCGAAGCCGGCGGCGCAGGCGGCGGCGCAGGCGGCGAGGACGGTTTTCTCTTTCGCGGCGTTTTTACCGACGGCGGTTTCCATAAACAGCGCGGCGGCGACGGCGGGGAACAGCGAGAGCAAATACAACGGCTCAAGAGCCGAACAGATAAAGCAGAAAACGGGCAGGAGCCAATTCTCTTTCGGGCTTTTATACAGCACGAGGCTCACCGCGGTCAGGAGAATGACGGCCGTATTCGCGTAGACGGCGCCGCCGGCATACCAATCGTCGAGCATGAGGACTTCGTTGGGCGCGTAGGACGCGGCGAACATCGCGGCGAGGGCGAGGGCGGCGGGCCGCTCTTTGACCGCCGCCGCGTTCAGAAACGCGCCGAGCAGCCTCGCCGCGGCGTATATGGCCGCGAGGACGCAAGCGAGCCGCGCAACGGTCCAACGGTCCGCCTGCCCGTAAACGGGGCGGGCGAGTTTGGCGGCCAGAAGGATGCCGATGGTTATCTCGTATTTTGATTTATATAAAAATGCTTTCATACGCTTTTTTCACCCCACGCTCACCGCGGCCAAACCATGCCGCGGAAGAGCCCGCCGACCGTTTCGTTGAGTTCGAAGGAAGCGAACAGCACGGCGAAATACGCGACGGCCGCGTACGCCAAAAAGATGTTCGCCTCGAAAAAACCCCACAGTTTCCGGACAGCCGCGGCCACGGCGGGGTTTTCATAGCGTAAAAACCAGAACAGGAGGAAAAACCAGGTCACGAAAACCGGGACGCGCGAGCGGTAGAGTTCGGTCACAAAAACGAGCAGGGGCAGCCGCGCGAGGGGCAGCGCGAGGCACAGGGCAAACACGGCTTTGTGGCCGCGCGCCGCGCTGTTCTTCAACGCGCTTCCCCAAATATACAAAAACAGGGCAATCAGCGGGAGCATCAAAACAGTGACGCGGGCCTCGATGAGCAACCGGTTGTAGTTGTTGCCCGTGTTGAGCATCCCTTCGAGCAGGCGGCCGGGCTTGACGATAAAATACCCCTCGAAGAAATCCATTCTTAAAGGTATATCGGTTCTCTGCCGCGCGTAGCCGGCGAGTTCCTGAAGCGACACGCCTTCAAAGCCTTGGAACAAATAGAACCAAACGGCGGCGGCGCCCGCCGCGGCAAAGGTGACGGCGGTAAAGGCCGCGGCGCGCGGCTTATTCCCGCTTTCAAACAGTTCGTAAAGCAAAAGAACGCCGACGCCGGGAAGGTACTCGAACGCGAACGCGTGGTGCGAGGCGAGGGCCGCCAACAGAAAAACGGGCGCGAGCCACCTGGCCCGCCCGCGGACGACAGCGTATGACAGCATGGCGAACATCGCCATGATCCGGTCGGGCGTGAAGAGAGGGGTTGGAAAAAAAATCGCGTTGGTGCAGGGGCCGGCGAGAAAAAGGGCGATTAAAAACAGCATCGCCCGCCGGTCTTCCCCCCGGGCGGCACGGATGAGCCGGCCCGCCAGGTACACGGCCGAAAGCAGGGTAACGGCAAGCAGGGCGCCGGTGAACACATTGACCTCACGCCGGCCGCGAAAACGGGTGAACAGCGACAGAACCCAGCCCGGCAACAGGCGCGGCGCGAAGCCGAGGCCGTAGTCGAGGGCGAGCAGCGAGGCGTAAGGGTCCCGGCTGAAATCAAGAGGCATTACGGCGAGCTGCGCGAGCAAAACACCGAGAATGCACACTTCGTATTTCATTTTTAAGAAAAGCGACCGGTTTTGACGCTCCCCCGCGTCATTTTTGCCTGTCAAGGTGTTTCCCTTTCCCATTCCGTTTCCTCCGCGCTAACGGCCGTAGACAACATCCGCGAATTGTATGATATAGACGGCGCCGGCAAGAACAAGCCACGGTTTGCGCTCCAAAAACGAGCCCGTCTTAAAAGACGCGGCGGCCATTGTTCTTTCGTCCGCGGCAACCAGCCGCATGATCAGGCACATTTGCGCAAACACAGCCGCGTAAACCGCGTATTGCCAGCCGTCGGCATTTTTATAGGTGAAAAAAAAGTTGAAAGCGAAAGCAACCGCGGGCGTGAGAACGCCAAGCAGCGCGGCGCGCCGGGCGGCGCCGGTTGGTTTTGACGCGAAAAGGCCGCGCCAGACCGCGCCTGCGGCGAGCGCCAACGGCAGCAGAGCGGCGACGGAAACCAGCGCGCGCTTCGCGTCAAAAACGATTAGCAGGGCGCGAATGTCATGAAAGCGTATCAGGAAGGCGGCGGGCAGCGCGCATGCCGCCAGGGTAACCGCCGGGATTTTCTTTTTGCCGCCGTCCCCCGCGCCCGCGGCGAGCAGAACGGCCAAAACAGCCGGCAGGTAAAAAAACAAAAAGCCCGGATTGGCCAGAACGCCGAAAGCGCACAGGACGGGAACAAACGCCTTGAGCGTTTTCGCGCGCGGCGCCGCGGTTTCGCCCGCGGCGAGCAGGGCCGCGAAAAAGGCCAGGCTTGAGGCAAGGCGCCGAAGCAGGAAGCCGGCCGACAGGTAGGCGGGGTTTAGCAAAACCGGCATCAAGTCACCGCAAAGCAGCAGCGCCTGCAGGAAAAAGACCGTTTTTTTCAGCGCCGGGGGCGACCGGCGGAAAAGGAAGCCGAAGACGAGCGCCGCGGCCAGAGAGGCCGTATAATACGCCAAGCCGTGTTTGCCGGCCCGGGCGGGAGGAAGTTTCGCCGCCAGGATGAGGAAGACAAAAAGTTCGTATTCGATTTTCCGCGCGATGTCTTTTAGTTTCCCCATACCGTCAGTCACCTACCACTTTCTGACCCCCGGGGAGAGGCAAAAAATCACAAGGGCGGCGAGCGCCATCGGCTGCGCTTTCATATAGGCCTCCGCTTTCGCCAAGGCGGCGGCGACCGCTTTGTTTCGGCCGCGCAACAGATAAAAGACCAAGCCGAACTGGGCCGTCAACGCTTCGGAGATAAAGCGCTCAAAGTCCGTTGAGATGATGAGCGCGGGAACACAAGCCAGCGGAAGCAGAAGGCAAAGCCGCATGAAGAATCGTTCCGCACGGCTGCCGGCTTCACGGGCGGCGCCGCGCCAAAACAAGGCGAAGGCGCCGAAAACAGGAACCAGAAACACGGCGTAACCGGCATAGTCCCACAGCGGCGCGCCCTTATTAAAACTTGTGATGATTTTCGTCATGCTCCATACGCTGTCGGCGGAAAGCCCGGATTCTTCGTCATACAAGAACAGATACCCGTCCAAAAACGTTTTCCAATAGTCGATATCGGTCCGGCCGGCAATGAACGCGTTCATCTCCGCCCTGTCCATGAACAGAAACCGGTTCGCGAAGAAAACAAAATATACCGTAGCGGCTGTAAAGGCAACTACACTTACAACCGCCAGGGCGGTTCTGCTTTTGGAAAAGCCGCTTTTCACCGCTTCATAAACAACGACGGCGATGATGAACGGGATGAACGAAAAGGCCGCCGAGTAAACGGCAGCGACCGAGAAAACGATGAGCAGCGGGATAAACCAAGCCGCCCGGCGGCACGGCGCGCAGACAGCCGCCAACAGGGCGAATATATATAAATAAAGGTCGAGTTCGCCGAGAAACAGCGCAAACGGCCGGATGGTGAACGAGCAGAAAACAAACAACACCGTGAGCAAAACGGCGACGTTCCCCGACGAAGGGGCGGTTTTCCTGAGGAGCCGGCCGAGAACCACGGCTGTCAGAAGATAAGCCAGAGCGAGCGACACAAGCAAAAAGCCGATGAGCCACCGTTCGGTCACCCGGCGCGTCAGGAGGCTGACAATCGAGCCGATAAAGAGCCGTGACGCCACGCCCACGCGGAAATCGGCCAGGTACAACGGATAGTAAACGTATTTCACCGGGTCTTTCCAATCCACGGTGAAGACGGCTTGAAGCATCAGAGCGGTAAAAATCAGCAACTCATACCGGTTTTGTTTGACAAGCGCTTTGAGTTTCATCGAGTCCCCCGCGCGCAAAAAGTATTGGCTAAATTATAGGTTATCGCAAAAACAATGTCAACCGCGGACGAAAACGCGCGGACGAAAACGCGGCCGCGGAATACTCCGCGGCCGCGCGCTTGCCTGTTGTGTTTAAACCGATTCGGAGGGGTTTGCCTGGTTGATGGCCGTTGTGTAACTCGTCGCGGCGGACAAGATGTTGAGGTCGAACGCGTCGACAAAACCGTCGAGCGTCAAATCGGCCGCAGAAAGGAACACGCCCGCCAGTTCAATTTGATAGGACGACACCATATCCACCAGGTTTTCGTCGGCGGCGGTGATGTAGCCGTCGCCGTCGACGTCGCCGAAGATGACGATCGTGTATGTTTCCAAGACAATGCCCGTTGCGTTGTCGATGAGTTCCACAACCGTACCGGTGCCGAAACTGTCGTTGGCGTAGGTGTACCGAAGGCTGCCGTCGCCGTTGACTTGAACGAATCTGCCGCTGAAGCCGGATGTGGTCAAGCCTTCTTCGAGGCCGTAGATGATGCCGTTGGCCTTATCGATGACGGTCGTCGAGCCGTCGCGCGCGGTCAGGGAAACGGAAACGAACGCCCATTGCGCCGTGTAGGTCGTGTCGGCGGCGGGTACCGTCGCGGGCAGCGCGGGTTCCCAGCCGGTGAGAACATAACCCGGGTTGACAACGGCGGGCGGTATCAGAGGCGACCCGTAAACGAGCGGGCCGCTTGTGCCGCCGGTGCCGCCGTTCGCATCAAAGGTGATGACATAACTGTTGACGCTCCACTGCGCGGTGCAGACCACATTGGCTGCCGGAACCGTCGGCGGGACCGCCGGGGACCAGCCCGTGAAGGTGTAGCCCTCCCGGCTGACTTCCGGGGCTGTCAGCGCGGAGCCGTAAGCCATCGGCGCGCTCCAGCCGCCGGTGCCGCCGTTGGCGTCAAAGGTAACCGTGTAAGAGACCGGCGCATAGACGGCGAACAGCAGCGTGACCGATGTCGCGGGCACCGTGTAAGACCAGAAGCCTGTTGTGGCTGTCTGGCTTGTGCTCCAGCCGACCATGGTGTAATTCGTCTTTGTGTAGTTGTTGTAGCCCGAAAGGTCCACCGTCGCCCCGACCTTCGTGCTGATTTGGACGGATGTCGGGCCTGCGCCGCCGTTGGCGAACAGGGTGAGGGTGTGCGAATTGCCCAGCCAAATGGCGTAGAGGGTAACATTGCCCGCGGGCACGGTGAAACTCGCCAGTTTGTCGCCGGCCGCGCCGTTGGGAATCAGCGCCCAGCCGCCGAAGGTGTAGCCGGTTCTTGTGTAGCCGGTCTGGCTGACATTGACCGGTGTGCCGTAATCGGCCGTTACGGGTGAGGGAGGCAGGCCGCCGGCGCCGTTGAGGCTGTAGGTAACGGTGTATTGATTGATTTGCCATACGGCGTACAGGGTCGCGCCGCCTTCGGGAATCTCAAAGTTTGACAGCGCCGTCACCGCGCCGGGGTCGGTATTCCAGCCGAGCAGCGTGTAGCCCGTTCTCAAGCCCGAATACCCTTCCAAAGGTAGATCAACGGCGGTTCCGCAAAGATCCGTAACGGATTGCGGCGGCGTGCCGGCGGCGCCGTTGAGGTCATAGTCCACGGTGGCCGTTATAGCCGTCCAGGACGCGGTCAGCGTAACGGGGGCTGTAATCTTCACAACCGTATCGGTGAAAACCTGAACCTGTTCGGCGGTAAACCAGCCGTTGAAAGTAAAGCCGGCTTTTTCGGGCACAGGGAACCCGAGTGTGCCCGCGCCGTAAGTGCTGTCATAGACAACGGTCGAGCTCTTGACACCCGTCGTTCCGAAAATGGTGCCGCCGGCCGGGTCAAAGGCAATGTTATAAGTGTTCGGCGCCCATTTGGCGTAAAGGGTTGTGTCCGCCGCCTCCATCGCGTAAGGCCACGAGACAAGTTCGGCGAAGCCGGCGTCTTTGTACCAGCCGGCGATGCTGCAGCCGGTGCGCGGCGCGGCGGCCGGGAGCGCGATGTGTTGACCGTATTTGGCCGTTATGGGGGAAAGGCCTTCGGCGCCGCTGAAGGTCAGGGTGTAACTGTTGCGTGTGTAATACAGTTTCAGCACCAGGCTGCCGTCGCCGGCGATAATGCCCGCGGTGACATTGCCTTCATACTCATAGTATGGCGTAAAGCCCGTGATGGTCTGCCATTGGGCGACGCCGACCTGGCCGGTCGTGCCCGTCTGGGTTGTCGTTTGGCTGAGCGCGTAGGTTGACCCGCTGATATTCTGCAGCCAATGCTCAACGGTGAACGGCGTTCCCGCCGCCGGCAGCCAAACCGCGTAGAGGGCCGCGCCCGGCGTATTCATTGTGAAATTCGCGCCGTCGTCGTATTCCTTGGCGCCCGCGGGGGCCGTCGCCCAGCCGGCGAAGGTGTAGCCCGCTCTGGTAAAAGCGTTTGTTGTCAGAGCGGCGGATGCTCCGAAGGTGACAGCCAGCGGGGCCATGGTTCCGCCGGTCGCCCCATTGCCGTTGAACACGACATTGTAACTGTTGGCGGTCCACTGCGCGGCCAGTGTCACATTCGCCGCGGGGAAGGTTTCGGGGAAGGCGGGAGTCCAGCCGGCAAATGTATAGCCGGTTCTGGCCGGGTTGGCGGGCACCGCGCAGGCGACGCCGTACTTGCCGCTTATCGGGCTGACGGTCGTACCGCCGTTTGTGTTAAAACTGATTGTCACCGTCACCCGGTCATAGTAAACCCTTAAAAGCAGGCTGCCGTTGCCGGCAATGATGCCCGAACTGACTGTGGACGGATAACTCGTGTTTGAGACAAAACCGGAGTAGGTTTTATAGACGGCCGTGCCGACGGTGCCGGTCGTGCCGGTCTGTGTGGTGGTTTCATAGAGTTCGTAACTTTTGGCAAGGCTTTCTCTGTAATGCTCGACATAGAAGACGGTGTTGGTGTTCGCCTGCCAGACGGCATAGAGAGTCGCCGTGGCGCCGTTGACAGGCGTCAGGTTGGAGACGGTTTGGCCGATTGTGTAGTCCGGCGCGGTCGCGTTTGACGCCGCGGCCCAACCGAGGAAGGTGTAACCGGCGCGGACAGGCCCGGCGACCGGAATATTAAACGAGGTGTCATACACGGCGGGATGGGACGCGGGCGCCGCCGAACCGCCGTTGGCGTTGTAAACGACCGTGTAACTGTTGGCGGACCATTTGGCGTAAAGGTCCTCGCCGTCGGTGTTCATGGTGAAGGCAGCGCCGTCGTCATACGCTTTGGCTCCGGCCGCCTCGGCCGCCCAGCCGAGGAAGGTGTAGCCTGTTTTTGTGAAGGTGTTCGGGTTGAGGTTCTCGGTGGCGCCGAACGCGATGGACTGGTTGGGCATGGAACCGCCGACACCCGAAGCGTTCGCGTGGAAAATGACATCGTAGGTGTTGGCAGCCCAGACGGCGTAAAGAATCTTGCTTTCCGGCGTGGCCATGGTGTAGTTCGCCCCGTCGGCGTAGGAGACGGTGCCCGCGTCGGCGTTGGCCTGAGATGTCGCCCAACCCATGAAGCGGCAGCCGGCCATGTTGAAGGCGTTGGGTGTCAGCGGCGCGCTCTGCTGATAGGCGATGCCCTGGTTGGCCATGGCGCCCGTGGCTCCGTTGGAGTTGAAGACGATGTTGTAAACCGTCGGCGACCACACGGCGTAAAGGACAACCGTGGCGTTTGGTTCCGCGGTAAGGTTCGTAACGCTTTGCTGGTTGGTGTACGCGGCGGTGGCGGCGGCGGGCAGCGTGTTCCAGCCGAGGAAGGAATACCCCGTTTTGGTGAAGCCGTTCGCGTTGAGTTGTTTCGCCTGGTCGTATGTATGGACCGAGCTGATGGTCGAACCGCCCGTGGCTGTGTTGCCGTTATAAGAAACCGTATAGGTGTTCGCGCTCCATTTCGCGTAAAGGGTAACGCCCGAACTGCCCATGGTGAAGCTGCCGCCGTTGGCATAAGCGACCGAGCCGGAGGAGGATGTCGCCCAGCCCGCGAAGGTATAGCCTGTTTTGGTGAAGGCGTTGGCGTTGAGGTTCACCGTTGAGCCCGCGGTAACAACCTGGGCCGCCACGGTGCCGCTGCCGCCGTTGGCGTTGAAGGTGATGTTGTTCTTCTTCAGAGTGAGGTTGTTGACAGCCGTCTGAAGTTCTTTGGCGCAGTAGTCGACATAGGGCTGATAAAGAACATTGTAATTGGCCGTCCGGCAGGCGGCCGCGGCCGCGTACGCCGCATCAAGAGCGTTTTTGCTCGCTTCCGTATAGTAGTCGTAAGAGCCGGCCTTCCAAAAAGCAAGTTTACTGTTGAACGAGGCGTCGGCGTTCTCAATGGCGGTGAGCGTGCTGCCCAGGGGATACACGGAAGAACCATAGTATGTGTTGCCGAGGCCCGTTGCAAGATATTGCGAATTGCGGTCGGTATAGTTCGCGCCTCTGAGGACAATGCTCTCATATGCGCCGTTAAGGTTGTTAATCGCCGTTGTGACGGCGGTTTGATTGGTGTTGGGCTTGTTCATAGCCGTCCATGCGCCGTCGTAAGCCGCCGTATACAGGTTCCAACCGCTGGAATAATACCAACTCTGCGGGTTTTTCCCCTTGCCGGTGTTGGTAATGCCGCCGTTGGCGGGGTCGGTGCCGTTGGCGGTGACGATTGCCGTTAAGCCGCTTGAACCGTTGAAGGACTTCGTCGTGATGCCGACCGTTTTGTTGAGTACGGAGCGCAGGGCCGCTTTGTTGACACTGATGATTTCAACCGTGACACCGTGGTAATACTGCATCCAGTTCGGCGAGGAGCTCGAGGCCGTATCCCCCTTGCCGGTCCATTGGGTAACCAGCGTGTATAAGCCCGGCGCGCCCGTTCCGTAAAGAGTCGACTGCGTCTGCATACCGGCGGTGATAAAGTGGCCGCCTTCGGAGGTTCCACCGTCAACCGGGCCCGAAGGGTTCAGCGCCGCCTTGGCTCCCGCGCTGCTCGTTCCGAGAACATTATCGGTGCCGCCGGAGAACTGCGTATCGTTGTCGCGGACATGGATGGTTTCGTAGGTTAAATCACGGCCGGAATCGGTGGACCTTGAGGTGCTGTGGATGAAAAAGTGCATACGGACATTGTTGGATTGCATTGTCTGCACGCTCGGGTCCAAATAGATAACCGCTTTGGCGCGATGCTGGTCACCCCCCGCATAGGTGCCCGTTCCGTTACTGATAGACTGGTCAAAGGCCGGCTCATGGGGCGGGTCCGCTATAAGCATCGTTCTTTCCGGCAGGCCGGCGGTTGTCGCGACGGTTGAATTCGAGGAAAAGTTAAAATAACCGGACCGGTAATCGCCGCCGGTGGACGACAGCCCGAGCAGCCCGCCGTAAACGCCGCGGCCCAGTATCCGGGAGACATACGGGACATCGGCGGCGTTGTCGACGTTGCTGTAAGCGGATGTGAACGCCCAGACGCCGGCGGGGAAGATGATGTTCTCGACATAGGAATAGCCGTTGGCAACATAGGTGTCGGTCACAGAGATGCCGGTATAGGGGTTGCTCCAGGTGTATGTATAGGTTATCGACACCTTCATCGTGCTGCCCGCCGTGGCGGTGCCGCCCTGGATTTCCCAGGTAGCGGAGGTGGTGTTTGAAAGGGAGCCCGCGGTCAGCGTGGCGGACGCGCTCGCGCCGGTAATCGTAACGGACACGATGTTGACAGCTAAGGAGGAAGTAAACACAATCTTTGGCCAGACGGGGGTTTCGCCGGCGTATGCCTGGGAAGCGTATGTGCCGGTGATGTACGGCACGCCGGAAGGGGTGGCTTTCTTGATGGTATTGCCGCTGCCCATCGACGTGTTGCCGGAGGCGCCTACTCTGACCACGTCGGAGACATCCATGGTAATCGCGGGCGACGGCCTGCGGTACCCGGCCGTCGTAAACGGAGAAATCGCCTGACTCCCCGCCCCCGCGGCGAACGAACCGATGCCCATGCTCACGCTCGCGGCAAGAAGCGACGCGATCATCAGCAGGCTCAGGAAGCGCTTGGTTTTTCTCATAAGAATACCCTCCCATTTTACGATTGTACTTAAAAGATCCTTACTCTTTTTCTGATATTTGTACAATTTATATCATTATACAAAATAAACATAGCACGATAGCGGGGAATTGTCAATTCATTCTAAAAGTTTTTTCCAGTTTACACGTATAAATTATCAAGTTCCGGGAGGCATCGGGTGATTCTCCTTGAAATCGCAAAAAAAAATGATATAATAACGAAAACAGGCATACGGGCGGCCGGCAGACGGCGGCCGCTTGATTACTTTGAAAGGCTGACGAATCGATGAGTAAAAAGACTTTCTATATTACAACCCCCATTTATTATCCGTCGGGCAAACTGCATATCGGGCACAGCTACACGACGGTCGCGGCGGACGCCATGGCGAGGTATAAAAGGGCGCAGGGGTACGACGTCATGTTTCTGACGGGAACGGACGAACACGGGCAGAAGATTGAGGACAAGGCGCGCGAAGCGGGCGTTACCCCCAAGGGCTATGTCGATAACATCGTCGCGGGAATCAAAGAGTTGTGGAAACTGATGAATATCAGCAACGACAAATTCATCCGCACCACGGACGATTACCACGAAGCCGCCGTCCAGAAGATATTCAAAAAGATGTACGACAACGGCGATATTTATATGGGCAAATACGAGGGGATGTACTGCAAAACCTGCGAGGCCTTTTGGACGCAAACGCAGCTTGACGGCGGCAAATGCCCCGAATGCGGCGCCGAAACGTTGAACACGCAGGAGGACGCGTATTTCTTCCGCCTTTCCGCCTACGCGGATAAACTCATCGACTATTATGAAAAACACCCGGATTTTATCGAACCGCGAAGCCGGCTCAATGAGATGGTCAATAATTTTATTAAGCCCGGCCTTGAAGACTTGTGCGTTTCGCGGACTTCTTTCAAATGGGGCGTACCCGTCACTTTTAACCCGGGCCATGTCATCTATGTCTGGGTCGACGCGCTGTCGAACTACATTACCGCATTGGGCTACGGCTCGGAAGACGACTCGTTATACAAAAAATACTGGCCGGCCGATGTTCACTTGGTCGGCAAGGAAATTGTCCGCTTCCACACGATTATATGGCCCGCGATGCTCATGTCGCTCGGAGAGCCGTTGCCCGAAAAGGTGTACGGCCACGGCTGGCTGCTTCTCGAGGGCGGCAAGATGAGCAAGTCCAAGGGCAACGTGGTTGACCCGGTCATCCTTTGCGAACGCTACGGCGTGGACGCCATTCGTTACTTCCTCCTTCGGGAAATACCGTTCGGTTCGGACGGCGTTTTCTCAAACGAGGCGCTGATAAACCGCATCAACGCGGACCTCGCCAACGATTTGGGGAACCTTGTTTCGCGCACGGCAGCCATGATTGAAAAATACTTCGGCGGCGTCATTCCCGCGGCGCGGAAGAGCGGCGAGTTCGATGAGGAGCTGGCCTCGCTCTGCCTCGCGACAAAGAATACCGTCGAACAAAACCTTGACAACCTTCAGTTTTCCAACGCCCTCACCGAGTTGTGGCTGCTGGTGTCGCGCACAAACAAATATATCGACGAAACGGCACCCTGGCTGCTGGCGAAGCCCGGCGGTGACTCGGAACGCCTGGCCGCGGTCATGTATAACCTTTGCGAGAGCCTTCGCGTCATCTCCGTTCTGCTCGAGCCGTTTATGCCGCAGACCGCGCCGAAAATACGCGCGCAAATCGGCTTGGGCGGCAGCGCCCCGCGTTGGGAAGACGCCGGCAAATGGGGCTTGCTGCCCGAAGGGTTCGCCGTGAGCAAGGGTGAAATCCTCTTCCCGCGGATTGAATTGGAAAAAGAACTCGAAGCCCTGGAGGCGCAACAGAAAGCGGCGCAGGCTGACAAGGCGGAGAAGCCCGCGGAAACCGCGCCGATCGGTATCGAGGATTTCGCGAAAGTCGAGTTGAAAGCGGCGCGCGTGTTGGATTGCGAGCCGGTCAAGGGCGCGAAAAAACTGCTGAAACTGACGCTTGACGACGGCAGCGGCACACCGCGCACCGTCGCCTCGGGTATCGCGAAGTGGTATAAACCGGAGGATTTGACGGGCCGAACCGTTATTCTTGTTGCCAACCTGAAACCCGCGGTATTTTGCGGCGTCGAGAGCCATGGCATGATTTTGGCGGCGGACGGCCCGGACAACAGCGCGGTTGTGCTCTTTGCGGACGATTTGCCGGCCGGAGCGAAAATACGGTGATGGATGGGATTTTTGACAGCCATACCCACTATGACGACGAGGCGTTCGACGCGGACCGCGGAGAGATTCTCGCCGGCCTGCCCGCCCTGGGCGTCAGCGGCATTGTCAACTGCGGCTGCTCGCTGGAAAGCAGCCGGAAATCCCTTGAGATTGCCGAACAGTATGAATTTGCTTACGCGGCCTGCGGCGTGCACCCGCACGAAGCCGCCGGCCGGTGTGAAACAACCGGCAGCGCGGAACTTTCCGCGCTGCTTTCCCATAAAAAATGCGTCGCGCTCGGCGAAATCGGCCTGGATTACCACTACGACTTCTCCCCGCGGGATGCACAGCGGAAAGCATTTGAACAGCAGCTGGCTTTGGCGGCGGAGTTGGGGCTGCCGGTCATTGTCCATGACCGCGAGGCTCATGAGGACACGATGCGCCTGTTGAAAAAATACAAGCCCCGCGGTGTTCTCCACTGCTATTCGGGCAGCGTTGAGACAATGCGCGAGGCAATCGGCATCGGTTTATACATCGGCCTGGGCGGAGCCGTGACTTTCAAGAACGCGAAAAAACCGCTCGAGGCGGCACGCGCCGTGCCCGCCGAGCGGCTGTTGATTGAAACGGACTGTCCGTATATGGCGCCCGTGCCATACCGGGGCAAACGCTGCACGTCGGATATGATCGCGCTGACCGCCCGGGCCATCGCGGGCGCGCGGGGAATCGACGCGCGGGAAGTGCTTGACATAACCAGGAAAAACGCCGAAGACCTGTTTGGGATCAGAAGAATTTGACAACGCTGCCTAGAACACCGTAGGAAAACAGCGTCATGATTAATCCGGCGATAAACACCCCGGCGACGATGAGCGGAAACGAGCGTTTAATGCGCATATCCAGCAGCGCGGCGATGAGCGCGCCGGTCCAGCCCCCCGTTCCCGGAAGAGGAATGGCGACAAAGATCATCAACCCTAAGTCACGCCAGCGTTTGATTTTTTCGCTCTGGCGCATGGACCGGATTTCCAGCTTTTCGATTATTTTCGAAAAGCCTTTTTTTGTTTTCAAATATTGAAAGATTTTGCGGATAAACAACAGAATGAACGGAATGGGCAGAATGTTGCCGATAAAACAAATGATGAACGCGGGCAGAATATCCACTTTCAGCAGGCTCGCCGCGATGAGGCCGCCGCGCAGTTCAAGAACGGGCAGCAGGGAAATGAGGAAAATAATCAGTTCATCGGGGATTCTGTCGCGAAACAGCTCGACGAAATAGTTGGCTATGGATTCAGACACGGTTCACCTGTCCTTCCGAAAACAGCTTGTTTTCCGTTAAATAGTCGTACGCTTTTTTCAAAATCGCCTTATCGTTGTCAAAGCGCAGGGTTTCCGCCGCCTTCGCGTAGTTGAGCCACACATAATCTTCGATCTCCTCTTTTTGTATTGTCGTTCTGGTGTCGGATGTCTTAGCGAGAAAAATAGTGACGCATTTTTCAACTTTGCCCTGGATGGTGTATTCGGATTTCGAGGTGAACTCGGGTATAATCTCGATAGCAAGACCCGATTCCTCAAGCACCTCGAGCTTTGCGGTCTGGTCCGGCGTCTCCCCTTTTTCCACATGGCCTTTGGGGAAGCCCCAGTGCGCGCTGCGCCTGTTTTTAATCAGCAAAAAGCGCAGTTCGCCGTTGATAATCCGGTACACGACCGCGCCGCACGACCTTTCATAAAGGCAATCGAGCGTGTACCCAAACTTATCCTCGGCAAACGCGATGGCCTCGATGATCTGGTTGTCTATGAAATCCATACCCTTCGGCGCCGCGATAAGAATCAGCGCGTCCCGGTTGTGCCTTCTTAAAACCGCGATCACCCTGCCGTCAAAACTCCGGACCGGGCGGTCAATTCCCATTATGTAAGCGCCTTCGACGGCCGCGTCGAAAAGCTTCGCGCCCTCGACGACGCCGAAGTTGAGTTTGTATTCAAAACCGCGCTGTTTATTTGCGGAACGAATCGGGTGGGTCACCCTGATTCTCACATATTTTCCGAGCATGAACCGCTTTCCCTCCGAACATTGAGGCCGGCGCCGGGGAAACGGCGCCCTCATTTTTGCATTCCAAGATATTATACAGTAAACCGATAAAATTTCAAGGGCAATCTTTAATATTCTGTCATCCATGAAGCCATACTATCCGTGAGCCGTTTTATCCGGCTTGCCGGAAAAATTAAACGGGTGGGGTGAGTTTTATGGAACAGTTTATCGGCAAAAGCGATATCCCCATGGGGCTTGGTATGGCTTTGGCACAGAATATTGAAGCGATGAATTACTTCTCATCGCTTCCCGAAGCCGAACAACGGTCAATCATAGACCGGACGACGAACATCCGGTCAAAGAAAGAAATGCAGGCGTTCGTGGACAACAAATTCCAAATTTCTTAAAATGTTTTCAAAAAATAATCTTGACAAACCCGACAGGCCGTCATATAATACGAACAATAAAACCGCTGAGTAAGAATAGTACGTCCTTCAACCACTTTTCAGAGAGCCGCAGGCGGTGCGATTGCGGCAGGCAGGGCCGGACGGAATGGACTTATGAGGGCAGACCGAAAGCCGCTGACGGCGAGTAGTATCTGACGGGAACTTCACCCGTTACCAAGGAAGCGCGTATGACAGTACGCGGAGCGAGCGGACGCAGACCGCGTTTCAGCGGTTTGGTCAATCGGGGTGGCACCGCAGGAGATAACTCTTGTCCCTATTCGGGACGGGAGTTTTTTGTTTTTTATCGGAGGTGGATCAAATGAAGAACAGCACGAAAAGAAACGAGAGGGCGGTGTTTCGATGGCGCCCGGGCCGCGGCAATACGGCGGGCTTTATCCTCACCGGCAATCCCTGTTCAATAAATATTAAAAGGAGAATTCATCATGTCAAACCATAAAAATGTTCCCTACCGCATATACCTGCCCGAGAATTGCATTCCAAAGCAATGGTACAATCTGCGCGCGGACATGAAGGAACTGCCAGACCCCATGCTCAACCCGGGAACGCTCGAACCGCTGAAGGAGGAAGAACTCTACCCGGTTTTCTGCGAAGCGCTCGCGCATCAGGAGATGGACAATACCACGCGCTATATCGACATTCCTCAGGGTATCATCGACTTCTACAAAATGTACCGCCCCTCCCCGCTCATCCGCGCGTATTGCCTGGAGGAAGAACTCGGAACCCCGGCGAAAATCTATTATAAGTTTGAGGGCAACAACACATCGGGCAGCCATAAACTCAATTCCGCGATACCGCAGGTTTATTTCGCTAAAGAGCAGGGCATCACACAACTGACCACCGAAACCGGGGCAGGCCAGTGGGGCACCGCTTTAGCGATGGCCTGCGCCTACTACCATATGCCCCTGACCGTTTACATGGTGAAGACAAGTTACCAACAGAAACCGTACCGAAAGAACATCATTGAGACCTTCGGCGCGAAAATTATCCCGAGCCCGAGCGACACGACGAACGCGGGGCGCGCGATACTCGAAAGGCACCCGGATACGGGCGGTTCGCTCGGCTGCGCGATTTCCGAAGCGGTCGAGACTGCCGTCACAACCCCGAACACACGCTATGTGCTCGGCTCGGTTCTCAGCCATGTGCTTCTGCATCAATCGGTGGTCGGCCTCGAGGCAAAAGCGGCTATGGACATGTACGGTGAATACCCGGACGTGGTCATCGGCTGCGCGGGCGGCGGCTCGAACCTCGGCGGCCTCATTGCCCCCTATATGAAAGACCGGCTCGCGGGCAAATCGCAGACGCGCTTCATCGCCGTCAAACCGGCGTCGTGCCCGACGCTGACGAGGGGCAAATACGCTTACGACCACGGCGACACGGGCAAAATGACGCCGCTTATCAAAATGTACACGCTCGGCTGCGACTTTATCCCGTCCTCCAACCATGCCGGCGGGCTTCGTTACCACGGCATGTCGGCGATTCTGAGCAAGCTGCACGCCGACGGGTACCTTGAAGCCGAATCGGTCGAGCAGACGAAGGTATTTGAGGCGGCTGTCCGCTTTTCACGGTGCGAAGGCCTTCTGCCCGCCCCCGAATCGGCTCACGCGATTTATTCGGCCGTTCAAGAAGCCCTTAAATGCAAAGAGACAGGTGAGGAAAAGACCATTTTGTTCGGCTTGACCGGAACAGGTTATTTCGATATGTCCGCCTACGACTCTTACCTTCAGGGTTCCATGGGCGATTATATCCCGACCGACGAGGAGCTGCAAAAAAGCTTCGACCAGCTGCGAAAAGTCGACTGATTGTTTGGCGACGGTTTTCACACGCTTCTAAGAATAAGACGGCAGCCTGCGTTTTTTTTCCGCAGGCTGCCGTCTTACCCGATGTTCAAACAGGTTGATTAGCCGAAATCCATGTGATAGTATGGAGTTAAACAAAATTATTCGGGAGGCCTTATGCTATTTGATCGTTCAACGCCGGTTTATCTCGTTCTCAACGACAGCACGGACCCGCCGTTCAACCTCGCGTGCGAGGAATACCTGTTTCAAAAGCGACGGGAAAACTTTATTATGCTGTGGCGAAACGCGCCCTCGATTATCATCGGGCGCAACCAAAACGCCTACGCCGAACTCGACATGGACTATGTGCGGGAGCATTCGATACCCGTTATTCGGCGGCTAACCGGGGGCGGCGCGGTCTACCACGATTTGGGCAACCTGAATTACACCTTTATCACCGCCGGCGAAGGCCTCGCGGATTTCGGGGAGTATTTGAAACCCGTCATCGGCTATCTGCGCTCGCTCGGCCTCAACGCGGCGTTCGGCGGCAGGAACGATATCCTGCTCGACGGCATGAAGATTTCCGGCAACGCGCAGGCCGCCTGCCGGGGTCGGGTGATGATGCACGGAACCCTTCTTTTTTCAGTCTCGCTCAACATTCTGGAAAAGGCGCTCAAGCCTAACGAGCTGAAGCTGAAATCCAAAGGCATCGCGTCCGTCCGAAGCCGGGTGACGAACATCGGCGCGCATCTGGCGGAAGAGATGACGGTCGGGGAATTCAAAGACGGGCTTACGCGGTGGCTGACGGAAGTCGAACACGGTAACCCTTATGAGTTCGACGAAGAAGACCGGCGCGCCGTCGAAACGCTGGTAAGAGAAAAGTACGGCACGGCCGCCTGGAACATCGGCAGCGCGCCGGCGTATTCCATGGAAGGAACGGCGGCGTTCCCCGGCGGTTTGGTAACCGCCTGTTTTGATGTCCGTGACGGTTTGATTGACGCGCTGAAGCTGACGGGCGATTTCTTCGGCGTTGAGGACATCGCGGGCCTTGAGGGAAAAATAACAGGCGCTCCGCATGAGCGAAGCGCCTTGCTGGCTGTTCTTGAAAAAGCGGACGTCGGCCGGTATATGGCCGGCATTACCGCCGACGGACTGGTTTCGGTTTTCTTCAGTTGACGGCGTTGAGCTGCCTTTCGGTTTCGCGCTTTTCCCGGTCAATGAGGTCCCATGTCGCTTTGATGAGATGGGCAAACTGCGGCGAGGCCAGCTGCCCGCAGATAAACTTCTGGCGCGGCGAGTTGATGTCCTCGCCGGAAATTTCCATGATTCCCCTCCCCCGGCACAGTTTCTGAACACGTTCAAGCTGAGCGGGCGTGTTGCGCGACGGCATATAGGTAACGGCTTTTATCCCCTGCGATTGAAGAAAATCAAAAAGCTCGTCGAGGAAATCGTCCTCGAATTTCTGCGCCTTCTTGTCGCCTGTGACGGAATCCGTAACATCGCCTAAGTAAGGGTAGCAGAACAACGAACCGGTTTCGGCGGCGAGGGCGGCAAGTTGCGAAATGTGCATACATTCATCCGTCGCAGGCACATACACGCGCTCGACAAGGCCGGCTTTCAAAACGCCGAGCAGGTCATAAGCGAAGAAGGGATTGCCGCCGTCGGTCAAAACCTGTTTTTGCTTCGGTGAAAGCGGCAACCGCAATTCGTCTTCAAGGAAGGCGGCGGTGTTTTGCCTGCCGGTTGCCGCGGCAATTTTTTCGCCGAGAGCATACAGCAAGTGCCGTTCGGTAACACAGCCGCCGGCGGCGTATTTTGATATCGGCAACACTTCCTTGTCAAAATCCAGCGTGATACCGAACGGTTTCATCAGCGTGTTGATGTTCGCGGCCATTTTCCGGTTGCGGGCATTTCTTTTTTCACGCAGAGGCGCGAAAACCTCCTGCAGGCGGCTGATTTGCGTGTGCGGCACGCCGTGCAGCGCCATGTACGCGCAACCCCTCTGGTCCGGGTTGTTGACGCGGATTTTCTCAAATTCGGTCCCCTCCAGCCCGACACGGCATTCGAGGCCGATCGTCGTCGCGACACCCGCTATCGCGCCCGCCTCGATAAATTCGTAAGCGCCGGCGATGGTGTCATGGTCCATGATGCCCGCCGTTTGCAGCCCGGCGGCCCGGGCGTAATAAACGGCCGCCGCAGGCGAATACGGCGAAAACGAATAGAAAGTATGGATATGGTTGTTGGCGTATTGCGGCAGCGCGGCCGGCGGTGTTTTTTCGCCGTCAATAACTGCCCGCAAAGCCGAAAGTCTGCCGGTAGCCGTTTCGCTGTTCAGAAGATCCAATTCACGCATATTTTCACCTGTTCTTGTCGGGCGTTTTGTTCCCGCCGGGCGCCCGCCGTATTTAACCGAGCATGACCTGGCCGCCGGTAACCGGTATGGCCTGGCCGGTTTCAAAACCCTGCTCGACGCAATAGAAAATCGCTTTTGACACATCCGCGGGAAGCAGCCTCTTTTAATGGGCGAGAGCGATATGTAATACTCTTTTACATCCTCCACGGTCTTCGCTCCGGGCACCTTGCCGGCTTTGAGATACTGCACGAAAAGGCCGTTGACCGGGTCCGACCACAGGGGGCCGTCGTAGTAATTGCCCGGGCACACGGCATTGACCTTGATTTGATACGGCGCCAATTCGAGGGCGAAACTTTGCGTCAGGCCGATGCCGCCGAATTTGCTGCCGGAATAGGCAAAGTTGTTTTTGGAACCGACAAGGCCGGATTTCGAGTTGATTTGAATAATATCGCTCCACCGGGTTTTGTCCGCCTCATACTGGGCTTTCATGATTTCCGACGCGTATTTGGCGCAAAGAAAGAAGCCGGCGTAATTGACTTTGGTGACAAACGCAAAGCTTTGGGCGTCCATATCGGCCAGGGAGCCCGCTTTTAAAACGCCGGCGTTGGCGACCATGATGTCGAGCCCGCCGAATTTTTCGACCGCGGCGCAAACCATGTGCTCGACGGAAGCTTCGTCCGAAACATCGACGGGGCAATAAAACGCGTTTTCACCGAGTTTTGCCGCCGCTTTTTCGGCCGCCGGGGCCTGGGCCGGCAAATCGGCGATGACGACCGCTGCCCCTTCGGCGGCCATATTCTCGGCGATGCCGAGTCCGAAGCCCTGCGCGCTGCCGGTGACGACCGCGATTTTACCTTCGAGCCGGCCGGGGATTTTCGGCCGTATGCCTGTATTTTTTTGAGCGTATGCTTTTGCCTCACTCAGATTCATTCCATATACTCCTTTCGGGTTCTGTCAGCAGCGCGGCGGTGGTTTGCGCGTAAACCCGCGCGAGATAATCATTGGGGTGGTTGACATTGTTGCCCGTCATGTCGTAATAGCGTTTTGTTTTCAGCATATACTCGTGCATACTCCACACCGGCGCGACCGCAACGCCTTCCCACAGGCAGTCCAACTGTTCGAGCGCGTTCTCAAACGACCCCTGGTTGCCGAAAAAGCCCTTTGCCTCCCTGTTTGGCAGCATGGGCGAGACCAGGATGAACTCGGCGTCTTTGTTGCTTTGCCTCACCCTGCAGATGATTCGGCTGATGTTCCAACCGTATTCGGCGGCGCTTTTTCCCGCGTCGTTCATGCCGAAGGCCAAAACAACCAAATCCGGGTCGTGCGCCGCGGCGAGTTCGCGGGCGTTTTCCACGCCCCAGGACGATGTGGTCCCGCCGACCGCCGTGTTGATTTCGACGATGTTCGGGTTGTCGTAGGCGGCGGCAAGCGAGCGGGTCACAAGCGTCGTCCAAATCGGCGCGTAAGGGGCTTGCGTATTGCTGGAATTCGCGCCGGTCGTGATGCTGTCGCCATAGAAAACAATCCGCAGCTCCTCGCCGTTTTTTAACTTGGCGACGGTTTTTTTCAACTTGTCCCCGCGATATGAGGGAACGGGCCCTTTCCAGACGCCGTTATGCTCGTAGGTAACGGCGACCTGCGTTTTAAAATAGGTGTCGCCTTCGCCGAAAGAGAGATAGCCCCCGCCCGTTCTTTCAAAGCTTCCCCCGGGAATGGCTTGCGGCGGGTAGTAGTCGGCGTATTGCCAGCGGGGTATCCGCGAGTTTTCGGTCAGCGCTATCCGCCCGCCCGCGACGGTATAATCGACGCCGGGCGTATACTCGGTCTGAAGGTCGAAGGACCGCACGGAGAGAATCTTTATCGGTTCGTAAAGCAGTGGCGCCGGCTCGACGGCGCCGTTTTCGTCACAGACGAACATCAGCGTTTCGTTATAAACCGTATGGCCCCGCCATATGGGCGTCATATACGCCTCAAGCGTGAAATGATCGTATTCCAGGGTTTTTTCGCCTCCCCGATAAGGTATGAATGCCGCCAGCCACGCCAAAACCGCGGCGAGAATTCGGATAAAAAGCATCATGGCCGCACCTCCGTCAGTTTTGCTTCTGCCGATAAGCCTCGACTTCCCAGTTGACAATGAATTCCGTCAATTCCTCCGTCATGGCAAGCGGGCCGCCGAAGCTTTTCGCGTACACCGCGATTTTGATCGCGTCGTTGAACACTGCGCGCGCCGTCTGCGCGCGGGGCTCGCCGCGGCCGAGGGCAAAAAAGCCGAGTCCTTTGACGATGACGATATTCGGCGGCGCGCCGCGCGCGGCAAGATACGCGCGAAATTCGTTTTCAAGTTCCCCCGCTTTTTCAATATAAAGAGGCCAGGCCTTGCAGTAAACGATGTGGTCGGGTGTAAAAGGCCGCATAAGCGGGCGAACGCTTTCGCGGTTCACCGATAACTTCATGGCCTCCCGGTTGCCGTCATAAACGGCGGCTGAGCCGGGGCCGTAGAGCTCCGCGGCTTTTTGAGCGATTTGAGCGGTTTGCGCCGTTTCTCTCCCCGGGGCGAAATCGGGTATTTCCACAAGCTGCTTTTCAAGTTTTGTTAAGACCGTATTGAGCCGGCTGTCGAGTTCCTCGGGTGTGTTTCCGGCGATAAATACACCGTGGTTCTGCAGCAGCAGCGTGTTGACAGGCCGGCCGTGTTCCTTTTGATAAGCCTCGGCGGCTTTCGCGCAAATCTTCGCGAGGATGCTGCCGGGCTTGCACAAGCCGACCCACAAAACTTCGCCGCCGAAAAGCTCCCGCGCTTTTTTTTCGCCGTCAACCGCGCAGGTCAGCCCGTTGACAAGGGCGGGATGAAGATGAAGCACAAACGTTTGAGGGAAAAGACTGTGAAGCAGCGTTTCAACACTCGGGCGTTTGTCTTGTTCGCCGGGCATTCTTGCCGCCATGAGGTCGGCGAGCGCGGCTGCCTCGCGTTCGCCGTCATCTTCGGGATACTGTTTTTGCAATATCCCGTTGAGTTTCGCTCTGTCCATCTTCACGAAGCCTTCGGCTTTGATGGAAGACAGGGCGGTGCCGGATGCTTTGACATACAATATATCATCGAGTTTCGCGGATGTATTGCCTCCGCCTGCCAAAACAAGCGCGGGATTTGAGCCGTAACGATTGGACAACGCTACCAAATCGTTGATAACCATAAGCACCTCCAAACATATATTGGCATTTTAACACACTTTTTGTGAAAGGAAAACCGTTTAAAAACGATTTGTTCAATATCGCGGATATTGACTTCAACAAGCGCGGGGATTATAATTGATAATCAGAACAGGATGCTCGAAAGGCTTGCGATGAAAAAGGATGAAAGAGTATTATTCTTTGATTTTTGACAACCAACCCCTCTGGGATTCGGTTCCCCCGGCGGCCATCGACTGTTTTCATTGGCTGCCCCCCGATTCGGGGCGGCCGGTTTCTTATGCCCGGCTTTGCGGGGTGCGCGGCGAGGGCCTTTTCGCCCGGCTTTGGTCATTCGAGGAAAATCCGCGCTGTGTCAACACAAAAAGAGACGAACCCGTTTATGAGGACAGCTGCCTGGAAGTGTTTTTAAAACCATTTCCGAGCCGCCCGGAATATATTAACTTTGAGATGAATTGCAGGGGCGTTTGCCTTTCCCAATTCGGCAAGGAACGCAACGGCAGAGTCTTCTTAAAAGAAATTTGCGGCATCGAGCCGTTTGCGGCGCCGTTTGAAACGCATGACGACAAGTCCTGGGGAGTCGAGTTGTTTGTTCCCAACGAGCTTGTCAGCGCGGTTTACGGTGAAAATTTCGACGCCGTTCCCCGCGTGATGAAAGGCAATTTCTACAAATGCGGCGACAAAACGCCGAATCCCCATTACGCGTCGTATTTTCCGGTTTCCTCGGCGGATTTGGGGTTTCATAACCCCGGCTGTTTCGGTGATATTATATTGAAATAAAGGGTGTGTCCGCGTGCAACAAGCTTCATTCAACATCAGTGAAATTTTTGAGCAATACGACTTTGAAGGTGAGTACACAGGCAGTTACCAGTGCAGCGACGGCCATATCAACAATACGTTTATCCTTGAGTTTCGAAGCAAAAGCGGGCTGACCAACCGGTACCTGCTGCAGCAAATCAACACCAACGCGTTTAAGAACCCCGATGAACTCATGGAAAACATCGTCGGCGTGACCGAGTATCTGAGAAACATCATAAAGGCCAACAACGGCGACCCGGACCGTGAAACTCTGACTGTTATTTTTACAAAAAGCGGCAAGCCCTACTTCCGCGACAGCGAGGGGAAACATTGGCGCTGCTACAATTACATAACCGACTCTTATACCTGCCAGCGCATCGACGACCCGGCTGTTTTTTTCAACGCCGCCAAGGCGTTCGGCAAATTCAGCAGGATGCTCGCGGATTACCCCATCGAAACGCTGCATGACACGATACCGAATTTCCACAACACGGTTTCGAGGTTTGAAGATTTTAAAAAGGCCGTGGAGGAAGACACCGTCGGCCGGGCCGCTTCGGCAAAACCGGAAATCGCTTTCGCGCGCGAACGCGAAAGCGACACGGGCGTTTTGCTGGATTTGCTGAAAAAAGGCGAGTTGCCTTTGAGAGTGACGCACAACGACACGAAACTCAACAATGTGATGTTTGACCAGAAGACCAAAGAAGGCATTTGCGTCATCGACCTTGACACCGTCATGCCCGGCCTTTCGCTGTATGACTTCGGCGACAGCATCCGCTTCGGCGCCACCACAGCCGCCGAGGATGAAAAGGACGCGAGCAAGATGAAACTTGACTTGGAGCTTTATGAAAAATACACCGAGGGCTATCTGATTACCGCCGGCTCGAGCCTGAACAGGCTGGAAGTTGAACTGCTGCCGTTCGCGGCAAAAGTAATCACTTTCGAATGCGGCCTGCGGTTCCTGACCGATTATCTCAACGGAGACGTGTATTTTCACACCGCCTATGCCGACCACAACCTTATTCGCTGCCGGACACAATTCGCCCTCGTTGCCGATATGGAAAAGAACTTCGATAAAATGGATGAAGTGACTCGGAGGATTTACGGGAGGCTCTGATGCCAAAAAGAAAGATCGCGAAGATTTCTCTGGCCATAGCGGCAACTGCCGGAGTTCTTGCCGCGATGGTTTTGCTCGTCTATTTCGCTCTGGAAAACAAGAACAACAAACAAATCATCGCCGAATTCGGGAACAAGGATTACACCCTGCCTGAAACTTTCACGATAACCGCCGCAACGGGCTGCCTGGGCACCGAGGAAAACACCTATATTTCGGCAAGGACCGGTATTCGAAGCGGGGCCCGCTTTATACAGGCGGATATCAGCTTTCGCAAAGACGGCACTCCGGTTTTGGCCGCGCGGTTGAAGGACGCGGAAAACGCGCCCGAACTCAAACTTGTTTTTGATTATATGAAGGACTATGAAGAGGTATCGATGCTCCTGAACCTCAAACAGTTGACAAACCTGCCCGGGATTGAGCTTCTCGCGGAGGAGTACAACCTGCGAAAGCGGCTGAAATACACCGGCATTACCGCTGAACACGCCGCATATATTCAGTATGAGAGCCCAAGCATCGGCTATTACCTGGACATTACGCCGGAAAAAGACAAACTCAACGACCCGTCTTACTGCGCCGGCCTCGCCGAACTCGCGTTGTCAAAAACGGCGGAGGGAATCAACTGCCCCGCCTCGCTTATAAGCGAGACACTCGTCAGCGCCGTGCGCGCGTACGGCCTGAAAGTATCGGTATTCGGCGCGGATAAGGAAATTGAATTGTATGAATCACTGGCATTGAGCGTTGACAATATCATCACAAAGGAACCGAAAAAGCTCAGGGAAATCATTGACAAGTGGCAGGGACAGCAAACGCCGCAATGAACACAAACCCGGGGTGATAAAATGGCTTTCGAGACCATATCGGCGGACGAGTTGCGCAAAGACTTGGCCTTGTGGCTGTGCCGCAACAAAAGAAGCGCTCCCTATCTTTCCGGGCCGGCGGCCGCGGACTTTGTTGAAAGTTTCACCATTCCGGACACCGATTTTGAAATGACACAGCAGTATGTTGACCAAAACGGTGAAATACTGGTGTTGTTTAAAACCGCCCTGCACCTGTGTTCGTGGCAGACAAGAAACGGAAAACGCGCTCTCGATTATACCTATTACCGGGTTGACAAAGCGCAAACAGACACCGACGGTGCGGTAACCGGCTATAAGACCTTGGGGTACATCATTTCGGATGTTTAAACACAACGGCACCGGTTGACGCCGGCGCCGTTTTTCACCCTCGTATTTTTAATACGCGCCGTTCAAAAAGGAAGGATGTTTTTGCGCTATTTCACCGCTTTGATAAAACCGGCGTCGTCGCAGTGCAATCTCGGCTGCGGCTATTGTTTTTACCGGGATGTTGCCGGTTGCCGCGTCGAGGCCGCGCGCGGGATCATGAACTTTGACACGGCGGAGGCTTTGATAGCCGGCATTTTCGCGTATTGCGGGGAAGACACACAGGTCAGTTTTGTTTTTCAGGGCGGCGAACCGACATTGGCCGGCCTTGATTTTTTCAGGAATTTCTGCTCAAAGGCCGACAGCCTCAACAAAAAAAATCTGCCGGTTTCGTATTCGATTCAATCAAACGGCCTGCTAATTGACGCCGAATGGTGCGGTTTTCTGAAAAACCGCGGCTTTTTGGTTGGGCTTTCGCTCGACGGTGATAAAGCAACGCATGACCGCTACCGCAAAACAGCCCGGGGCGTCAGCACCTTCGGAAAGACGCTTGAAGCGGCACGCCTGATGAAAAAACATGGTATCGACGTCAATGTTCTGACTGTGGTGACGGACCGGACCGCGCAGCGTGTCCGCAGTGTTTTTGACTTCTGTCATTCCAACGGCTTTGAGTATGTCCAGTTTATCCCCTGCCTCGCCCCTCTCGAAAGCGCCGACACAAACCAATATTTGACGCCGCGGCAGTATGGCTCGTTTTTAAAGGATTTTTTTGATATGTGGCACGAGTCGCTGCGTTCGGGGAACCGGCTTCGCGTGAGAAACTTTGACAATGTGTTGATGCTTTTGAAAGGCATGCCGGCGGAACAGTGCGGCGCCATGGGATTCTGCACTCCCCAGTTCGTTGTTGAGGCGGACGGCAGTGTTTACCCGTGTGATTTCTACTGCCTTGACGAGTATCTCGCCGGGAATGTGAACCGGGACGCCGTCGCGGCAATCGCGGCGTCAAAAGGCATGGAAAGTTTTCTCGCTGCCGGGGAACCGGAACACCCGTTGTGCGCCTCCTGCAGAGTTTACGGGCTGTGCGGAGGGGGATGCAAAAGGACGAGGCGGTTTTTGCGGTCGGAGCCGGATTACTGCCCGATAATGGACTTTTGGGATTATTCGATGGACAGGCTCCGTTCCCTCGCGCAGTTCGGATTCTGACAAAGGTGGTGTTGATTTTTGAGCCGGCCAAATATCGTTTTTTATTTTTCGGACCAGCAGCGGTGGGACACGCTCGGCTGTTACGGACAGGCTCTTCCGGTTACGCCGAACCTCGACAGGCTCGCCGCGGAAGGCACACGCTTTGAAAACGCGTACACCTGCCAGCCTGTCTGCGGACCGGCGCGGGCATGCGTCCAGAGCGGCGTGTGGGCCACGCAAACCGGCTGCTTTAAAAACGGCATCGCGCTGCCGGAAGGCACAAAAACGATCGCGCATTCCTTCAACGAAGCGGGCTATGACACCGCTTATGTGGGCAAATGGCATTTGGCCTCCGGCCCCGAACGGTTGGAGACAAAGCCCGTCCCGCCCGAAAAGCGCGGCGGTTACAAAGACTACTGGATGGCGGCCGATGTGCTCGAGTTCACTTCGACGGGTTACGGCGGCCATGTGTTTGACGCGGAAAACAACAAAATTGCTTTTAAAGGGTACCGCTCGGACTGTATCAATGGCTTCGCTTTGGATTATATCAAAAACAGGGAAAGCGCCAATCCTTTCTTTCTTTTCATTTCGCAGCTCGAGCCTCACCACCAGAACAACCATCTTCGGTTTGAAAGCCCGAAAGGCTCAAGGAAGTTGTTTAAAAACTATGAGGTTCCCGGCGACCTGCAAGGCGCCGCGGGCGATTGGAAGTTGCACTACCCGGATTATTTAAGCTGCTGCAACCGGCTCGACGCCAATGTCGGGCTTTTGGAAGAGACGCTGAGGGAACAGGGTCTTTATGACGACACCGTGATAATCTACACCTCCGACCATGGCTGCCACTTCCGGACAAGAAACGCGGAGTATAAGCGTTCCTGCCATGACGCGAGCATCCGGATACCCATGCTCGCGCGGGGACCGGGTTTCAACAACGGCGGAACAGTCAATGACCTTGTCAGTTTAATCGACATCCCGCCGACGCTGCTGGACCTGGCCGGCATCCCTGTTCCGGCGCATTTCGCGGGGAAATCGCTTCTGCCGTTGGCCGCGGGTACGCGAGGAGCCGGCCGCGACCATGTGTTTGTTCAAATCAGCGAAAGCCGGACCGGCCGGGCTATACGCACTGCCCGATGGAAATACGCCATATCAAACAAAAACACGGGCGAAGCGTTCGCTGCCGTTTACAAAGAAGAGTGTCTTTATGATTTGGAAAACGACCCGCACGAGCGAAACAATCTTATCGCCGAGCCGGGGTACGGGGATGTCCGCGCGCGGCTTCGCGAAATGCTGCTTAGTGACATGAAAGCCGCCGGCGAACCGGCGGCGGTAATAAAAATATAATAAGGTTTTAGAATATTATTGTAGGGCGGGGGCTTGCTCCCGCCGTGAGCCTGAAAGGGCTCCCAACCTAATCGGCAATTCATAAACCTAACCCTGCGGTTGCTTTGACATACGCTTACCCCAATATATGAAGTTGGTGCTCTCTAACCGTGTACGGCGGGAGCAAGCCCCCGCCCTACTCCGTAAAGGTCCTTCACACAATGTCCTGTTACTCCCCCAACGCTAAATCCTGAAGATAGGACAACACCGGCGACCGGTCGACAATCCAATAGAAAAGTCTTTCCAAGAGATTCGGGATGACGCCGAAGTCAAAGAAGAACCCGCTGTCTTTCCACGGCGCGCCGATGTATTTCAGTATAAACGGCTGTGTGTAAAGTATTCCGCCTTGCCCCCATATCTCGGCGCGGACATAGCTGCCGATTTGGCCCGCCTTACAAGCTTTTCGAAGTGCGCACACACCGCATTAAAATCGTTCCCCGATTCTCAGATAATACCCTTTGTCTGCATTGCCTTCAGCGCGTCAAGGCACAGCTTGACCCCTTCGAGCGGCTTGTGCAGGGCTTCGCTTTCATACTCCACGATATACCACTTTGTGCCGCCGATTTCATCGCACAGCCTCATGAATTCGGGCAGCGGCATATCGTCTTCCCCGATCATGGTGTCAAAGCCGTCGGTCTTGCTGTAGGGTTTGATGTGAACGGTCTGCGCCCGGCCCGGGTAACGCTTGATGTACGCGCAGACATCCGCGCCGCCGCTCATGGCGTTGCCGTTATCGAGCTGCATGACGATGCCGCTGTTTGTGTTTGAGAAAAAGACATCATACGGCACGATGCCGTCTATGGCAACAAACTCGGAAGAGTGGTTGTGGTAGCCCAGAATCAAGTCATGGGCGGCCAGCTTTTCGGCAAGGGCGTTGAACTTTGCCGCGGTCGCTTTCCATGCTTCGATGGACTCGGTGCATTCTTTTGGCAGCCCGGGTATAATCACATAACGGTTGCCGACGGTCTTGTTGTACGCGATGGTGGCATCCATTTTGTCGTCTTGCACATAGGACCACGGCGTGTGCCAGCCGCAGCATTGCAGACCGATTTCATTGATAACTGCCGCGACTTTTTCAGCCGGATGCACATAGTCGCCGGCAAACTCCACGGCTTCATAGCCCATTGCCTTGACGGCCTTTAATGTGCCCTCAAAATCATTGGCCAGATCGTTCCTGACCGAGTATAACTCCAGAGCGAAACGCTGTTTCATAGTTATTGCCTCCTACATTTATATCAGTTATCTTTTACATTGTATTGTGTATTAATTTGCCTTAGCAATTCAAGTTCAACCCGTTTGTAATCTGTTGTGTTGTAAAAATACAGGCTGATGGTCTTTCCCTGTTCATACAAACTTAAAACGACCTTGTTCATTTTACAGTTCGTACTCTGACCGCCGACATAGCAGTTTCGCGGGGCAATGTAGCCATAACCCGTGTTAAACCGTCTACGCAGGCCATCGGTTTCTCCTATGTAAATGATTGTGTTATCAACCACCCAGAGATAAACACCCGGCCAATCACCGGCGTTAATGGAAAAGCGGCAGAACGTTATAATAAATGGTGCATAAACTGATTTCTCTAAAGCCCTGTTTATATAACTTAAGAGAAAAGTTTTTCTTGCCGTTAAGTTTTATGTATTTCGTTTCTTCGGCTTGCGTAGAAAGCCAGCAAGCCCCCGCCCTACACTGCGATGGGTTTTACCCTCTGCGGGAGTTACTGTTTGCGGCGGGAGCAAGCCCCCGCCCTACACTACGATGGATTTTACCCTCTGCGGGAGTTACTGTTTGCGACGGGAGCAAGCCCCCGCCCTACCCGTTCGTTTGTGTTACCGCCATTCAGGGCAAGCCCCGCCAACCGATTATATCGCAAGACGGCGGAACGCATGCAATGCGTTCCCTACAAACATGTTACCGGTATTCCTTACCGCAGGTTTGGCAGGCTTTTCGGTGGACGCATAGCACGGCGCCGCAGTTCGCGCAGATCCATTTCGTGTTTTCGGTTTTCAGAAACTCATCGATGCCGGTTTCTTTGATCGCCAGCAGATTCGCGATCAGGCTTAAATTGTAACCGGCAATGTACCGTTTGTCGATGTGTCTCATTTTTTTGCAGGGAAACTTGCCGCACGACGAACAATATGAAAAGAGGCGTTCTCGTGTTCTTCGCAGTTCTTTATCAGGCAGTTTTGGCAGTGTAAGGCTTTGACGCTTGACGCGCTCAAGCAGCCGTCGCAGCGGTTCTTTGCGCGCAGGAATGCCAGGCAGGTGCCGCAGTTGATACCGCAAGGCGCGATCATCTCGGTTTTAAACTCCATATGAAACCCCATTCCTCCGTTAAAGGACGGCACAAAAAGTGACAAAAAGCCGCAAGCACCTTGTTGACGGTGTTTGCGGCTTTCATTGCTTTAATAGGGATTATTGCTCGTTGACTTTAATAACGACGCCCGAGCCGACAGTACGGCCGCCTTCGCGGATAGCGAAGCGGAGGCCTTCCTCAATGGCGATGGGGGTGATGAGTTCGACGTTCATTTCGACGTTGTCGCCAGGCATGCACATCTCGACGCCTTCGTCAAGGGAGATAACGCCGGTAACATCGGTCGTTCTGAAATAGAACTGCGGGCGGTAGTTGTTGAAAAACGGCGTGTGGCGGCCGCCTTCTTCCTTGCTCAGGACATAGACCTGGCCGCGGAAATTCGTGTGCGGATGGATGGAACCGGGCTTGGCAAGAACCTGGCCGCGCTCGATTTCGGTTCTCTGAACACCGCGAAGAAGTGCGCCGATGTTGTCGCCCGCTTCGGCGTAATCAAGGATTTTGCGGAACATTTCAACGCCTGTGCAGACAACTTTTCTTCTCTCTTCCGTAAGACCGACGATTTCGATTTCATCCTGTATCTTGAGTTGTCCGCGCTCCACTCTGCCGGTGGCGACGGTGCCGCGGCCGGTGATGGTGAACACATCTTCAACAGGCATAAGGAACGGAAGGTCAGCCTTGCGGTCCGGTGTCGGGACAAAACTGTCGACGGCGTCCATGAGTTCCCAGATAGAAGCGATTTCCGGCGCGTTGAGGTCGGAGCCGCTGTACTCGAGGGCTTGGAGGGCCGAACCGCGGATAATCGGCGTATCATCGCCGGGGAATTCATAAGCGTCGAGAGTCTCACGGATTTCCATTTCGACAAGATCAAGGAGCTCCGGGTCGTCAACTTGGTCAACCTTGTTCATGTAGACAACGATCGAGGGAACGCCGACCTGACGGGCAAGCAAAAGATGCTCTTTCGTCTGAGCCATCGGGCCGTCGGTCGCGGCGATAACAAGGATCGCGCCGTCCATCTGCGCGGCGCCGGTGATCATGTTTTTGATATAGTCG
>DAITOC010000008.1:0-32115 GCA_036834305.1 Clostridiales bacterium
AGGGAATCCCCGGCTGCCGAAAAGCCGTCGTTTTGAATGGACGCGAGCATTTTATCAACATAGGTGCGCGTGCCCGTTGTGTAAAAATTCATATTCGTCAGTTTTTGATTGACGGTTGTCTTGAACCGGTCAATTTTTCCCGTTTTCTCCCCCTGCTTCGCTTCCGGAACGGTGAAGAAATTATTGGCGTTGACCGCTTCCTCCGAGGCTTTATCATAAGAAGCCACGGCGTCGCCGTACCGGTTGAGCGATTCGTACTTGCCGGCTTGATAAACCTGTTTGGCGATGCGGCCCGTGTTCAGAGTGACGAACACAGCCGCGACGGCAATGAGCAGGATGAGCACGGCCGCGGCGAAGCCTTTCGGGCCGGCGGAAACGCGCAACATATCTTTCCGGCATTCGGCGCAGTACTCATAATCCGGAGAGACGGTCAAATCCTTCGGTTGTTTGCCGCAACGGACGCAGAGGCCTTCCTTGTTTTCGTCCGTTTCGGCCTCATTTCCGCCGATTACGGGAATACCGTCACTCAAAGTCTCCCCACCGGCCGGAATTTCGGATTCTTCGGGCTGTTCCTCCCGGATTTTGTTGATTCGCTGCAAAATCTTGTCAACGGGGTCAAGCCCGTCGCCGGTCTTTTCGCCCTTGTCTTTATCATCTAAAAACGCCAAACAAAAACCTCCTTTACAGTTAACTTTTTTTATTCTATCATCTTTTATCCGTTATTTCAAATAAAAGTTCAAGAATTTACAATTCCATCATATTTTAGCGTTTGTCTTCATGGCGATGTTTTTAATCGGCTTGACATTCATCAGCACAACAGCTGCCAAAACCGACAGCGCCGTCTCCGGAATCATATACGAGGCGTTGTAAATCAGGGAATAAACCGCCGACAAGGCGAGGCCCGAATACCGCTCAAGTATTTTCGGCCCGAAAGAATAGAACCCTTCCTGGCTGAAGTACCATTCCGCCCAGCCGCCGAACAGGATAACCCCCGAAGCAAAATGCGTCGCCAGGCGCAACAGTGAGGCAACAAACGCGCCGAGGGCAAAGGCCGCCGCGGCATGGCGGCCGTCTTTTTTGCGGAATATACCGGCCAGGCCGATAACCGAGAAGGCGACGAGATAATCCAGCAATGCGATCAGGATAACGCCCCACAGTTTTTGCCCGGCAAACGCGGCGCTCATCGCAGCGCCGAAAATTCCCTGCAAAGAGCCGTAAACCGCCCCCGCGAGAAGACCCCATTTCGGGCCGTACATAAAACCGGCGAGCATGACGGGCACCATGCTGAACAGCGTAATCGACCCGCCGTAAGGCAGATCGTACACTTTGATAAACGAAAGAATCGTACCCAGCGCGATCAAAATTCCCGTAGCGGTAAGCCTTTGTGTTTTGTTATTTGTCATTATGACCGTTCCTTTCCTGAACTGAACGCCCGGGGATAATCCCCGGGCGTATATTGTGCTTCCTACGCCGGCATTATCCGGATCAGGTATGAGGGTATTTCTCAGCCGGCCTGAAGCCGGCACCCCTGCGGCTATTCGTTTTTTTTAAATTTCAACCGGCTTTTTCTTCGGTTTCCTCCGGCCCGCACTCCGCCTGAGCGTTGGTGTTCACGTTCGCCTCGGCGCGGCCTTCCGGCGTGTCGCGGTAAAACTGGGTTTTCGGGTTGGGGTGCTCGCGCGACTCCCACAGTTCCCGCGCGGGGCCGGCCCATTGCGCGGCGAACTTGTCGCATTTCGAACAAAGGGTCTCGACATCCTCCGGCGCGAGCAGGTCCGTCGATTTGGCGCCCGTTTCATTCACCATTCGCCGGAGTATTTCCGGGTTTTCGAGCATCGGGCACGGGCGGAGGTGGTTGTCGTTAAACGGCTGGCCGTGATGGAAGGCCTTGAACAGCGGGTTTTGAAGCGCTTCTAAAAGCGTGTGTGTGCGGATGTTTGAGTCGGAATAATGGATGAACACGCACGGCTCGATGTCGCCGGCGGAATTGACATGGAAATAATTGCGGCCCCCGGCGATACAGCCGCCGACATATTCGGCGTCATCCTGAAAATCAATGATAAACATCGGGTTGCCGGTTCTGCCGTTTCTCGTTTCGCGAAGCCAGTTGTACATGTGCTTCCTTTGGTCCGGCGTCGGCATAAGGGTAACATCCGCCCCGCAACTGACCGGCATGTAGCTGAAATACCAGGCGAATTTGACGCCTTTTTCAATCATGCGTTCGACAAACGCCCGGCCGGAGACCGTCTCGACATTTTGGCTTGTGTAGACGACGGAAATCCCGAACAGGCACTTTTTCGCTTTGAGCAGGTCCATCGCCGCCATGGCTTCTTGGTAGCTGCCCTCGCCTCGGCGCGCGTCGTTGCTCGCCTCGTCGCCTTCAATGCTCACGGCCACCGTAATATTGCCGAGCCGTTTCATTTCGTCGCACCATTCTTCATCGATAAGCGTCGCGTTGGTGTAACATAAAAACGCGCAGTCCGGATGGTTTTCGCATAATTTGATGATGTCGTTTTTTCTCAGAAGCGGCTCGCCGCCCGTAAACATATAAAAATGCGCTCCGAGCTCGACGCCCTGGCTGACGATGCTTTCGAGTTCTTCGTAAGTCAGATTCTGCTTGTGGCCGTATTCGGCCGACCAGCAGCCTTTGCAGTTGCGGTTGCAGGCGCTCGTCGGGTCGAGCAGAATTTGAAACGGAATGTTGCATTTGTACTTCTCGCGGTTGGCGCGAACCGCTTTTGTTCCGTGGTAAGCCGCGCCGAGGCCCAAAGCGAGAATCATATTCTTCAACACGCCGTGGTCGACATCTTTGATGATGCCCAGGGCAAACCGGGTCCACACATTCTCCGAATCGCGAATGCTTTCGCGAAATTTGTCGAAGTTTTTGGCCGGAAACATGTTACCGACGATTTTCTGCGATTTGTCTATGAGCTTGACAATATTCTTCTGAGGGTCTTTTTCAATATAATTCAGCAGCTTATCGATGGCGGCGCCCGCGGCAGCCCGCTGCATTTTTTGTGTCGTGTTCATTAACGATGCCTCCTGCGATTTCACCGCGGTGTTGCGCGGGTTGGAAAGATAGTAAAAATTATCATAGCATACCGGGGCGTAAAAGTCCATAATTTTAGCGATAACCGCCGCGAGCGGCCGTTATACATTAAAGAATACCCAATAACAAAGAAACTATCGGAAGTTTTTAAGAATCGGCGGTTTTGCGTTTTTTTCGTAAATACGGAAAGACAGCCAAAAGAATCAGCGGGAACACCGCCGCGAATAAAAAGCCCGCGCGAAGCCCCGGCAGCCGTGCCGCTTCTTCGGCTTTATCCGCCACGAGGCCCACCAGCCACGGCCCGGTCGCGGCGCCGAAATCCCCGGCGGAAGCGAGCAGCGCGAACATCGACGCGCCCGCCAAAGGAAATTTGGCGGTGGCTGCCACAATGGTTCCCGGCCATAACAAACTGACACCGAGGCCACTCAAAGCGCAGGCCGCGAGCGAAAGCGCGGGGCTGCTCGAGAACACGACGGTTAAAAAACAAACCGCGCAGAGAGCGGAGCCGGCCGCCATTGATTTATAAATATCGAGTTTTGTCCCCGCTTTGCCGTAAACGGTGCGGCCGACACCGAGAAAGAAAGCGAACAGGGCGACGCCGGCGTAGTCGCCGAGCAGTTTCGGAAGGCCCATCACATCCTCGAGGAAGCCGGAGGACCATTGCGCCATAACGATTTCCGCCGCGGCACCGCAGAATATAGCCGCGAGGCAAAACCAAAAATAGCTGTTGCGAACGATAACGCGGGTTTTTGTCTGGTGCTCTTCCGGCACAAGGGGGGCGAGCGGCACTTTCAGGAACAAAAACAGGTTGAACAGCGGCATCAGGCTCCAGAATAACGGAATAAACTGCCAGCGGGTTTTGCCGAGAAGAAAAAGGAGGATGGATGTCAGCAGCACGACCGTGACCTGCCCCCAGGCATAGAAAGCGTGGAGAAGGCTCATCGCCCGTTCTTTTTCATCGGTCGGCACGGCGTTGACAATCGGGCTCAACAGCAGTTCGAGCAAGCCGCCGCCACAGGAAGCCACGACAATCGCGAGTGTGAAGCCCGCGTACTCCCGGCCGGGGAACATGGCCGGGGACAGGGCGAAAAGAACGAACCCGGCGAAGGCCAGCGCCTGAGAGGCGGCGATAAACGGGCGCACGCCGTATTTGTCAACGACACGGCTGAAAAGCAAATCAACAGCGACTTGCGTGGTGAAATTGATGAGCACCAGGCGGCCAAGCTGCTCGAAGGTCAGACCGTACGCTTCCATCAGGGTCAGAAACAAAATCGGTGTGGTATTGATGACCGCCGCGAGGACAAAATGCCCGATGTAACAGGCGTAAACGGTGGATTTGTAAGAAACGTTATCCGGCATAAATCCGCACCTTTCCGAAAAGTCCGCCTGCGACGGATTTCCTTTCAAACACCAGCGCGTCCTTGTGATAGCGGCCGACTTCGGCGTACTCCCACTTGTCAAACTCTTTGGTGTGAATGTATTGGTTGGCCGGGGTATTGATCACGGTGACCTCGAGCCGGTTTGTTCCGTTGGCGAGCAGGCCGCTGATATCGTATTCATACGGCGGCCACGGGCACAGCCCGAGGTCTGTGCCGTTGAGGCGGCAGCGGCAGGCGCCGTCAACTTTGCCCAGGGAAAGCAGAGCACAGCCGTCATCCTCCGCCGCGTCATAACGGAACTCGATTTCATACACGCCCTCGCCCGAAAAGTCCTCGCCGGCGTATGGAGCCCAGGGGCCCGGAAGAGCCGCCGCGGGTTCGTCATGATATTCGCGTATCTCAAACTCGTTTTCCCCGATGACAAAGCCTTTGCTCTTGCGGAAACGCCATGGCCCCTCCAGGACCAACTCTCGGCGATACGCGCGTGTTAGCGTGTCGATTTCGGCCGCGCCATCCCCTGCGCCGAACAACAGCGCCGCGCTCCCGGCGAACTCGAGCCGGAGTGTTACCGCCGCGCCTTCGGGCGTTTTTACACACCGCGGACGCGACGCTTTGCCCGTGGCAGCGTCGAGCAAAACCGGGGCGGATTCTTCGGGGAACAGCGCTTCGATTTCCGCCTCTTCGCCCTCGTTGACCAAAAAATACAAAGCGCCGCCGTCTAAAAGCCGCTTGGTCACCGACACCGGCGCCGCCGGTTTTATCGAGACCGGGCCGCGCAGGCCGTGCGTGCCACGGAGCGCCCGGCCGCCGGCTTTTTCAAACGCCTTGAGTTTCTCCGCCGCGTCGTTCGTCATATAGCGGCAGCGGGGAACCACAACGGTTTCATAAAGCATCGCCCCGATTTGCAGGCGGCCGTCTTCGACTCCGGCCGTTTCGAGGGCGTCGTCGTCGACAATGTCAAAGTCCATGCCGGCTTTCTCAAGTTCTTCGGCGAGGCGGTCGTATTCCGCCATGACTTTTTCGGACTCTTCCGTTTTACTCCAGACATCGCGCACCGGCATGTACAGCGCCGTTCGGACATCCGGTTTTCCCAGCGACAGCAGATAAGAAAGCCTCGCCGTGTAGTCGTTGAACGGTTTCAGGCACTGCCACATGGTGCCGGCCGGTGTAAATACGGGCCTTTCGTTGGCCATGTACGGGCCCGACACGCTGCTCGCCAACGTCGCCGGGCAAAACAGCGTGATGCCGCGGACAAGCTGGTAGTTGACGATCCACTTCATTTCGGCCGGCGTCAAGCCCTGGCCGTAGACAGCGAACGATTCACTCAGCGCCCGGGGGTGGCCCTGCTGCCGCGCGACGCTCGACGCCCACCGCGGGTGGTGGTAGTTGGGGGCATAGTCCGTGTTCCTTCGGTCCAAAATCAAATGCTGCCCCTTGCGGCCTCCCGGAAAAATCTGGCGCAGAATGCAGTCGATACCGGGAATGTCCATTTCCCGGTACATTCGCAGCGGATGGCCGTAGCCGTGGTGCTTCAGGCACGCGATGCCGTCGTCGCCGCCCAGATGCCCGCCGAAAGCCATACCGTTACGGTGGCACCATTCGCGCATTTGTTTAAAAAAGCTCGCTGCGAACCGCCCGGACCAGTAATCGAAATAGTCGATTCTGGTTTGCGCGGTTGCCTCGCCGGACTCAAAAAGTTCGTTGAGTTTCATTGTGATATCATAGCCTTTTACCTGCCGGAAGCTTTCCGCGAAGCCTTCGCTCCACGGGGGGTTCGACACCCTGGTTTCGTCGGTGAACAGCAAAGGAACGGTGTTGCCCGCGAACGCGCCGATATACGGCAGATACGGTTCGCAGCCGATTTCGATGAACGCCCTTACTGCCTCTTCGTTGAGCAAATCGGGGTATATCGGTTCGGAGCCTTTCGGGGATTCTACAACGATGCTCGCGAGCACCCCGCTTTCCGGGACGGGTTCACCGGCCTTTGCGGGCATGACCTCGGTATCGGTCGTGAGAAAAAGCGCCAGCGCCCCTTCTTCGGGCTTGTCCCCCTTTTCCACTTCCCGTTCGTACTTCACCAGCCTTTTGCAGGCGAGGTGCGGATACTTGGAAGTCACCTTGCCGCAGGCGCTGCCGGACGGCCAGCCCCCCTCGTCATAGAACCAGATTTTCATCCCGAGCCTGTCGGCTTCTTGAACGACTGCCCGGTAAATCTCAAAATACGCATCCGTCAGATAGTCCGGCTCGAGCGTCGTGCGCATGGTGTGCGGGCGGAAATACGAGGGCTCGGGCACGATCATCACGCCCCCGCCGCCCGCCTCGTAAAGCTCGCGCAGCTGCGCGGTCAGCCCGTCCGCCGTAATCGGCGAGTTCCAGCACCACATGTAAGCGGGGCGGTGGAAACTGTCCGGGTTTTGAAAGGCCTCATAATCGATTTTAGCGGACGGTTTCGGAAGCATGGCCGGCTCCCCTTTCGGTTTTTCCTTATTATAAAGCATGAACGGGCCGTTGAACAGAGTGTATCACACAAGGCTAAGATTATTGTATAAAAAAACTGCAAGCAACGCCAATAAATATGGAACATGTGAAGATTATAGCAGAGCCGCCTTTACATATTTTACTTTAAGTAGTATAATTTTTATACATTAACTCTCTGACACAGGCAATAATACAAATTGCTATAAATATAAAACAGGAGGCAGTACAATGGTAGAACTCAACGGAAAAGTATGCATCATCACCGGTGCCGCGATGGGAATGGGCGCCGCTACAGCCGAGCTTTTCGCGAAAGCAGGCGGCAAGGTGGTCATCGCCGATTTCAACGTCGAAATGGGTCAGAAACAGACCCAGAAAATAATTGACGCCGGCGGAACAGCGGCATTCGTTAAAGTGGACGTTTCTAAGGCAGACGAAGTCGAAGCGATGGTTAAATTCGCTGTCGACACATATGGCGGATTGGATGTCGCAATTAACAACGCGGCACGCACTCCTGATGATAAGCCGCTCGCCGACATGGAAGAAAGTGACTATGACTCTCTGATGGCCGTTGATTTGAAAGGCGTCGCTCTTTGCCTGAAATACGAACTGCGCCAAATGGTCAAGCAAGGCAGGGGCGGTTCCATCGTCAACACTTCGTCCGTCAGCGGCATCCGCCCACAACCGTCGACTCCGGTTTATATCGCGGCAAAGCACGGCGTCATCGGCCTGACGAAATCCGCCGCGATGGATTACTCCGGGCAGGGTATCCGAATCAATACGGTCGCCCCCGGCGCTATCGACACGCCGATGCTCCGCGGCGCGCTTGAGCAGTTTAACCTCAACCCCGATTCGTACGCCAAACAGTTGAGCATGCTCGGCCGTTTTGCGCAGGCATCCGAAGTTGCCGAAGCGAACCTTTGGCTGGCCTCCGACCTGTCGTCTTATGTGACCGGCGCCACCATCTCGGTCGACGGCGGCTACACGGCTATGTAACGCGTAACGGAACAACATTCTTCTTCGGGCTGTACAAAATAATAACCGCCTTAAAGCGGAAGTGCAAGAGCCGGGCAGCTGCCCGGCTCTTGCACAGAGGATGGTATTACATGAAAAATGTTGAAAGTTAAATCAATACTGTAATTATGATATCAACAATCAATTCGGATGTCAATTCGCCTTTTTGCCAAATATATTTTTTATGTATGCAATTTTTTTAATATTATTAACAAATGGTTTGCGGGTGAAAAAGTCCGGCAACCGCGCCCGGCCCTTTCCACATGAGAGTAAAAATGTGAGTGGGCGGAAAAGCAACGGAGCAAGTTTTATAGATAAATGATATCAGATATTTTTTATTTAACTTAGCCGGAAAATGACGCGGCCGCCCTTTCGGGCGGCCGATCTGCATATTATGCCTGTCAATCGAAACCCCGGTTATCAAACCGGTTTTCTTCATAATAGAAGTAGAGCGTTTTGTTCTTTTTATCGAGGGTATAAGACACATAGTTGTCCCGTGCCTGAAATTCATTTGTAAAGTCAGAACATTCATAAAGGGCGTTGTTCATTAAAAGCTCATCGAAGTACGGGATGCCGCCACCGAGCATATTCAACGACCAGCTGAACTGCCCGGTAACGACTTCTTCATAATACTTGTCGTCAAAGACCGCGCTGCCGAAGAAACAGTAGTTGCCGGCTGATTGATCGGTTTCGGGGGGACGGATATGCCATTCGCAGCGTTTGATTTCTTTGAGATTGGGCAGAAACTTTTGCAGGGTGGCGGCGTCGGTGCCGCTCAGAATATCTTTGCCGGATTCTTTAACAATGAAATATTCCGCCTTCTTCTCCCGCAGAAGCTTCGCGGCTGTCAGGCTTTCCCGGTTCGCCTGCCGCCAGTTCTGCTCCTCCAAACGGCCATAACGCTCCGTCAGCAGGCTGCGCGCTTCCGTTTGAATATACGCGTCTTGGCTTTTCGAGAGTTCGAGAAGTTTGGGCACGACAGCGTCCGACAGCGAGCCGAACATAGCGACGTCAAGCTCGCCGCTTTTGCCGGTTTCATATTGCCGGATGTTGTAATCCGCGATAAGTCTGTCCGTCCCGGCAAAATTGAGAGTTAAAAACCACATGGTGAAAAAGACGGCGATGAACGGGACGACCCGGAAGCCGGCTTTCAGGGTTTTAACGACGGCCGCCAAAAAAATCACGGCGGTCAGAATCATGAACCACGATGTGTAGAGCCGCAGCTGCGTCAGGCCGAACACGCCCATATACATGACCATTTTCGAGAGCGCCGAGCCGATGATAACGAGCGTTATGACGGAAAGCGTAATCAGGAAGAATTTCAGCGCGGCGGGCAGCCGGCCTTCCTTCCTGCCGGAGAAAATAAAGAACACGCTCAAGAGGGCGAGGTTGATGACTGCTATCGCGACGAGCTCGAAAAAGCCGCGGCGCGCGTATTCGGAATAGATGAAATCCCCTGGCAGAAGGCCGCGGAAGGCATTGAACATGTAGTTGAACTGGACGGCCAGGAAAAAGACATACACCGCGCACACAATCGAAAGCACCGTATAGGCGACGACGCGGTCGAGTTTTCGCGGCAGCGCCGGCATTTTGACTGGGCCACTTTTAACTTTGTAGCGGAACGCGTAGAGAGCGCCGAACAGCGGAATCGCAAGGCCGATGCCCAGCAGGATTTTCACCAGATACTCCCAGAAACTTTCGCCGATGTACTTCGTCAGGTTGTCGAGGACATCCTCAAACGCTTTGTCGGCACTCGCGAGAAGGGACAGGATGACGGCCAGAAGAGGCACGCAAATGACGACGCCGATGAGTATCCGGACAAACAGGCGGTTGCCTTTGCCGGCCTTGGCGCCTCTGGACGTGACGACGAACAGTTTGTCAAGGTTCGTGACGGGCCGCGCCACGAACCCGTTGAAAAAGTCAAAGGCCAGGCCTTTGGTCAGCGGCGCGTAATCGCGCGCGCCGAACATCGACATGAACTGCAGCGCCGCGAGGAAAAACAGGAAAACCAGGTTGAGCACACCGAGAACCGTGTTGTCAAACAGGGCAAAGCAGACCAAAAGAAGACCCATCGGGACGAACAAAACGGCGCCTTTTTTCACATCGGCGGTTTTGGTTTTGCAGCCGTAAAAAATCACGCCGGCGTAAGCCGCGATGAAAAACAGCGGGACGCCGGCGCCGAGCCCCCCCGCGAATAAGATGAATTCGCAGAACAGAAAACCCGTCAGCACGGCGAGAAGCGCGTACACGCTGTCGTGCCGGTCAATCTTCACTTCCGGCTTTGCCTTTACCTCAGCGTAATAATAGGGTTGAAAAGCGGGCGGAGCGGGAGTTGCCGGCGTCGGGGGTTGCGGGGGATTCGTTCCGGCTTGCGCGGGCGCGGCGGCCGGCGCGGCCTCCGCAGCCGCTTGGCAGGGTTCCGGCGGGGTTGGCGAGGTTTGCTTGTTGTCAAGGTTGTCGTTCATAAGTTGTCATCCTCCATGTGCTCGAGAATATCGGCGGGTTGGCAGGCCAGCGCTTTGCAAATCGCGTCGAGCGTTGAAAAGCGGATGGCTTTCGCCTTGTTGTTTTTTAATATCGACAGATTGGCGGGCGTTATGCCGATTTTGTCGGCAAGCTCGGTGGCGCCGATTTTCCGCCTCGCCATCATCACATCCAAATTCACAATGATTGCCATTGCTAGCACTTTTCCTTTCGCAACGGGACGGAATACCCGTCCCCTACAAGTTCAAAAACGGCCGCCGACGAGGCGCTAAACCGTCAAGTCCACTTCCTCCCGCAGCTCAATGCCGCGGATCACAAGCTCGCGGATAATCGCGGAAATCATACCGATCATCAGGGCCGCGATGGCGAGAATGGTGAAGACGATGTTCCCGTCGGGGAAGAGAAAGATGCCCGCAATAAAAACGAGGCAGTCGAAAAAGGCGCAGACGCCGATGATTTTCAGGTTCAATATGCTGTTTTTGCAGAAGGGAATGTCGTTGGCTAAGTTCCGGCAGAGTTTGAACGCGGCCGCCCAGATGACCATGAACGGCACATAGGTGACATACAGCAACGCGACGAGGCCGGGGAAATAATCCGGCTTCAATCTGCCGGCCAGGAGGATTTCCACAATCCACGGCAGAAAGACGCCGAGCAGCAGGCCGATGACGATGGCCGTGACGACCAAAACAAAAAGCAGTTTCGGAAAGAAACTTCTGTTTTTCATATAACAATTCACCTCGAGCGCATTATAGCACCGTTAAAACCGATTGTCAATAATTATTTATTGATAAACGATAAGTATTTATTTATTATCGTTAACTGTCTGTCTTTCGGTAAGATACAAACAAAAAGGCGGGGGCAAGCCCCGCCTTTTTAAATCCCTCCACCGCAAATGAACCACCATGTGGTTCTGTGCGGTCCCCCTCCCTTTAACAAGGGAGGCATTGGCCGGAAACTATCGATACAGCGGTCCGTACGCCGCGCAGGCGCGGTAATCGGCGCCTTCCAAATCGCCGGTGCCGAACGCCGCCCACGAATGGGGCCTGTAAACGGCTTCGCCGGGGACATTGTGCATCGCGACGGGGATGCGCAGCATGCTCGCGAGCGTGATCAAATCCCGGCCGATGTGGCCGTAAGTCAGCGAGCCGTGGTTCGCGCCCCAGTTGGCCATGACCGAATAGACGTCTTTGAACGCTGTCGTATTCTCATCGGTGTTGGGCACAAACCAGGTCGTCGGCCAGGTCGGGTCGGTGCGCTTGTCGAGTTTGTCGTGAATCTCGTCGGGCAGGACGACCGTATAGCCCTCGGCGATTTGAAGCACCGGGCCCAAACCGTCGATGAGATTGAACCGGATCATGGTGACGGGCATCTGCGCCCTTGTCTTGAAGTGGGAGGAATAGCCGCCGCCGCGGAAATAGCCGGTGTCGCCCGGGCACCATTCGGTGACCGACAGCATCGCGTCAATGTCCGCCTGTGTGACATCCCACCACTTCTTAATGACGGCGTTGCCGTCTTTATCCTTGGCCATGCCCGTCGCGTCAAGCGCGGCGGCGCCGGAGTTGATGAGGTGGATAAAGCCGCCGGCCGCGAGCCCTTCCGGTTTCAGGCCGGTGACGCGTTCGATGGCCTCGGGGCTCCAATAGGTGCGCACATCGGCGAACACGCTCGCCGTGCCGGTCAGCAGCTTGCCCGCGAGCATCGCGAGGCCGTTGAGCCCGTCGTTTTCCGTGGCGAAAGTCAGCGGTTCTTTTTTGCCGTTCCAGTCAAAGGACGAGTTGAGAATCGCTTCGGTGAAGTCGCCGTTGGGCATAAAATCAGTCCACTGCCTTTGCCCCTGGAACCCGCCGAGAATCGCGTTGCGGCCGAGCGCCTCCTCATGCCAGCCGTCCTTGGGCCCGGCGTGTTCCGCCTCGGCGCCCGCCGGCTTGACATGATTGAGTTTTTCGTTGCCGATTAATATGTCGCGGCAGATGAGCGTCATCTTGACGACATATTCCCATTCCCAGTCCTTGCGCTCGCGGGAGCTCGGGACGGCGTTTTTGTCAAAGCCCTCACGACAGTTCTTCTTTGCCCAGGCGAGCGCCTTCTCGTATTCCTCGTGGTCGTAGATGCCCAGTTCGACGCGGCGAATCACCTCGGACATATCGACCCATTCCGCGCGGATGCCGAAGTATTTCTGCAGGAACGCGGCGTCGCAGCAGGAGCCGGCGATGCCCATGGACACGGCACCGATGCCGACATAGGATTTGCCGCGAATCTGGCCGACCGCCGCGGCGCAGCGCGCGAAGCGCAGCAGCTTTTCTTTCACATCTTCGGGTATGGAACCGTCGTTTAAATCCTGGACATCCCGGCCGTAGATGGAAAACGCGGGCAGGCCTTTTTGCGCGTGCGCGGACATGACCGCCGCGAGGTAAACCGCGCCCGGGCGCTCGGTGCCGTTGAACCCCCAAACGGCTTTGACCGTCAGCGGGTCCATGTCCATCGTTTCGCTGCCGTAACACCAGCAGGGCGTCACCGACAGGGTGGCGCACACATTCCGGGCGGCGAAAAACTCCGCGCACCTCGCGGCCTCGGCGCCACCGCCGATGGTGCAGGGGGAAATGACGCACTCAAACGGCGCGCCGTCGGAATAAAACACATTCTCCTCAATCAGTTTTTTGGCGGCCGCGGCCATCGCCATGGTTTTCTCCTCAAGCGATTCGCGCACGCCGCCCCAGCGGCCGTCGATAATCGGCCGGATTCCGATTTTTGCTCTTAACATGACAATCTTCCTTTCGTTTATATTATAATAATTGATATTTGTTCCTGTACGCTTCGTCCCAGGCCTCTTTGTCTTTGGGCGGGTAGGCTGTTACGCCCCCGCTGCCGGCGATAATCGCCCGGGCCTCGGCAATGCTGCCGATATCCCCCGCCGCCAATAACTGGACGGCGATGTTGCCCATGACGGTCGCCTCGATAGGCCCGGCGAGCACTTCGCGGTTGCAGGAGTTCGCCGTCATCCGGCAAAGCAGGGTGTCTTTGGTGCCGCCGCCGATGACATGGATGACGGGGTAGTCCTTCCCCGTGCAATCCATCAGTTTGTCGAATGTCAGCCGGTATTTCATGGCCAGGCTCTCGTAGATACAGCGCATCACCTCGCCCGTGCTTTCGGGCACCCGCTGCCCCGTCTTCGCGCAAAACGCGCGGACCCGGCCGGGCATATCGCCGGGCGGCATAAATTCCGGCGCGTCGGGGTCGATAAAACAGCGGAAGGGCTCGGCCTCGAGCGCGAGTTTTTCGAGCTGCGCATAACTCAGTTCGACGCCCTCGCGCGCCCATTGGCGGCGGCTTTCCTGAATCAGCCAAAGGCCGGTGATGTTTTTGAGGAAGCCGACGGTGTTGCCGCAGCCCCCCTCGTTGGTCACGTTCATCGCGGCCGCCTTTTCATTGACAATGGGTTCGTTGAGCTCCGTGCCGAACAGCGACCAGGTGCCGCTGCTGATAAACGCGAAGTCTTTTTCTTTGCTTGGAACGGCGGTAATCGCGGATTGTGTGTCGTGGCCGCAGACGGCGATAACGCGGGCCGGCTCGACGCCGCATTCCCGGCAGATATCGCCGCTTAACCGACCGGCCGCCGTACCGGACGGAACAATACCGCAAAGCAGGCCGCGCGGAAGGCCGAACTTTTCAAGCAGAGTATCCGACCAGCCGCGTGTTTTTAAATCGACCATCTGCGAGGTGGTGGCGATGGAGTATTCCGTGATTTTGGCGCCGGTGAGCAGGTATGTAAACAGGTCGGGCATGAACAGCAGCTTGTCGGCCCTTTCAAGGATACCCGGCCGGTATTTTTTCAGCGACAACAGTTGGAACAGCGTGTTGAGTTCCATAAACTGGATGCCGGTCGCGGCGTAAATCTCCTCACGGGGCACGGTTTTAAATGCTTCGTCGAGCATCCCCTTCGTGCGCGCGTCGCGGTAATGGACGGGGTTTTCGACTAGGCAGCCTTCCGCGTCAATCAAACCGAAATCGACGCCCCAGGTGTCGATACCGACGCTCTCAAAACCGCCGGCAGCTTTCGCTTTGATCAAGCCCTGTTTAATCTCATGGAACAGCCGCAGAACATCCCAATAGATGGTGCCGCGGACGCTGACCGGGTCGTTGGAGAAGCGGTGGACTTCCTCAAGGGTTATCCGTTCGCCGTCGAACACGCCGATAATCGCGCGGCCGCTCGACGCGCCGAAGTCAAAGGCAAGAACACGCTTTGCATTAGCCATATAGGCAACCCCCCGATATAGTGGTTAGTGGTCGGTGGTTAGTGGTTAAACAACGACGCCTTTTTTCAAAATAATGTTCGCGTAGATGGCGGTTTCACCCGTCGCGACGACGGCGTAGGCTTTTTTGGCCCGCTCATAGAACTCAAAGCGTTCCACCAGCTCGATTTTTTTGGCGCCTTCGTGGGCGGAGATCACGCACTTGTAATCCTCCCAGATTTCCGGCCGATTGGCGGCGTCGCCGTTATCCATCAGCGCGGCGGGAAACTCGGCGTAGGTGTCGAGCGGGAACAGGTTCAGAATCGCGTCGAGCAGCGCGGGCACGCCGTGGCCGTCCGCCCGGACGAGCCGCTGCGCGACGGAAGCCGCCGGAAAATTGCCGTCGCCAAGGACGATTTCATCGCCATGGCCCATTTCCATTAAAATTTTCAGCAATTCCGGCGAGAGCAGAGGAGAAATGTTTTTGAGCATATGGAACATCCTTTCTGACAGAAATTTTTTTCGCCGTAGGGCGGGGGCTCCCGCCGTTACGTCAAAAAAGAATCGCGTTAATGTGTATCGGGTTTGCGTAGTGCTATGGTTTTCCTTGCGGCGGGAGCGAGCCCCCGCCCTACATTTATATTGTCAGCCCGATGGTATCGTTGCGGGCAGTACTATGGTTTTCCTTGCGGCGGGAGCAAGCCCCCGCCCTACATTTATATTGTCAGCCCGATGGCATCGTTGCAGGCAGTGCTGTGGTCTTTGTTCCATATTGCCGTGGTTTTCGTCCGACCTAATCTATACTATACATATTATACAGCTCATAGTAAACACCCTTCTTTTCCATCAGCTCTTTATGGCTGCCACGCTCGGCAATGCCGTCCTCGGTCAGGACCAGGATGAGGCCGGCGTTGCGGATGGTCGTGAGCCGGTGGGCAATGGTGATGGTCGTCCGGCCGGCGGCGAGGCTTTCGAGGGATTTTTGGACCAGGCGCTCGCTCTCATTGTCGAGCGAGGAGGTCGCCTCGTCAAGGATCAGAATCGGCGGGTCTTTCAAAAAGACGCGCGCGATGGAAATCCGCTGCTTCTGGCCGCCCGACAGCTTCACGCCCCGCTCGCCGACATAGGTGTCATACCCGTCGGGCAGCTGCCGGATAAACTCGTCCGCCCCGGCTTTCTTGGCGGCCTCGCGGACTTCATCGGGGGAAGCGGCCGGCCGGCCGTAGGCGATGTTGTCATACACGGTACCGGAAAACAAATAAACCTCCTGCTGGACGACGCCGATGTGCGAGCGCAGCGAGTGCAGGGTAATGTCTTTGATGTTGCGTCCGTCGAGCAGAATGTCCCCGCGCGTAACATCGTAAAAGCGCGGGATGAGGTTGCACAGCGTCGTTTTGCCCGCGCCGGAAGGGCCGACGAGAGCGACATTGTCACCGGGCTTTATGTGGAGGTTGAGGCCGTCGAGGACATTTTTCTCCGTCCCACGGTAGAGGAAGCCGACATCTCTGAACTCGATTTCCCCGCGGACATTTTCCACCGCGACCGCCGTTTCGCTGTCTTTGATGTCGGTGATTTCGTCCATCACCTCGGCGAAACGCTCGATGCCCGTCATCCCCTGGCTGTATTGCTCGCTGAATTCCACGATGCGGCGTATCGAGCCGAGCAGCGTCGTGACCATCAGCAGGCTCGCGGTGAAATCGCCCGGCGTCGTGCGGCCGTTCATCATAAACACCGCGCCCGCCGCGACAACGACGATGTACACAACGCCGTCAAACAGGCGGACCGTCGCGTGAAAGCCGGCTAAGTTCCGGTAGCTTCTGCGGCGGATTTTCAGGAATCTCAGCGTCCCCTTGCCGAAGCGTTCACGCTCCATAGCCTCGTTGGCGAAAGACTTGACGACGCGGATACCCAGCAGAGAATCCTCCGTCACGGCGTTGATTTCGCCGATTTGAACGCGCGTTTCTTTGAAGGCTTTCCTCATGAGCGAGCGGCTGCGCCGTGTCAGGAAATACATCAGCGGCAAAACCGCGAACACGATGAGCGCGAGCCAAATATTCATCGAGGCGAAAATGGCGAACCCGGCCACGATTTTGATGACGGTGATAAAAATTTCCTCGGGCATATGGTGCGCGAATTCGGTGATGTCAAACAGGTCGCTCGTGATTCTCGACATCAGCTGCCCGACTTTGGTGTTGTCATAAAACGAGTAGGAAAGCTCCTGCAAATGCGCGAACAGGTCGTTGCGCATATCTTTTTCAATATGCGCGCCCATACCGTGCCCGATGTACAGCATACAGTAATTCGCCGCCGTATCAATGAGCCGGAGAAACAGGTAGAACCCCATCGTTGAAAGAATCAGGTTCCAAGTCAGCAGTTTGGCGTCCGCCGCGGCGGCGTCCGTGATTTTCTTGACGATGAGCGGCAAAGCCAGCTCGCACAACGTCGTCAGCGAGGCGCAAAACAGGTCGAAGCTCAGGATTTTCCAATATTTCTTAGAATAAGGAAGAAACCTTTTGAGCAAAACGCGGCTTTTGTACTTTTTATCCGTTTGTATTCCGATTCCTCCCAACAACAGCGCCTTTCCATTATAAAACAAAAAAGTGATTTTGCATAGACACAAAGGCGTTCTCCCTTTCTTTTTCCCGCGGGGTATGGTATCCTTTACGGGATACGATTCAACCTTCTGAAGGAGTGCTGCGCACGTGTTTTCCCGGGTAAACAGCATGGGTCTTTACGGAATGGAATCCTATATGGTCGGCGTGGAAGCGGACCTGTCGCAAGGGCTGCCGCGGTTCGACGTCGTCGGCCTGCCCGACGCTTCGGTCAGTGAAGCGCGCGACCGGGTCCGCGCCGCGATGAAAAACGCGGGGTTTGATTACCCCGTCAGCCGCATCACCATCAACCTCGCCCCGGCGGACACCCGCAAGGAGGGGCCTTTTTATGACTTGCCGATTTTTGTGGCCCTGCTTTTGTCAAGCCGCCAGTTGAAATGCGAAACGGAAGGCATGGCGTTTATCGGCGAGCTGTCGCTCGACGGGGCGGTGCGCCGCGTAAACGGGGCGCTGCCCATGGTCATCAAAGCCCGCGAAGAGGGCGTTCACTCCGTGTTTATCCCCGCGGCCAACGCGGCGGAAAGTTCGGTCGTGCGCGGAATTTCCGTTTACCCCGTCGAAACCGTGACGCAACTCACGGCCCATTTAACGGGTAAAGAAAGCATTACACCGGTCGGCGAGCTCGACTACGGCGAGTACCGCCTGCCCCCGAACATGCCCGACTTCAGCGACGTCAAGGGCCAGTACGAGGCGCGCAGGGCTCTCGAGGTCGCCGCGGCGGGCGGGCACAACGTGATGATGATCGGCCCGCCGGGCTCGGGCAAAAGCATGCTCGCCAAACGGCTGCCGTCAATTTTACCCGACATGTCGTTTGAGGAAAGCCTCGAGACCACCAAGTTGTATTCCATCGCCGGCGCGCTGCCCGACGGCGTTTCTCTCATTCGGGCAAGGCCGTTCCGCTCGCCGCATCATACGGTATCGCCGGCGGGCCTTTCCGGAGGAGGCACCGTGCCGCACCCGGGCGAGATTTCCCTCGCGCACAACGGCGTGTTGTTTTTGGACGAACTGCCGGAGTTTTCGCGCACGGCCATGGAGGTCATGCGCCAGCCCGTCGAGGACGGAAGAATTACGATATCCCGCGTGGCGGGCACGCTTTCCTACCCTTGCTCGGTGATGCTCGTTTGCGCGATGAACCCCTGCCCGTGCGGCTTTTTCGGCCACCCGACCAAGGACTGCACCTGCCCGAAAGGCGCCGCGGCGCGTTACCTCGCGAAGGTGTCCGGCCCTCTGCTCGACCGGCTCGACATCCATATCGAGGTGCCGCCCGTCGAGTTTGAAAAGCTGTCGGCCGACGGCAAGAGCGAAAGTTCGGCGGTTATCCGGGAAAGAGTCAACGCCGCCAGAGAAATCCAGCGGCGCCGTTTTGATGGGACGGACATCACCTGCAACGCGCGCATGAGCCCCGCGATGACCAGGGAATATTGCAAGCCGGCGCCCGCGGCGATGGTCATGCTCGAACAGGCGTTCTCGCGGCTGGGCCTTTCCGCGAGGGCTTATGATAAGATTCTGCGCGTCGCGCGCACCTCGGCGGATTTGGCGGGCAGCGAAACCATCGAAACTCCCCATATCGCCGAAGCCGTCCAGTTCCGCAACCTGGACCGGAAGTTTTGGCGAAACTGAAACAGCCGCAACACCCGGTTTGACAGTATCTGCCATATCCTTTTACATATTTTCATTGAAAACACTTTCCGTAATATAGTATAATGGTCCCGGAAGATTGCATCACAAGGAGGTTTTTAAACAATGAAGAAAACAAAGCGATTCCTGGCGCTGGCGTTATCCCTTATAATTGTTTTGGCGGGCACCTGCCTTTCACCCGCCGTCCTGCCCGCTCTGACCGCGGGCAACGCCGCGGCGGCAGGGCTCGCGGGCAGCCCGCAGGGGCTGAAAGACACGGCGCCGGCCGGCGAAACCGCCGCCGCGCCCGAAACGGCCGCGCGAAGCGAAGCCGCACCGGCGGGTACGGGCGCGAAAACCATCGCGGACTCGCTCGTGGCGGAAGCCAGGGGTAAAAGCGCGGTTGAAAAGCTGATTGACGAGATTCTCACGCCGTTTGGCCATGTTCAGAGTATCGGCAGCGGCCAAAGCCTCGAACTGATCCTTAAAAAATTCCTGGTTGACAGCGTTGGCGGCCTGGCGGACAGGTTGATTAAAACCATCCTGAAGGTGTTCCCGCCGCGCGATTTCGTCGATTACGAGGATTATCAAACGGAAAACTTCCTTGAAGGCACCAAAACCTATCAAACCTCCGCCGCGCAAGGCGCGAAATGGCATGCCGGCTACCGCTCCGTGAGCATCGTGCCCGATAACCTGCTGACAAAGCCATACTACACCGCCGGCTATTTCAACAACTACACCGGCAAAAAGCCGATAACCGGCATTCTCGATGACCAGTGCCTGCGCGTGGTCTGCCTCAACGACGGCACGGGCAACGGCACGGCCGTTTTCATCTCCATGGACGGTTTCGCCTTCACCAACGCGAATGTCCGCAAGTTCCGCGCGAGGCTCGCCGATTTTATCGAGGCCAACGACATCGTCAGCCTGAACATCACGACCTCCCACTCCCACTACTGCATCGACACCTCCGGCCTCGGTGTCAGCCTGCTGCCGTTTGTCGGGCAAAACCTTCTCGCGGCGGCGACGGGCGGCGCGGACGAACTCAGCGCGGTCGACGAGGAGTTTATGGAAATCATACTCAGCCGCGGCGCGCAGGCGGTGAAAGACGCGTTCAACGATATGAAGCCCGGCCGGCTGTATTACCGGACGACGGATATCGGGGAAATGATGAGCGACAAACAGTCCCCCGACGTATTTGACCCGAATGTCAACACCATCCGTTTTGTGCCCGACAGCAAGAGCGCGCGTGAAATCTGGCTTGTCAACGCCGGCATCCATCCGACGGGCTACCCGCGTGACTCCACCGTCGTTTCCTCGGAATACCCTTACGCGATCGTCAAATACGCCAAAGAGCTCGCCGGCGCCGATGTGGCCTTTTATCAGGGCGCGCAGTGCGAAATCACCAAGGGAGAAACGCCGGAGGGCGAGACCAATTTTGACAGAATACAAGCGTTCGGCAAAAAAATCGTCGAACGGGTGATGGAACCCGACACCGAAACGGAAATTGAGCCTTATCTCAATGTCACCCACGCCGAGGTTTTCCTGAAAATCGAAAACCCGATTTTGATGGCCGCCGCCAAGCTGCAGATCATCAACAGCACTTGTGTCGACACAACCGGCCGCTTTGAGGACGCCCTGCTCGTGACGGAAATCGGCTACTGCGAATTCGGTTCAAAGCTCGGCATCGCCCTTGTTCCGGGTGAAATGGACCCCGAAATCGCCTTCGGCGGCACGAAACCCGCCGCGGAATCCTGGAACGGGACGGACTGGGAATACCCCTCCATGCAAGAGGCGGCCGGGCGAAAGCTCATCGTTTTCGGCCTGACCAACGATGAAATCGGTTACATCATCCCCGACAACGAGGTGGCGACCACACTCGCTGATTCTCTCGGCGGCATGTTCGGTTCCGACGCCTTCGGCCCCAAAAACGGGCACTATCCCGAGATGCTCACCATCAGCAGCGATACCGGTTCCTATATCATGCGGTATTACCTGGCTATGCTCGAGGATTTAAGGAGCGCCCGGTAACCGGGCGGCAACACGGAGGGGTTGATAACGATGTTTGACTTTCTCGCGCCCAGGCAAATCAGGGCTATTCAAAAGATTTTCACCGTTTTTCGGGACTATGCCGGCCCCGCGGTTAACCCCGTCGCCCGCTTTATCGCCATCGTCGTCATTATCGGCCAGCTCATCGGGGCCGCGTTTGCAGACGGCGCGGTGACACCCTACGGCCCGAAGGTGGACATGGACAAGTTCGAGCTCGCCTGGGCGGACGAATTCGACGGCGAAAGCGTGGATTGGAACAACTGGGCCGGCCATTACACCTACGGCGACGCGGCGTCCATTCGCCGGGGCGGGTATTTTCAGCGCGACATGGCCTTTATCCGTGACGGCAACCTTGTCATCCGCACCGATTACAAAGACCCGGGCCTCGGCGGCGGCGAACCCGGCTATTATTCCTACGGTATGGACACGCGCGACCGCTATGAGCAGCTTTACGGCTACTTTGAGGTGCGTTGCATCCTGCCGAAAGGCCGGGATTTGTGGGCCGCGTTCTGGCTGATCAACGATGGGACATTCCAGGAGGACGGCAGCGGCGCGGACGGCGCGGAAATCGATATTTTTGAGAGCCCGAACTGGGGCGATGAAAAGAAACACGACGCGGTGTCGCACTGCATTCACTTCGACGGTTACGGCGAGGCGCACCAATCCGAGTTTCAGGGCAACTTCTACGCGGTCAACCCCTACGAGGAATACAACACCTACGGGCTCGAATGGAACAAGGACGAATACATCTTCTACATCAACGGGGTCGAAACCGCCAGAACCTCCTTCGGCGTTTCGCAGAACCCCGAAATCCTGATTCTCTCGACGGAGGTCAACGGTGAAAACGCCGTCCCATCGGAAGCCATCAAAAACAACACCACCTACCCCGCCGATTACGTGGTGGATTATGTAAGAGCGTACACTTATAAGTGAATAGTGGTCAGTGATTAGTGATTAGAAATCAGCCTGCCTTGAGATGAATCAAGACAGGCTGATTTTATTATACCGTGTAGGCCTTATATCTTCTTATATCCACTAATCACTATCCACTGTCCGCTGCTTGCGGAACACGAACACCTTGCTGAGAATATAATTGAGCACCAGAACCACGATTTGCCCGATGATTTTGGCGAAAATCTCGTTTTGCCTCAACGCGCTAACCATAAACAGAATGATGAAAGTTTCCGCAAACAGCGAAAACAGCCGCGAACCGACGAAACCCGCGAGTTCTTTGAAGACCACGGCCGGCCGGCGGCTTTTGCTGTCAAACACAAAAAGCTTGTTGGTGACAAAAGCGAAAGCGACCGCCAAAACCCATGACAGGATGTTGGCGGCAAAAACACGCAGGGACTCCGACAGTTGCGGAAAATAGCGCAGCCAGGCGTGTTCCGCCAGCAAATTCGCCAGAGCGGCCGAATCGCCGCCGAGCCACCCGTTCTTTTCAAACAACCGTAAAAACGCGGCGTAGGAGCCGATGCTCACAACCGTCGTCAATACACCGAAGAAAATATACGATACCGTTTCCCGGTTGACGAGCCGGCCCAAAAAACGGTTGCGGCTCACTCGCTGATAGAGACGGTTGTTCTCAATCCATTCCCAAATGCCGATCAATTCCACACATCCCTGCTCACACTTTTATGTCGCTCTTCAGCCCCAGCAGACCGGAATACCTGTCAATCACCGGGAAAGCGAAGTTTTCGATGAATTCCCGTGTCTGCTCGGGCGCCCTTCCGACAAACGCGGCCGGTTTTGTCATCTCATCAAGTTCCGCGAGGCTTAAGGAGAAAGCGGCGTCGCCCGCGATTCGGCCGAGCAGGTCGTTCTTCCCGCCCTCCTCTTTCACATGTTGGCCGGCCGCCATGGAATGGACGCGGATTCTTTCATGCAGTTCCTGCCGATCGCCCCCGCGCTTAACCGCGGCCATGAGGATGTTTTCCGTTGCCATAAACGGCAACTCGTCCCGAAGGTGCTTTTCGATCATCTTCGGGTAGACGACAAGGCCCGACGCGACGTTGAGGCAAAGCTCGAGCACCGCGTCGGCGGCCAGAAACGATTCCGCGACGCTGATACGCTTGTTGGCGGAGTCGTCAAGGGTTCTCTCAAACCACTGCGCCGCGGCGGTCAGGCCGGGGTTGAGCGCCGCGGTCAGAATGTATCGCGACAGCGAAGCGATTCTCTCGCTTCGCATCGGGTTGCGTTTATAAGCCATTGCCGAAGAACCGATCTGGTCTTTTTCAAACGGCTCCTCGACCTCTTTAAGGTGCTGAAGCAGCCGGATATCATTGGAAAACTTCGACGCCGACTGCGCGATGCCCGCGAGAGTGTCGAGGACCTGGGCGTCGAGTTTGCGCGGATAGGTCTGCCCGCTGACCGGGAACACACCCGCGAAGCCGGTTTTTTCGGCGATCTTTTTTTCGAGTTCCTTCACTTTTTCGCCGTCGCCGTCAAACAACTCCAAAAAACTCGCCTGCGTCCCCGTCGTACCCTTCGAGCCGAGCAGCCGCATTCGCGACAGGCGGTACTCAACCTCGGCGATGTCCATGAGCGTGTCCTGCAGCCAGAGCGAAGCCCTTTTCCCGACCGTCGTCGGCTGCGCGGGCTGAAAATGCGTGTAGGAAAGGCAAGGAAGGTCTTTGTATCGCAGGGCGAAGCGGGACAGCGCGTCGGCGAGGTTGACCAACTTCTTGAGAATCAGTTTCAGAGCCTCGTCCATGACGATGATGTCCGTGTTGTCGCCGACATAACACGAGGTGGCGCCGAGGTGGATGATCGGCCTGGCTTTCGGGCACTGCTCGCCGTAGGCGAAGACGTGCGCCATGACATCGTGGCGGACCTGCTTCTCCCTTTGTTCGGCGGTTTCGTAGTTGATGTCCCTCTCGTGGGCTTTTAACTCGGCGATCTGTTCGTCGGTTATGCCCAGGCCGAGCTCCTTTTCGCTTTCCGCGAGGGCTATCCAAAGCTTTCGCCACGTTTGAAATTTAAAATCCGGTGAAAACAGAGCCTGCATTTCGGCGCTCGCGTAACGCGAATTGAACGGGCTCTCGTAAACGTCTTTCATGCGGTTCCCTCGCGTTTCCTTTCGATATTCGATGCGCCGCCTTGCGGTTGAAATTGATTATAATCCGCGTCGAAAGCTGTTGTCAAGCGGAGCTGTTTCAACAGAAAGCCGACGGTTTGCCAAACGGTGTTGCAAATGGCGCGATATATGTTAAAATAAGCGTAAGCGCGCAGAAGAATCCGTAACAGGGTGTGAGTACAAGTGAAAAACAAGCCGGCGAAAGCAGAAAAAACAAGCCGGAGCAAAACCGGACCGGTTGAAGCCGCCGGGGAGGCTGTAATCGCGGCCGGCGGCAAAATGAGCAAAAAGGCAAAAGAACCGGAAACCCCGCGGCGGAGAATCGTCCTGCTTGACGACATCCGGGGGTTCGCCGTTTTGTGCATGGTGTTTTACCACGCGTTTTTCCTGTGGGCCGAGGTTTTCGATTTGAGTTCGGGCGTTACCCTGCTGGAGACTTTTGAGCCGCTCGAACCGTTTTTCGCCGGCGTTTTTATCGTCATATCGGGCATTTCGTGCCGGCTGTCGCGCAACAACGCGTTAAGGGGCGTCAAACTGCTCGGCGTGGCTTTGGCGCTGACCGGCATCACGGCGCTTTTGCTGCCGCGCCTGGGTTTCAAGGGCACCGAGATCTATTTCGGTATTTTGCACCTATTGTCAATATCGATGCTTGTTTTTTCGCTGCTGAGGCCGCTTCTGAACAAAATCCGGCAGGAATGGGGGATGCTGATCTGCCTTATTCTGTATGCCCTGACCGTCGGTATCGGTGAGGGCTTCGTGGGCATCAAGGGAATCTTGTCATTTCCCCTGCCGCAATCGCTTTATGAACTGTCGTGGCTGTTTCCGCTTGGCATTCCCAACGCCGCTTTTCGTTCCGCCGACTATTTCCCGCTGATACCGAACCTGTTCCTTTTTCTGGCCGGCACCTATCTCGGCATCTATGTCAAACTCGGCCGAACCCCGAAATGGGCGTACAAAGGCAGGGTCGTGGCGCTCGGTTGGCTCGGGCGCAACGCGCTGCTCGTCTACATCACGCATGTGCCCGTCATTTTCGCGCTGACCTATATCACGCTGTTTATCGTCAACAAATTTATTCCTGTTTAATATCATGGGCAGGCACGCGGGTCCGCCCTTGCCGTGTGTCGGTGTCTTCTATTCAAGCATCGCGCAAATCACGGTCACATCGTCCTCACGGAATTTGCCCCGGCGTTTTTCCGCCGTTTCCGAGATATGCTCCGCGAGTTGCTGGGCGCTGCCTTCTTTCCAGTTTTTCATTTCCTCGATAATCCATGTGTTGTCGTCGAAAATTACCCCGTCGGAGACCATCAGTAAAATATCCCCCGCCGACAGCGTCGCGGAGGCGTTGGCGAAACGGATATCCCGCAGTATTCCCGCGGGCAGAGATGCCTGCTCGAGTGCCGCGGCTTTGTTTTTGTGCCTTACGAAGGAGGCGGCGCCGCCGGCTTTCATGAAATCCGTCCGGCCCGTATACAAGTCGATGCACGCCACATCGAGCGTCGCGAGGGATTCGTCCTCCGACTTAACGAGCAGCGCGGAATTCGCGACGCGCAGCGCGCAGTCGAAACTCAAGCCCGCCTTGACGAGTTTTGAAAACAGCTCGGCGGCCATGGCGGCGTCAATCGCCGCGCGCCCTCCCGTGCCCATACCGTCGCTGAGAACAAGGATTTCCCGTCCCTTGCCGTCATTGAAACACTCGAAATAGTCCCCGCAAAGCGACGCGCCCTCACACGCGCGCTGCACCGCGCCGAGTCGGACTTTCAGGGAGGCCTTCTGGCAGAAAACAAGAACGGTCGTCCCATCCTCCTGCGTAACGGCAGGAATGTCAAGTTCCCTTCCGCAGACCGCGCCGAGCTCGCGCGCGAGCCGGGAGGGGCTCGTGTTATTGTCGAAACCCGAAGCCTCGGCCGTAACGCTCAAGCGGCCGAGTTTGTCATAGACACAGCTTACGCGCAGGACTTCGACGCCGCTTTCCCTCAAGGCCGCGGCCGCCTTTTCGGCAAGTTCCGCCTCAAAGAAGGTGTTGCCCTCGAATTCGCACGCGAGGCCCGTCAGGATGTCCGCCATGCTTTGAAACTGGTCAGACACAACCTCGCGGTACCTTGACACTCTGCCGCCGGCGTCCGCCGTCGCGATATAATTCAGATAGTGTTTGTTGAAATTGTCCGTCAGCTCGCGCAGCCGCACGCAGCGCACGGCCAATGCCGGCGGACAGTCGTCTGAGGAGAAATGGCCGTCTTCCCGCAACAGGCTGCCGATTTTGCGAAACGCCCCCATACTGTGTTCGAACTGCTCCTCCCAGCACAGCGCGTTGTTCGGGCAGGCGGCGCAGGCGCTTTCGCGCACCCTGGCGAAAACGACATCGAGTTCGGGCGGCGCCATTCTTCTCAAGCCCTGCGAAACCGCCTCCACGCAGGTGGAGATTTGGCCGATCGCGCTCGCGGCCGTTCCCAGGCGCATGACCAGCGCGTCACGCGGGGCGTCGCGCTCGGCGCGGCCGGCCGGCGGGAAATACCGCTCTTTGAGTTCCGAAAGCCGCCTCGACGGAATCGCGACAAAAACGACGGTCGCTATCGCCGCCTCAAACAGCGTCGCGACCGCCTCGCTCGAACCCAAAATAACGGCGGCAACCCCGTTGACAGCCGTAAACACCGCGCCCACGCCGAGTTGGCCGAGGGGCGCGAACACGCCGGCGAGCAGGCCGCCGAGCGCGAGAACGCCGGCGAGGTGAGGCGTGCCGGCCGAAAGGCCCAAAGAGACTCCCGCGCAAATGCCCGTGACAGCGCCGCCGGTTTCTTTTAAAAAATACGCCCCCAAAAGCACAGCGAAGGCGGCCAGAACCCTCGCGGGCGAAACGCCCGCGAAGCTCAGCGTGCCCAACGACATTAAAAGCGCGCAGGCGAACACCGCCAGGCAAATCAGATACTGCCTGCTTAACCGGAAATTCAGCGGGTCCGCGGGCCTGTCCGTCATGGCGCGGCTGAAAAAAAACGCGGCGCCGCCGGCTATCACCGAGTCACATAAAAAAAGCAGGATACCGTCGGCGCTGAAACCCTGAGCGAGCAAAACCGTCGCCCCGGTGGCCGCGCAGCATAAAAACACCACCGCCGGCAAGACCGATTTGTGCTCGCGCAGCTTCACAAAGCCGGACACCACGCGGAGGATGGCCGCCGCGCCCGCCATGGCCGCGAAATACCGGATGAACAGCACATTCGGAACGGTAAAAAAGTAACCGAGGGAACCGCCCGCCACGGCCGCGAGCGCGTAATTGCGCGGGACAGCCGCCGAAAACGCCGGCGCGAACGGGTACATCCGTTCAAATATGTTGCCCCGCGCGAAAAGAAAACCCGCGGCAAAGCATAAAACCTGCCTTGCCGCGTATTTTAACAAGGCGGGCTTGTCCTTCATGGTTTTCAGCAGTTCACCCGCCCCGAATCCGGCGTTTTCCATTCCGTGCACCTCGATGTTTTTGAGTTTGGCAAAGAGAACAAGCGCAAATGGTATTGTAACGCCGCCGGGCTGCGATATATGTCGCAGCGCGCTGTAAAACCGGGCCGTTCAAACACGAAAAAGGCGTTAACGGCTCACCTTTTGAAAAAAACGGAATTCCCCCGCGCTTTTTGTTATATATATGGTGTTTTTTCGCAAAGTATGGTATAATCCATCATAATAAGCGGGGATTTTATCCATATATTGTGTTTGTGTCCCGAAAACAGCGGGCGCGGACCGGGAGCATAACGGGCTATGGAAGAAAAAGACAATGTGATAATCGGTCGCAACGCCGTTCTGGAAGCCCTCAAAAGCGGCAGGGCGATTGACACCGTACTTATCGCCGCGGGCGAACGAAGCGGTTCAATCGTCGCGGTCAGGAACGAGTGCCGGCAGCGCGGCATACCGGTCAAAGAAACCGACCCCCGCAGGCTCGATTCCCTGTGCGGCCGCGGCGCGCACCAAGGGGTGGCCGCTTTCGCGGCCGTCAAGGAATACGCGGCCGTTGAGGATTTGTTCGCCCTTGCCGAAAGCCGGGGCGAAAAGCCTTTGCTCGTGGTGTGCGACGGGCTCGAGGACGCCCGGAACCTCGGCGCCATTCTGCGGACGGCGGAAGCGGCGGGCGTTCACGGCGTCGTAGTGCCCAAAAGGCACTCGGCGTCATTAAGTTACGATGTGGGCAAAGCGTCGGCGGGCGCGGTCGAATATGTTCCCGTCGCGCGCGTGCCCAACACGGCGGCGTTCATCGAGGACATCAAGCGCAAAGGCGTCTGGGTTTTCGGCGCGGAGACCGGCGGCGAACCCTGGTGCGGCGCCGATTTTACCGGTCCCGCCGCCATTGTGGTGGGCTCGGAGGGAAAAGGGCTCGGCCGCCTTGTCCGGGAAAAATGCGATTTCATCGTCTCGCTGCCCATGAAGGGTAAAATTAATTCGCTCAACGCTTCCGTAGCGGCAGGCATTATCCTGTTCGAGGCGGCGCGCCAAAGAGCGGGCATCAAAGCTTTTGAAAAATAACGCGACGGCCATACCGATAAATGGGAGTGATACATGTGGATAGTATGAAAAGCCGGCCGTTCGGCAGCGAATACAGCCTCGACGGTATTTTGGAGGAGGTCAAAGCCATGGGCGGGCCGCCCTCCGAAGACACGAAAGCAGACACTTCTCCGGCCAAATTGTGGTCCGCGGGTGATATAGACCGTCTGCTTGCCGAGACGGGTTGTCAAAAAGAGGAAGCCCGGCCGCCCGCCGTTGCTCCAACGGCCCCGCGTTTACATATTGTCCGCGCGGCGTATGAATACGCCGAGGCGGACGAAACCCCGGCGGCGGACGAGTACCCCGATGTCCGGGAAACGATCGCGCGGATAGAAGCCGAGGTTCAGCCCGAGCCCGCTTCGCCGGTCACGACGGACCGGCGCATGAGCTCACTGATTAAAAAATACGACAACGCCGAGGAACCCGGCGAGCAGCCGGACGAGCCGGAACCCGCGCCGCCCGAAGCGTTCACATCCCCGGCGTACGAACAGGCCAACGCCGGCGAGCCGGAACAGCCGAAAGAACCCGAAAAGTCCTTCGCGGCCGCGTTCGCCTCCCCTTCTAAAGACGAAGCGGCGCCTCCCGCCGCCGAAAAGGCCCCCGCGCCCTCGCCGGAGCCCGGCCCGGAAGGCGGACTCAACGAGCAGAGCCAAACGAAGACCATCCGGTTCGCGCCCGGCAGTATTTTCGAGCGTTTGAAAACCGCCCCGGTCAAATACAGCGAGGATATCGCGCCGCTCACCGATGATTTCGCCGGCGGTATGGAAACCGACGAACTCCGGCGGCGCTTCCTGAATTCTTTGGATTTTGAAAAAACCGCCGAGCAGGAGATTTATAAGGTCGGTGAGCCCATCGAAAAACCCGGTGTGGTTATTGAGAAAAGGCCGGGTTCGAAAACCGCGGACCTCGAGCCGATGCCCACGGTCATCCCCGCCGAGGAAGTGCTGCGCGCGTCGAGGCTCAATGAGGAGAAAACAAAAGCGGACCGGAACACAGCCCGGCATAACGCCGCCGCGCGCGAGGAGGCCGTCGAAGGCCAGATCGCGCTGACAGGCTTTGACAGCGGCGAACCGAAAGCCGAAAAAGTCAACGAGTCCTCCATCGAAGACGCGTTGATGGCCCGGCGAAGCGAAAAAGTCCGAAAATTCCGGTTGATCGGCATCCCCGACGAGGACAACCCGGACAGGCCTATCGAATGGGATTTTGAAAGCTCCGAAAAGACCGAGCTCGAGGATGAGCCGAAAGAAGAGAACAAAAGGCTCGAGTACCTTTTCCCGGAGCAAAAGAACAGAATATATACCTCGTTTAAAAAAGCGGCGCAAAAATCGACATTCAGCTCGGCGATTCTGACCGGTATCGTCATCGCCTACGTCGCCCTGGCGCTTCTGCCGAAAGCCTTCGAATGGATGAGTATCGATACCGCCGCGTTTGCCGCGGACGGTAAAGGCATCGCGGCCGTTTCCCTGGTTCTTTTGGCAGCCTCGGCGGTTTTGAACCTGCCATGCATGATTGCCGGCTTTAAGAGCCTTTTCAAGCTGAAGCCCGGTTGCGACACCGGGCCGAGCCTCGCCGTTACGGCGGCGGCTGTTCACAACATACTCGCCCTCGCGCTGCCGGCGGGCGGCAAAACCGCGGCTGTTTTTTCCGCCGCGGCGGCGTTCATACTGCTGCTCAACAGCCTGGGCAGGCGCTTCAGCCTCGCCTCGGCGCTGGGCAATTTTGAGTTTTGCGCTTTCAAAAAGCCGGACAGCCTTTACTGCGTGTCGGAAATTGAGAACAACAACGAGGCCTTTGAGATCGGCCGGGGCATTTTGATGGGCAACCCCGAAATTCTCTATTCCGGCAAGACCGCTTTCCCTTCGGAATTTGTGGAAAACAGCCGCGGCAACGGCCTGGCTGACACCGTCTGCGGCCGCATGCTGCCGGTGGCTGCGACCGCCGCGGCGCTCATCGGCGTTATCGCCGGCGTGCTCGCGAAGGATTTCATGACGGGCTTCGGCGCCTTTACCGCCGCGATGTGCCTGGGCGTGCCCGCGGGCGCCGCTTTGGCATCCTGGGTCGCGCTGCGTTCGGCCAACAAAAAGCTCAACCTTTCCGGCGCGATGGTCGCGAACTGGGACGCCGCGGAAGAATGCGGCCGAGGTAACGCCATCGTCATTGACAGCGCTGACCTCTTTGACCGCGCCAACTGCGGCATGTACGGGATGAAGGAGTTCGGCAATATCCGCGTCGACGACGTCCTGCTTTACGCCGCGGCGATGATCATTAAATCAAACGGCCCGCTGACCGACGCGTTCGACAAGGTCATCGTCGGGCGGCGCGAGCTGCTGCCGCCGGTGAAAAACCTCGCCTACGAAGAACGGCTCGGCCTCGCGGGGTGGATACACGGCCAGAAAGTCCTGCTGGGCAACCGGAACCTCATGGTCAACCACAACATCGAGGTGCCGCCGAAGAGCAGCGAGGAACGGTACAAGCACGACGGGCGAAAGGTGATGTATGTTGCCATCGCCAACAAGCTCGCCGCCCTGTTCGTCGTCGATTACGCGCCCGACGAAGCGCTCAAGCCGTATATCGAACGGCTTGAAGACAACGGCATGCAACTGCTTGTTCGCACCTGCGACCCCAACATCACCGACGACCTGCTTTGTGACAGCTTTGGCATCCCCGTCAACGGCGTGAAAGTCATCGGCGTGCTCGCGGGGAGGATTTTCAAGCGATACCGTGACAAAGTCCGGCAAACAGCCCCGGCGCGCGTTCTGCACGACGGCACCTCCTATTCGCTGTTCAAAGCCGTCGCCGCCTCGGCCGCGCTGAGCTCCGGCATACGCGCGGCGCAGGTGATTCAGATAATCGGCGCCGGCCTCGGTTTGATGGGGCTGCTGGTGCTGGTGTTTCTCACGCGCGAGCAATTGGCCGCGCCTTTATATGTAATTTTGTTCCAAGCGTTTTGGGTGGCTGTTTCGATTGCCGCGGGGCAGCTGAAAAAAATTAAATAAAGCGAAAAATTACCGTTCTCTTCCCGCTTGACAAAGCATTATATAATAGAGTAGTATATTCATAGACCGAATTGTTTTCTGTCTGTCATTGCGTTATGATTTCAGACGATTTGAAAGGAGTAAACTTATGAAGAAAAAACTGACCGCGCTTTTGGCAATGCTTCTGGCTGTATCATTCGTGTTCACTTTGGCCGCCTGCGGCGGCGACGACGGCGAAACGACCACGGCCGCCACGACCGAGGAAGCCACCGACGTTGACAACACCACCGCAGCAGACGAAACCACCGGCACCGATGTGTCCGAGACCGGCACCGATGTGTCCGAGACCGGCACCGATGTTTCGGAGACAGGTACCGATGTGTCCGAAACAGGCACCGATGCGTCGACAACCGTGAAACCGGACGAGACGCCGGCGAAACCAACCGTGATTACCGCTCCGGTTAACGGCAGCATGTCGCAGGTACTTACATTCTACAACAAATACGCGAACGCGATGAAATCCTACAAGGGCAAGGTTACGGTCACCAAGAAAAGCGGTACGGTTTCGACCATAAAATCCATCACCGGCGGTAGTGTCGTTAAAAACCTGGCTTTGAAAATGCTGCCGAACGATTATGAGC
>DAITOC010000008.1:32215-33597 GCA_036834305.1 Clostridiales bacterium
GGCGGTAGTGTCGTTAAAAACCTGGCTTTGAAAATGCTGCCGAACGATTATGAGCAAAAACCGACTTATACCTTTACCAACGGCAAATCCAACAAAGACAATAAAAGCCTTTCCAGTTGGCTGCCCCGCGACTACAGCCCGCTGATGAGCGAGCTGAGCCCGACCGGCGCCAACGGCGTGAAATCCGCCACCTGTGTCACAAGCGGCAGCGGCTGGAAGGTCACCATCGTGATGAAAGACGATAATACCTCCGGCGCCAACGCATTGAGCGATAAACCGAAGTATGTGTCGAAATGCATGGATACGCTCGACCTTAAAGCGAAAGACCTCGAGCCTTTTATCCTTGAAAACGCCAACGTCAACTACACCGGCTGCACTATCGTGGCGGTGTTCAACGCCCAAGGCCTTATGACCAAGCTCGATGTCACCACCCCGGCCAACATTACCGGCAAGCTGAAGTACGGTATCATTGGTATTAACGCCGATGTCACCGGTACTTACAAAGGCAACTATACCTTTACGTATTAATTCACAACGCAACGCAACTCACACGCCCCGCCCTTTTTCAAGGGCGGGGTTTTTTATGGGAAAAAGTATCTGAATTATTGCAAAAATTGACAGTATTTCAAGATAGTGATATACTTGGGGAAATAACAAAGGAAGGACGATTTCATGAAACGGTTCCAAAAACTCCTCGGCCTGCTCCTGATTCCGGCTCTTCTGCTTTCCCTTTTCCCTGCCGGCGCGCAAGCGGTTCCCGCTCCGCCGTTATCCCTGCGCATTGCCGCGGATAAGAACGAATACGGCGACGCGGGGATGGCGAAGATTCAGGTCATCGCGGAAAACACAAGCGGGGACGAACTCAATGTTAAGGCCGGGTTTAACCCGGACGACACGGCGCTGGTTCTTTCCAAAGACCCGGCGGTGTTGACGGCGGAAAAGCTCAAACCCGGTGAAAAAATCGAGCTGACCTATTTCGTCTGCCTCAACCGCGACAAAGTCAGAGTCAACCTGTTAAACAGCATCGTCCTGGCGCTGAAGATCGCTTTGAAGCGCATGCAGGGTTATAAGCCGCTTTCCATCGTACCCTTTGAAGAAACCGGCACCCCGGACGGTTCGCTGCATATCGGCGCCAATCTGCAGCTGGGCAGAACATCGGTAAACCTTCTGGCCGCGGCGCAATACTCGAAAGCGACCAATCCCGTGCCTTCAACAAAAGCGGAAATTCTCGCCGCGTACACGGCTGTGATGAACAAGGCGAAGACGGACGCTCCGGAATATAAAAAGAAGGAGTATCAAGCGATTCCCGAGGACAAAAGGGATATTCAAAAAGGCAAAGCCCTTATTAATGTCATGCTCAACCTGGCCGGCTTTTTTATGAA
>DAITOC010000009.1:0-28699 GCA_036834305.1 Clostridiales bacterium
ACGACCGAGTTCATAATCAGATAAAACAACCCCGCGACAAAAATCGGAAGCGTTGAGAAGTTGGTTGACGCGGAGGAGTTTGCCAGGCGGAAGATTTCCATCACGCCGATTGTCTGGGCGAGGGCCGTATCCTTGACAAGGGTCATGAACTCGTTGCCCATGGAAGGCAGGATGTTCTTGACAACCTGCGGCAGTATGATTTTAAAAAAGGTCCTTGATTTCGAAAGGCCCAGGACCGCGGCCGCCTCATGCTGGCCGACGGGCACGGACTGAATGCCGCCGCGGTAAATTTCGGCGAAATACGCGGCGTAGTTGAGCGAAAAAGCGAGGATGGCGGCCCAGAAACGCGGAAGCCCGTGGCCGTAGCCGAACAGCTGGGAAGGCAGAAAATAAAAGAAGATGAGCTGGAGAATCAGAGGCGTGCCCCTCATGATCAACAGATAAAACCGGACGAGAAGCTCGATAAACTTATATTTGGACATCCGCAGCGACGCGAAAAGCAACCCTAGCGGCAGGGAAAAGAGCAATGTCAGAAAAAACACCTCAAGGGTGACCGCCGAGGCTTCGAGCATATTTTTAATGAGAACAACAATCGCTTCTTTGGACATCGGGTACCTCCGGTCGGCTCAAATAAAATCGGCCGCGGGCTTAAGGGTAGAGTCCGCAGCCGACTTGGTTGGTGATCAGTTCTTCGCGCCCGGATTCGCGATATAGTAATCGGCGACCACTTTATCCATCAGCACGGCGTCCGAGCCGCCGCTCTTGAGGTCAAACATAGCGGTGACATTGTCCTTGACTTCAATCGCCGCGCCTCCTTTCAGGCTGTTTTGCACATCGGGATTGCTTTTCAACGCGTCAAGCGCCGAGGAGCCGCCCTGAATCACAAGCGTTTTATCCTTTAGGTCGGCGAGTTTGGTGATACCCGAGTCGGACAGGGTGACGACGACCTGGCTGTTTGTCAGGTAGGTCATGGACATGCACAGAGCCGCCTCGCGTTCGGCGTTCGTCGTGAAGCCGTTCCAGATGCAGTCGATGTTGCCGGAGTTGATTTCCTTCTCCTTCGCGTCCCACGAAATGGGTTGAAGAACAAGCTCGACGCCCATGCGTTTGCAGACTTCCCTCGCGATGTCAATGTCATAACCGACGATCTCGTTTGTCTCGCTGTCCCGATAGCCCATAGGCGGGAACGCGTCGTCAAGGCCGAGGATGAACTTGCCGGCGGTTTTAACCTTGTTGAGGGACTCGTCGGCCGCCGCCGCGCCAACCTTGGAGGCGTTGATGATGTTGACCTCTTCGCCGAACCATTTCTTGTCGATTTCGGCCAGCTTGCCGTCAGTCTTCATCTCGACGAGGATGCGCTCAACCTCGCGGCAAAGCGCGACATCGGCTTTGCGGAAACCGATGGCGTATTCTTCTTCGGCAAGCGCTTCGTCAAGAACGATATAGGCGGGTTCCGGCTTTTTGGTGGTGGCGGTATCGTCGTCGCCGGTGCCGCCGCAGCCGGCCAGGCCGACAGACGCCAGAAGAAGCAGGACTGTGAGAATCACGGTGAATCTTTTCATGATGTACCTCCGTTATTTTTTGCTTGTATGGCATCATATTAGCGCGCTAAATTATTTAACAAAAAGAATATTGTTCGGATTTCGCCACAGAATTACAATAAATTTACAGCGGTGCGCAAAGCACTCCATGGCGAATTTGTGGTGAATTTGTTGTTGACTTTTGACCGTCGATGTGTATAATAATATTTTGCCGGGCGCAAAGCCCGAAATTGAATAGTGCGGAATTGTGTAATGGTAGCACGACAGACTCTGACTCTGTTTGTCTGGGTTCAAATCCTAGTTCCGCAGCCATGGCAGCGGGCGTCCCCTAAAAGGGGATGTCTGTTGCCATTTTTATCGGTAAAGAGGATTTGAACCCTGTTCAACATCCTAGTTCCGCAGCCATGGCAGCGGGCGTCCCCTGAAAGGGGATGTCTGTTGCCATTTTTATCCGCTTTTCTTGACAGTGAAATAGCATACCCGTATACTGGAATTACCATTGACTCGGGGAGGGCTCGTTCTTGGATTTCGGTATTTTTAAAAGGGTTTGGGCTTTGATTACGGGCTTTTTTATGCTCATCGCCTCATTGGGCGGCGGCTTGTTCACCCGGCCGGTGACACCGACGCCGCTTGAAGGCCGCGGCTACACGGACGGCGAGTTGACGGTAACGGCGGACACGAACAAGTTTTTGAACGTTACGGTGCACGGCGCCGGCAAAAACATCTACGAGCCGACAAAGGACAAGGCGGGGTACCGCTACGGGCCAAGTGTTTTTGTCAACGCCGACGGCAGCCTCGACGCCTGGTTCGCCGCGCCCGGCGGCCAGGGCGAATGGGACTGGATCACCTACCGCCATTCTCCCGATGGGGGCGAAAGTTGGACCAACGAGGTTCGCGCGTTGTACCCGACGCCCGATTCCATGGATTTCTACTCCACCTGCGACCCGGGCGCCGTGGAGTTCGGCGGCTACTACTACCTCGGCTACACCTCCACCATTTATGAGCGGGGCGTCTGCAACAACGTGTTCGTCGCCCGCTCGAAAACCCCGCAAGGCCCCTATGAGAAATGGAACGGCAGCGGCTGGGGCGGCAAGCCGGAACCCATCGTGTATTTTGACGAGGACAGCCTTTGCTGGGGCGCGGGCGAGCCGAGCTTTGTGGTCAAAGGCGGCACGCTGTATATCTATTACACCTGGATGAGCCGCGACGCGGCGGGCAACGCGGTCAATCAGACCAGGGTCGCCACCGCCGACGCGCGCGACGAGAACTGGCCGGCCGCCATGGTAAACCGCGGCGTCGCGATGGACCGAAGCGCGATACCCGGCAGCGACTCCGCGGATGTCAAATACATCGAAGATTACGGGAAATTTATTGCCGTTTCGACCTCCGAGAGGCTCGGCGAAAACAGCTATGTATCCATATATGAATCCAACGACGGTCTCACCTTTGCGGAAGTCAACAAACTGAAAACAAACATCTCTTACTATTGCCACAACGCGGGGATTTCCTCGAGGCCGAACGGGCACATCCGGCTGGGCATCGAGCAATACATCGCCTATGCCTACGGCCCGCAATGGGGCGTTTGGGCGACGAGGCTGCAGCCGATTGAAATCGGCCTCGTTGACGAAAAGGACTTTTCGGACGCGGCCAACGCGAACGCAAAAACCGACGTTTTGCCGGCGGAGCCGAAAACTGCCCCGGTATTTTTGGCGCTGACCACTTCCCCCCATTTTTATGAACGCAAAGTATCACAAGGCTGCTTTTTTATCGATTATTATCTGGTGGACACCGATTTCAGGACACACGCTTTGGTATTCGCCAACACAATCCGATATTCGGGCTATGACGAATCCGTCATCCGCATCGAGGGCAGCCGGTGCACGCCGCTCGCCCCCGGCGAAACGAGCGTGACCGCGACCTATTTCAACGGCCTGAGCGTCACCTTTACGGTGTGTGTCCGCGGGGAGGACGAACCAATCGGCCCGGAGAACCCGGCGGTCAAAACCTGGTCGCCGGTACAAAACAGCTACACTTTACAAGCCGGCGGGCATAAGCAAATCCGCGGGATGGCGGTCTATGAGGACAACACATGGTTTGAGCTATACGCACAGGGCGACGGTGTTACCTACGGCGGCTATGACGACGGTTTAATCCGCGTGTCGGCGGACGGCATCGTGACGGCGGCCGGCGGCGGCAAAGGCAATACGGTTGTTACGGTCAGCTGCGGCGGGATGAGTTTTACCGTCGGGGTGAGGGTTGAGTAATTAACAATCGCGTTTACTCATATGAGTAATTCAACCATACATATAGAATTGGGAGGTGTCCGTTATGGCCTGTGAAAGCAAAATGAAAGACTCATGCCCCTGCACGGCGACCTGTTCCCGCCACGGCAAATGCTGCGAGTGCGTGGCGAACCACGCGCCCGACGAGTTCCCGGCGTGTTTTTTCTCGAAAGAAGCCGAGAAGAAATACGACCGGAGTTTTGAGATGCTGGTGAAGGACAGGAAATAATTATGATTAATGGGCAAAGACGCCCGCCCCGGTACGCCGGCAGCGAATTCGCGGACCTGATGAAACACGACGGCGGGCTGCTGCACGCCGTGGGCGCGTCGAACTACCAGGTGATGAGGGCCAACCGAAGCCGGCCGGAAGACGCCGACGGTTTCGGCAACACTTACAACCACGCGCCGATGCTGACCTATTGGCGCGGCGATTTCTATTTGGAATACCTGTCGAACCCCATCAGCGAGCATACGGGCGGCGGGCAGTCGTTCCTCGTCCGGTCGAAGGACGGCATGCACTGGGAAAAGCCGCAGGTCTCCTTCCCGGTCATCACGATTCCCGCCGGGATTTACGAATGCGCGGACGGGACGACCGTCGAGGTGGAGCGGGACAAGCCCGGCTTCATGCACCAGCGCATGGGGTTTTACCACACGAAGGACGACCGCCTGCTCGTCAGCGGCTTTTACGGCCACGCGCCGCACCATGACATCTGCCCATGGCGCAACTTCGGCGTGGGCCGGGTCGTGCGCGAGGTATTCGAGGACGGCTCGATGGGCGATATCCATTTCATCCGCTACCTTGATTATTCCGGCTGGACGGAAGAGCGCCTCCCCTTCCCGTATTACAAACGCGCGGCGGATAAGAGCTTTGTCGACGCCTGTGACGAACTGCTCGCCGACCGCTTTGTCACCGAGCAGTGGACGGAGGAACACGGCCCGCTCGACGAAACCATCGGCCTGAAAATCCGGAAGGACGAGGCGGACGGCGGGACGTCACCGAACACCCCGTTTGAGTCGGCCTCAAGTTTTTGTTGGTACCATATCGACGGCGATACGGTCGCGGCGCTTTGGAAGCAGGGCAAGGCCGGCGTCAGTTTCGACGGCGGCCTGAATTGGGATATCCGCTATGAGCCGACCTTCGTGACCTCCGGCGCGAAAGCCTGGGGGCAGAAGACCGAAGACGGCAAATTCGCGATCTGCTACGACAACAGCCTGTCGAGCGAGCACCGCTATCCGCTCGTCGTGGTCACATCGGAAGACGGCATACGGTTCGACGACATGGCCTGCGTTTTCGGCGAGCTGCCGCCAAGGCGCTATGAGGGTACTTATAAAGATTTCGGGCCGCAGTATATCCGCGGCATCTGCGAGGGGCACCAAGAGTACCCGAAGGGCGCCTTTTGGATCTGCCACAGCGTCAACAAAGAGGATATCGCTGTTTCGAGAATACCGGTGCCGGTGAGAAGAAGCGTGACGCAGCCCGTCCATGACCGCTTTGATGACTGCAAGGACGGATATATCAAGGATTGGAACATCTACAGCACCAAATGGTCGCCCGTCGCGTTGGCCGAGATCGGCGGCCGGGCCTGCGTCCGGATTGCCGACAAAGACCCGTGCGACTACGCGCGGGCGATGCGGATTTTCCCGCGCGGCGAAAGGGTGAAGGTTTCGCTGGATGTCATGGCCGCCGGTCTTTTCAAAGACGACCTGGAAATTGAACTGGCCGATAAGACGGGAACCCCCGCCTGCCGGGTTCTGCTCGGCGGGGGTCGGCTGAAGGTCCGCTACGGTTCGAACGCGCATAAGGCGTTCCCGTGCGCCGCGGGCGTTTGGCACCGTCTGGAAATCCGGCTCGACTGCCCGAACAACGAATACACCGTCACATGGGACGGCAAAGAGTTCCGCAGCGGCTTCTGCCGGCCGGTCTGCAAGACCAACGATGTCGAGCGGCTGATTATCAGGACGAAGGCGAGACGGTACCTGCCAAATGCCGAGATTTACCCCGAAACGCCGGATTTGGAGGGCGCCGGCGAGCCGGTCGATGAGCGGGTGTATTATTTCACCGATGTCAACACCGAAAAGCTGTAAAGCGCAAAGCAAGGGGGCGAACAAACCGTTCGCCCCCTGAAAGTTTTCTATGCTTTTCGTCAGACCTTCGCGCCGCAGTCGCCGCAGAACTTCGCGCCGGGCTGCAATTGAGCGCCGCAGCCGGGGCATACCGTCTGTTTCGGCGCCGCCATGGGCGAGCCGCACTCGTTGCAGAACTTCACGCCCTGCGCGTTTTCCTTGCCGCAGGAGGGGCATTTGTTCAGCGCCATGGAAGCGCCGCAGTTGTTGCAGAACTTGCCCGCGCCGGCGGGTTTGCCGCAGGAGCGGCAGACGGTGGTTTTGCTTTCGATTTTGTCGTTCCAGACGGTCGTGGTTTCGGAAGCCTCGTCGATGTTGCGCTTCATAGCCTCCGCTTTCGCCTTGGCGACATAAATCTCCTGCCTCGGGGCGCACTCAACGCACAGGCCTTCGTCCTCGTTCAAATCGGATTGGCATACCCATAGATGACAGGAATGGCAGCGGTGGAAATGGCGCTTCGCTTCCTCCTGCGCCTGCTCAAACGCTTTCTCGTGCGCTTTCTGCCAATCGGGGGTCATGCCGTCGAAGCGCTCGGACAGGATGCTGCCGCCGCGCTCAATAGAATATCCGAGGTTGCCCAGCCTGCCGCCGACGAGGTTGCCGAGGATGCCGGCTCCCTGCGCGAGGCCGCGAAGGCCCCTGCCCTTTTTAAAATCATCGTTTTCGATGAAGCTGCTTTTAAAGCCGTCGTTGCAGATATCACAGTAAAAAGTAAACTGATAACCGGCTTCGGTCGAATTGTCCTCATAATTTCTGGTAAAAGCTGTTAACATTCGCGAACACTCCTCCTTACTGAGCTATTTTGGTACCGCAGCCGCCGCAGAATCGCGTACCGGCCGGATTTTCCGCCCCGCAGTTCGGGCAAAAAGCCTTCACGATACCGAGCTTCGCGCCGCATTCCTGACAGAACTTCACGCCGTCCGGATTTCTTGTTCCGCAATCGGGGCAGGTGTATTTTTGCTCTTCCTCCTTCTCGGCTTTGTCTTTCGCGTCCTTTTCCTCAAGGGCGGTTTTCAATTTGCCTTCCGCCGCGGCGAGGTTGGTTTGCACAAGTTTGAGTTGTTCGCCGAGTTCGCCGAAACGGGCGATGCCACCTTCCGCGATGGCTTTTTGACCGATTTGCGCGAGCAGCTGCGTTTCCTGTTTTTTTAAGTCATCGACTTCCGATTGCACGTTGAACATTTTGACCTCGGGGTCGTCCTGAGGCATGAAGCCCGACAGCCCCTTCATCAAACCGCCGAGCCCGCCTAAAAAATCACCTGGCAAGTTGACACTCACTCCTTTCGATTATGATAATAATATAGCACCAAAGTACGAAATATTATTTATAAATTGAAATTATAAGCGCTCAAAAATTCGAATTTTGTCAATCCTGCGTACCATGATTTGGCAATTTGAACAACTGACGCGAGCGATTACAGTCGTCATATGTGAAATATATAATGCTAATATTTCATCAAAAGGTCGATTTTTTGAAAATAAGGTGTTATTTTTCATTTTTTCTCAACATTTTGCTTGCAATGGACCGATAAATTGTGTAATATGTATACGATCAGCTTGCAAAATTGTGAAAAATATCTATGGAGCCTTTCCATGTAAGGAGAAATGTTATGTCGAACAAGCTTTTTCAGGGAGTTATCCATCAGATGCGTGACGCCGTCGGCCGGACCATCGGCGTTATCGACGACACGGGTACGATAATCTCCTGCAGCGAGCTTGGGAAAATCGGAGAAACCGTACCGGCGGCTGTGGAAGTGTTTTCGAGGAACGACAGTTTCTATTCCCAGGGGTACACCTACAAAACCTTCGGCAACACAGTCCACGCGGAGTATGCCGTGTTTATCGACGGCAAAGACGAGCTGACAAACCGTTATGTGGAAATCAGCTGTGTCGCGCTGGCCAACATCAAACAGCTTTATGACGAAAAGTACGACCGGGGCAATTTTATTAAAAATGTCATTCTCGACAACATACTGCCGGGCGACATCTATCTGAAGGCCCGTGAGCTTCGCTTCAACAACGAGGTGTCGCGGGTGATTCTGCTTATTCGCGTACTCGACCACAACGATATTTCGGTTTTTGATGTCGTCCAAAACCTTTTCCCGGACAAGAAGAAGGATTTTGTCATCAGCATCAACGAGTCGGACATCGCCCTCGTCAAGGAAGTGCGCGCCAATGTGGAGTCAACCGATTTGGAGAAGCTCGCGCGTTCCATCCTCGACTCCTTGAGCACGGAATTGTACGCCCACGCGGTTGTCGGCATCGGCAAAACGGTGTCGAGCATGAAGGAGCTCGCGCATTCGTTCAAAGAAGCGCAGGTGGCCCTCGAGGTCGGCAAGGTGTTCGACACCGAAAAAACCATCATCAGCTTCAACAACCTCGGCATCGCCAGGCTGATTTACCAGCTGCCAACAACGCTTTGTGACATGTTCCTGCGAGAGGTTTTCAAACGGGGCTCCATTGAAAGCCTCGACCAGGAGACGCTGTTCACCATCCAGAAGTTTTTTGAGAACAACCTCAATGTGTCGGAGACATCGCGCAAGCTGTTCGTCCACCGCAACACACTCGTTTACCGCCTTGAAAAAATCAAAAAACTCATGGGGCTCGACCTGCGCGAGTTCGACGACGCCATTACATTCAAAGTGGCGCTGATGGTCAAGAAATATCTTGACGCCAAACCCGTACGATATTAAGGATTGATTAAACGCGATGATTGATTTTAAAAATGTCTCGAAGGTTTATGCCAACGGGACTCAAGCCCTTAAGGATGTCAGCATCCACATCGACCCCGGCGAGTTCGTGTTTGTCGTCGGCGCCTCGGGAGCCGGCAAAAGCACGTTTCTCAAGCTCATCATCCGGGAAGAAGTTTCGACGCACGGCACAATTAGGATCAAGAAGTACAATCTCAATGAACTGTCAAAACGGGACATTCCGTTTTTACGGCGGACGATGGGTATTGTTTTTCAGGACTTCCGCCTGATTCCCAACATGAACGTTTACGACAACGTCGCGTTCGCGATGCGGGTGATCGGGGCGAGGGAAAAGAAAATCCGAAAAAGAGTCCCCTATGTCATCAGCCTTGTCGGCCTGTCTTCGAAAGCGCGCTGCAAACCGGCGGAGCTTTCCGGCGGCGAGCAGCAGCGAGTCGCGTTGGCGCGCGCTTTGGCGAACAACGCCGACATCATCATCGCCGACGAGCCGACCGGCAACGTCGACCCGCAAATGTCCTTTGAGATTGTCGAACTGCTCATGCGCCTCAACGAGGCCGGCACAACCGTCATTATGGTCACCCACGAGCACAACCTCGTGCGCAGTTTTGACAAACGGGTGATTATTCTTGAGAACGGCTGCGTCGTCTCGGACGGCGCGCCTTTGACCGGCGGCGCCGCGAACGCCTCCCACGGCCATCTTGAACCGATGCCGAAGGACGCGACGGAAAGGTACAACCGGCGGGAGACCGGCTACACCGATATTCCGCTGCAAACGGACGACGGCGAACCGAAGGAGGGTGAGGCGAGATGAGGGGCGGAGGAAGCATTGGCTACCTGACCAAGGAAGGGTTTCGCAACGTCTATGTCAACAGGCTGATGAGCATCGCCTCCATATCGGTGTTGTTCAGCTGCCTGATTATGATAGGAACCGCGTTTTTGATGCTCGTCAATATTGATTATTTTATCAGCGGCATCGAGGAGCAAAATGTCATCCTGGTCTTTATCAAAGACGAGGCGAGCCAATTGCAGGCCGAAGAACTCGGCGAGGACATCCGCGCGTTGAGCAACGTCAAAAACTGCGTGTTCGTGCCGAAGGAAGAGGCGTTCCGGCAGCAACTCGAGGAGCTCGGCGACTCGGCGTACCTTTTTGAGGGCATGGAAAAGAATCCGCTGCCCGACGCGTTCAAAGTCACGATTAAGGATATGGAACAGTTCGACGCGACGGTTCAAAAGCTCAACAGCATTGACAATGTGCTTCGCGTGCGCGACAACGGCGATTTGGCCTCGAAGCTCGCGTTGCTCCGGCGGGCGGTTTCGGTTATCAGCATCGGTATCATCTCGCTGCTGCTGGTCGTTTCGTTGTTTATCATCGCCAACACCGTGCGTATCACCATGTTCAGCCGCCGGCTTGAAATCAGCATTATGAAAAGCGTTGGCGCGACAAACTGGTTTGTCCGCTGGCCGTTCATGCTTGAGGGCATGATACTCGGGGCGGTTTCGGGCATACTCGCCACGCTCGCGGTGTGGGGCGTTTACCGCGCCGTCGTCGGCGCGTTCGCGAATCTGCTGACGAGTTTCGGGCGAAGCGGCGCCCTTCCGTTTAAAAACTACGCGTTCCTTCTGCTGCTGAGCTTTTTGGCAATCGGCATCGCGGCGGGGGCGTTGGGAAGCTTCACATCCATCGGCAAATATTTGAAAGAACAGGAGAGTGCGGGCATTGAGGAATAGGAAAAGGTCTTTCGGTTTGAAGTTGGCGTCGGTTATTCTCAGCGCCGCTCTGATTTTTTCGGCGGGCGCCCTGCCCGGAGCAAACGCGAAGACGCTTGATGAGCTGCGCGACGAATACGAGCGCCTCGAGCAGCAAATCAAAGAAAATGAGAAAAAGCTCAATATCGTTTCCGCGGATAAAAACGAGCAGGAAGCGAAGCTGGCGAATATCAACAGCCAATTAAACGATTTGGACAGCCAGATGAGCATCATCAACTCACGCATGGGCATTCTCAACAGCGACATCGGCGCGCTCAACGCGCAAATCGCCGAATACGAAAAGGGAATCCTTGAGCTCGACGGGCAAATTCAAACGGCACAGAACACCATCGCGCAAAAAGAAAAGGATATGGCGGCCACAATGGATAAGCTGTGCGAACGGCTGAGGGCTTCGTACATATCGGGCAACGGCTCGGAGCTTGAGATACTGCTGAGTTCCGGTGACTTGTCGGCTTTTTTGACAAGGAGTGAAATGCTCCGGCAGGTAGCCGACAGCGACAGCCTTCTCATCGAAGGCCTCAAAGCGGACAAACGCGCGCTTGAGAAGCTGTCGGCAAAGCTGGACGAGGACAAAGAAGAGCTTCAAAGCAAAAAAGCTTTGCTGGCAAAAGACCGCGAGGACGCGCTTGCCAAAAAAGCCGATGTGCAGAAAAGCGCGGATGAGCTCGGCGCCAAGCAGCAGCAGGCCAACGACAAATACAAAAGCGTCGAGGAAATCATCAACAGCCTGGATAAAAGCAGCGAGGCGTACAAGAAACAAATCCGTAAATTTGAGGAAGAGCAGCGAAAAGCCGACGCGGCTATCGATGAATACATCCGAAAGTACGGCTCGAACACGGGAGACAAACCGGACCCGGAAAACGACGGCGCGATGGCTTGGCCGGTGCCGTATGCAAACTCCTATATCTCGGCCAACTTCGGCTATTATGACCCGTGGAAAACGGGCACGCAAACCATGCATTGGGGCATCGATATCTGCGTCAGCGGCGGTTCCTACGGCAAGCGCATCGTCGCCGCGCAGGGCGGTGAAGTCATACTGTCCGGCTGGAACGGCGGCTTTGGCAACAACATCGTCATCGACCACGGCGGCGGGCTTTCGACGCGTTACGCCCACTGCAGCTCGCTGCTCGCGGGTGTCGGCAAGACCGTTGAAAAAGGCGAAACCATCGCCTATATCGGCTCGACGGGCAACTCCACCGGCCCGCACCTTCACTTTGAAGTCCGCATCAAAAACGGGAACACCGTAACAAGGGTCAACCCGCTCAACTATGTGTCGAGACCGTAACATCATAAAGGAACAAAAAGGCTGACATGAACAAAAAAATCTCTTTGGGGCTGGCAATCTCTCTTATCCTCATCAGCGCGACAGCGAGTTTCGCCGTAACGATGACCTATTCGCAGCGGATCTATAACCGCTTAATTCCGTCGTTTTCCAGCCGGACCGCGATGTATTCCGCTATCGCTGAATTGGACGAGCTCATACGCCGCGAGTATTACGGGGAAATCGACCAGAACAGCCTCAACGCGAAGCTCGCCGACGGCTATGTCCGCGGGCTTGGCGACATTTCGAGTTTCTATATGACAGCGCCGCAATATCTTGAATACTCGGAAAGAATCCTGGGCAAACTGCCCGGTGTCGGAATCACGGTGGAGCCCAACCCGCTCACCGGTTTTCTAACCGTGACCGAGATGTTCCCCGATTCCCCCGCCGCGGCGGAGGGGCTTGAAAAGTTTGACGAAATCATTAAAATCGGCAACGACACCGTTACCAAAGAAAACAGCGCCGCCATGGCCGGAAAACTCAGCGGCAAGGAACTCAGCTCCGTCAGCCTCACCTACCGCCGGGACGGGAATGACAAGGCAATCAGCGTGCTCATCGGCTACGAGGCGAAAAGCGTGGCGTATGAGCGTGTCGGCGAATTCGGCTATGTGAAGATCACGGCTTTTTATGAAAACACGCTCGAGCAGTTTGACAAGGCCATCGCCGAGCTTCTCAAACAGGGGGCTAAAAGTTTTATTTTTGATGTCCGCAACACGACGGAGGGCACCATAGAATACGCGGCGAATGTTCTCGACCGGCTTGTCCCCTCCCCGACCGAAGGCGAGCAGGCGTTGGCGAAAGCGTATGACAAAAACGGAAAGGTGATCGAAACCTACCAATCCGACGCCAACGATATGACACAAAAAATGGTTGTTCTGATAAACGCGAAAACCGCCGGAGGCGCCGAACTGTTTGCCTGCGACCTGCGGGATTTCGGCAAGGCGGACCTTATCGGCGGCAAGACGAAAGGCAACGGCAAACTTCAGAAGGTTTACCCGCTTGACGACGGCAGCGCGGTTATGCTCACGGTGGCGGTGCTCAAGCCCTACTCGGGCAGGGTCTACGACGGCGCGGGAATCGAGCCGGACTTCGAGGTATCTTTGACCGCCGAACAGGAAAAAAGCCCCGGCATGCCGAAACTTGAGGACGACGCGCAGTTTCAAGCCGCTTACAATTGGCTTTCGGAAGGATGAGTCAATGAAAACCGTGGATTTAGTCGTTCCCTGCTACAACGAAAGCGAAGTTTTACCGCTGTTTTACCGCGAGACAAGCGAAGTCATCAAACGCTGCGCGGACTATTCGTTCCGTTATATTTTTGTCAACGACGGCAGCCGGGACGCGACCGGTCAGGTGATTGAAAAGCTCGCCGAACACGACGAGCGTGTGAAATACATCTCGTTTTCCCGCAACTTCGGCAAGGAGGCCGCCATGCTCGCGGGGTTGAAATACTCCTCGGGCGACTTTGTCGCCCTTATCGACGCGGATTTGCAGCATTCGCCGGAACTCCTTGTCGACATGCTCGCGGCCGTCGAGGACGGCTTCGATGTCGCGGCCGCGCGGCGAATTGACCGCGAGGGCGAAAAGAAGGTCACCAGCGCGTTCTCGAAACTGTTTTATAAGCTCAGCGACAAAATGAGCGATGTGAAAATCGCGCACGGCGCGCAGGATTTCCGCGTGATGAAGCGCAAGGTGGTCGACGCGATTGTGTCGCTGCCCGAATACAGCCGCTTTTCCAAAGGCATCTTCAGCTGGGTCGGCTTCAACACCAAGTGGTTTGAGCACGAGAACCGGGAACGCGCCGCCGGCACGACGAAGTGGTCGCTGATCAAACTGCTGCGCTACGCCATCGACGGTATCCTCGCGTTTTCGGCCGTGCCGCTGAAAATCGCGCTGTTCACCGGCTCCGTGTTCAGCGTCGCGGGCATCCTTTACGCACTGTACATCATTATCCGCACGCTCATCAAAGGCGCGGATGTGCCGGGCTTCCCCTCGCTGATTTCCGCCATTTTCGTCATCGGCGGGCTCATTCTGCTCTCTTTGGGCGTCATCGGGGAATACCTCGCGCGGATTTATATGGAAGTAAAACACCGGCCGGTTTTCATCATCGACAAGACGAACATCACGCCGGAAGATTGAAGACCCCTCAGTCAGCTAAAGGTGACAGCTCCGTTTATCTACCTCTCAGTCACCTTACGGTGACAGCTCCCCTACCATAGGGGAGCCAAGAATGGTTCGTACAGCAGCAACTTTAGCCGTCATAATTGGCGGCGTTATTTTGCTTATCCAATCTTTTTCCTGATGGCACTGGTTAGCGGCAAACTGTCTCTTTGAAGTGAATTTAATAGTGAGGTGTGCCTATGGATTTGTTATTGAATAGTGTTTTGAATCTCACGAAGGTGGAGATTGACAACAGCAAGATTGAATTTAATATGCAGGCCGGTAGCGGCGGTCAGCCGTTTCTTGATAGATGGCTCAAACACAGCGATGCAGAGAAAATGACCGGAACTTGCACTGACTGTTCTTATTGGGGATGGTACGGTAAACAGCGCTCCTTGAGTATTTTGGTCTGTCTTATGACCCTATAAAAATATTGGAGCGTGAGCAATACTGGAAGATGTGCTTGGATACCATTAAGAATGGCTATAACGATAATTAAGGTGGTGAAAAAAGATGCAAATAGCTTTAATATCCTGTAGCAAAGAGAAGAAGAATTACCCGTGTCCCGCCCATGAACTCTATTCCGCCAGTGCTCTTTTCTCGCTCTCATATCAATACGCCCAAAACCACGCTGACAAGATTTATATCCTATCTTCGAAATACGGGTTAGTTGCCGAAGACCACATCCTTGAGCCTTACGATCAGACACTGAAAGAGATGGGACGTAAGCAGCAGTTGTCATGGGCGAATCGTGTGTTGCGAGCTTTACAGAAGGAATGTGATATCGAGTCTGACAGGTTCATTCTTCTTGCCGGAAACACTTATTGCAGGGATTTGGTTCAGCATCTGTCGAATCACAGTCTGCCTTTGGCTGGGCTACGTATGGGAGAACGCATGGCATACTTAAAAAAACTTCTGAATGATTCAACAGAGCACATCCCGAATACGATGTGTGACCGCTTGCATAAGCTGTTTTGTTCAATGCCCCGTTATACCTGGGAACAGATCCGAGAGGTTCCGTTTACCAACGGGATTTACATAATCTTTGAAAAGGGTGAGCAGTATCACGGAATGGAGCGTATTGTCCGGGTGGGAACGCACACTTCTTCTGACCGTTTGAAAACTCGGTTGTCAGACCATTTTGTTAATGAAAATCATGATGGCAGCATTTTCAGAAAGAACATGGGTAAGGCTATTTTAAATGCTCACCGTGATCCATACCTAGCAAACTGGACAATAGACACATCTAAACCTGAAAATCGTGCTTATTTGGATGTTGATAAAAATGCAGACACAGAGCGTAGGGTCAGCAAATTCCTGCGGGAGAATTTCACCTTTACCGTTTTCCAAGTGGCGGACAAGGTTGAGCGCCTTAGAATGGAAGAGGCTATTATTGCTGCGTTGAATGCAGAACCGGAATTTATGCCAAGTCCGAAATGGTCCGGGCGTTACAGTCCCGAACAAGAAATCCGTGAAAGTGGTCTGTGGCTGAAACGCGGATTGAACGGAAAACCGTTAACCGAAGAGGAGTTTAGCAGATTGTTAGAATTGTGTGGGCAAAGACCGCAAATCACAAAAGCGGAAACTTCTCATCCAACCACGTATACAATCCAAACACCGGCTGCCAAAGTGCCTGGGCAATCTTGCGGTAAATATGCTCCTTTGTTGCAATTCCTGCAAAGACAAACAGCGCAGCGGGTAATTATGACGTATGCTGAAATAGAAGGTATCTTGGGATTCAAACTACCAAACAGCGCATATAATTACACGATGTGGTGGAATCCAAAGGGTCACCCTCATTGCCAAGCATGGCTACAAGCAGGATTTAATGTGGCGGATGTTGCTGAGAGCATTCGTACTAAGATAGTCATCTTTGAACGCGCATAATATCGAATATTGAAAAAACTCCTCCGACGGAGGAGAATCTTAAAAGCCGGTAAGCTTTTACGTTTTATGCGCTTACGGCGGGAGCAAGCCCACGCCCTACTCTGCGATGGGTTTTGCCCTCTGCCGGGATTTTACGTTTGCGGCGGGAGCAAGCCCCCGCCCTACCCGTGCGTTGAAGCCCCCGGCGGTCTTTGACCGCCACCCCCTTTGGAAAAGAGGGCTTTTCAGCGGAGCGGCCTTCACGCGAATTTGCCGCGCAGCTCGACGACCTTGCCGATAATCGAAACGGGCAGGGCGTCGATTTCTTTATTCATATAGACCGTGGGCTCGTAGGCGCTGTTGAGGGGCATCAGCATAATGCCGGAGCCCGTTTTGATGATCTTTTTGACGGTGGCGTCCAAACCGTTGACGAGGACGACGGCGATGTCGCCGTTGTCGACATCCGTCTGGCGGCGGACGATGACGACATCCCCGGGGCAGAAGCGGGGCATCATGCTCTCCCCGGTGATTTTCAGCCCGAAGTGTTCGCCGAGGGCGGCGGTTTCGGGCGTGATTTCCTCATAATCAATGATTTCCTCAATCGCCTCGAGCGGGATACCGGCGCGGACATAGCCCAACACGGGCACCAGATGCCGTTTAACCGCCTCGCCCGCCGTGCCGAGAATCTGGTCGGCGGAAACCCCGAGGGTCTCCGCGAGGCGTCGAAGGCTTTCGGCGTCGGGGGTGGTCCTCCCCTTCTCCCATTGGCTGACGGCCGTCTGGTGAACGCCGCAGACCTCCGCGAGCTCCGTCTGTGACAGGCCTTTCTTCAGCCGCAGTTCCCGGATGATGCTCATCGTCAACACTCCCCTGTTCTTTTCGCCTATATTATGAGTTATACTATTAGATTTGTCAACATTTATTTTATTCTATGATTTTTAGTCTTGACAGACGCGGTTTTTCGCTCTATAATAAGAGTGTGTCTATTAATTCCTGATTTTCGGAGGCCTGATGATTACGGAGTATATTGAGGCGGGTTCCTACCCCACGCCCGAGGAAGCCCTGGCGGCGCAAAAGGCCTGCTGCGGCCGGGTATGCAGCCTGTGCGAGTCACCCGCGGAGTATGCCTGGCGAAGGCGGACGGTCGACCTCGGCGCGCTCGCGCTTGAAGCCGTCGAGTCGGATTTGAGCGAAAAGGAGCGCGGCGCTCTCGTAAAACACCTGTTCGAGGGGATGACGCTCACCGCTATCGCCGCTGAAAGCGGCCGGTCGGTCAGCGGCATTTCAAGAACGCTGGCAAGAGCGAAAAGAAAGCTTGAGGACGTGTTGAAATACGCGGTGAAATACCAGTATAACCTCGAGCATGTCCCGTTTTTGCCCCTCGCCGTGCGCAAGGCGCTCGCGGCCGCCGCGGCGTCGAGGGTGAGCGCGGGAAGTTTCGGCGAACGGCTGCGCGCGTTGAGAAATGCCGAAAACATCCCCGCCGTGGCGCTGGCCGAAGCGGCCGGGTTCACGCCGAAGCGGCTGCTGTCGCTGGAGGCGGGCAAAGCGGCGCCCGGCGCGGCGGAAATCGTCCGGCTCGCCGCGTTTTTTGAAAGAAGCACGGATTACTTATTATACGGAGGTTAAACATGGAGAAACGAAGGACCCTCAGCGAACTCGCCGACGACTACCTCGAGGCGGCCGAGCTGCAAACCCGCCTCATCGGCGCCAACCGCGAAAAACTCAGCCTGAGCCGTAAAAAGCGCGACCGGCTTGAAGAACTGCGGCTGAAACGCCTGCTGTGCCTGCTTTACCGCCAGAGGCGCGAGGTGCTAGAAATCGCCGCCGTGCTGAAAAACTACTATCAATTCAGCTCGCCGGCCACCCGGAAAGAGGCGGGCGTGGTATGAGGGATATCCGGGTTACTCTGCAACCGGACGGCGCGGCGGCGGTCGAGGGGTTTTCCGGTTACGCCGGGGAGCACAACGCCACTCGATTGCTCATCGAACTCAACGAGGAACTGTCGGACGCCGGGATTTGCTTTCACACGCTGTGCTTTGACTTGTACGGCTTGGGCCGCAAGGCGGTCAGCGGCAACATATACGCAGGTGAGGGCGGCAGCGCGTACCGGCAGGGACTGACGCTGGTATTTGAACTGCCGGAAGCCCTGACAAGCGGCGGCGAGCTGCTGTGCCAGGTGGAGGGGCATCGAACGCAGAACGGCCGGACGCTGTCGGTGGTGAAGTCCGCCGTTTTCACGCTGCCGTTTGAGCCGTCCCTGACGGGCGACGGGACGGACTTCGACGACGGCTGCGATTGGCTTGCGCGGCTGTTCGCGGCGCTCGACGCTTTACGGAACGAGACGGCCGGCCTGGTCATCTGCTCCCCCAGGGAGTACGCCGCGCTGCCGGTGAAAGACGCGCGCGTGTTTTACCCGGATTTTGGCAGGGAACCAAGACCGTCAACGGCATGACCGTCACGATAAGCGGCGGGCACATCATCATCAACGGAACGAAGACGACGGCGGATTACGCTGCCGGCTCGGGGTATTATACCGACAATGTCAGCGACGTGTTCAACGCCGACACAAGCGCCGCGTGGCATACCTTTTCGGCGGGCGACAGTATACGGCTGACAGTCAGCGGGTATTCGGGCAGCTGCACGGACGCCTCGGCCAACGCGATGTGCCAGCTTCGGGACATGAATAACGCTGTGATTTTTGGATCGGGGTGGAACGCGCCGAACGGCACATTTGACTACACTTTCCCGGCGAACCGCGCTGTGAGAGGGCTGTTCTTTTATTTGGGAGCCGGCAAAACAGCGGTGAACGCGGCGTTTGACGCGGCTTTTTGGGTCAACGGTATTCAATGGATTTGAGTTTGGAGAGCGGAGTAATGGCTCCCTCAGACGAGGGAGCTGTCGAGCGAAGCGAGACTGAGGGAGGGAGAACACAACCATGGCAAAGAGATTGTACTTAGGCGATTTGGAAGTTCAAACGGGCGGCAGCCACGGGGAAGCGCCCGCCGAGACATCGCGTTTCGCCGGCAAGACGCTGCTGGTGAGCGGCGACAGTATCACGGAGAAAAACTTCCGGTCGGCGCTGAACTGGCACGATTATTTGAGGGATTGGCTGGGACTCAGCGCGGTGATCAACGACGGCAAGTCGGGCACCGGCCTGACGCGAACCTACGGCTCGTCGCTATGCATCCTCGACCGGATGGACTCCTGGCCGGCGCAGGCGGACATCGTGCTGGTGATGGCGTCGATGAACGACGGCGGAGGCAACAACGAAGCCCTGCCATTGGGCGCCCTTTCGGACACGGGGCGGGGCGTTTCCTACTTCGCAGATTGCAAGGCCGCGGTTGAGGAACTGGCCGGCCGGTACCCCGGCAAGCCGTTCGGGTTCATTACGGCGCCGCCGCGGGGAACCGTTATGGCGAGGGGGCCGGGTTTCGGGCCGGGCGGCTGGTACCATGACTGGGCTTTGGCGCTCGCGGAGGTTTGCGCGCGCTATTCCGTCCCCTGCTTTGATCTGTACCACAACAGCGGGCTGCGGCCCTGGGTCGACGCGGACAACGCCATGTACTTTTCTTGCCCGGCTGCTCCGCAGGGCGACGGCACACATCCGAACGCGGGCGGGCATATGATTATAGCGAACCGAATTGTGACTTTTTTTAAACAATATCTATAGGAGGGCGAGTGAATGAGCAAAACGGTGGTCATTGACCCCGGACACGGCGGCAAGGACAAAGGGGCTGTCAACGGGAATCTGTATGAGAGCGACCTCAACCTGAAAGCCGCGCTCGCGGCAAGGGATTATCTTTCAAACTATGACGTCAACGTCATTATGACCCGCATTGAAGACACAGGCATTTCGATTGCCGGGCGGACGGCTTTGGCGAAAAACAACAACGCCGACGCGAGCGTCTCCATTCACCACAACGCGGGCGGTGGTGACGGCGCGGAGGTTTTTTATTGGCACACGGATAATGAGGCGAAAAAACTCGCGGAAATGGTCCTGCGGCGGCTGCTCGAAACCGGCCAGAACAGCCGCGGCGTCAAAGAGTCACTCCCGGGCCCTTACAACTTCGGGATGTGCCGCATCAACGCGGCCAACGGCATACCGGCCGTTTTGGGCGAATACGCTTTTTTGGACAACGAGAATGACCGCAAGATGATCGACAGCGACGCGAAGCTGAAAGCGGAAGGAGAAGCATACGGAAAAGCCATCGTGGATTTTTTGGGCCTCGAGAAAAGGCAGCCCACCGCGAAGCCCGTGAACGGCAGCACGGTCTTTTTCGCCGGGGGATACCACTTCCCGAACGCGGCGGCCGAGGCGCCGACCGGCGAGAAGCGGTCGGCGGGCAACGCCAAACTGACCGCTTCCGCCCCGGGAAAACCGCACCCTTACCATCTCATCGGCGTCCCCGGCGGGTCGAATGTCTACGGTTGGGTGGACGCGGCGAAAATCAACCCGGAAGAAGACAAGCCGATCGCGGCCGGGGATGTTCTCCGCCTTGCCTCGACGCCGCTGTATTTTTCGGCGTACACAAAAAATCCGTCGTCAAGAATCAACGGCACTTATTGGATTTACGACGGGCAACCCGTCCGGGGACGCTACCGCGTCACCAACCGCGCGGACAGAGTGAATAAGAAGCCGGCCACGCTCAATGTTACGGGCTGGATTGACAAAGGAGACGCTTACAGTGGCCGTATATAACAGGATGGAACACCGGTTGAGCCGAACCGAAGGCGAAGTGAAAATCCTGTCCGACCGGATAAACGACTTCGCGGTTTCACAGGCCGCGGCGAACACCAAGCTTGACAGCCTTCTGCAGACTGTCGGCGATTTGAAGGGCGTTGTCAACCGCGTCAAGGACAGACCGGCGGCGTTGTGGGAAAAGCTTGTTTCCGGCGCCGTGGGAGCGGTCGCGGCCGGAACCGCCGCCGCGCTGATGGGAAGATCTTGACGTCCGGTAATAGGGCGCGCATACCGGAAACCGAAAACACACGCGCGGTGAAAGGAGATTCTTATGGATATCTTGTCTTTTATCATGGATAAAGGCCTCGTTTTAATCCCTTCCCTGAACATCATCGGTATGATTATCAAAAATATTGAAAAGATACCGAACAAATACATACCGCTGATTCTGCTGCCGCTGGGCATAGCGGGCGCCTTTGGCCTGATGGGCGTTTCGGTCGGCTCGGCGGTGCAGGGCGTGCTCTTAACGGGGGCGGCCGTTTACGGCAACCAGGTTGTCAAGCAGATGAAAAAGACAGAATGAAGACAGAATGAAGACAAAACAATTGCATAATCCGTCGTTTTATACTAAACTATAGGTAAGTATTTGGATAAAACGCGGGAGGGCCGCCGATGGAGAAAATCAAGGTTTCTGTAATCGTTCCCGTTTTCAATATGGAAAAGTATCTCGCGCAGACACTGGAATCCTTGAAGAAGCAAAGCCTGAAAGCGCTCGAGGTCATTGTTGTCGACGACACCTCGACGGACTCGACCCCCGCGATCATCGATAGATACTGCAAAACCTGCCCGGGGTTCACCTCGATAACCCTGCCGCGCCTGGGCCTTGCCGCCTCGCGCAACGCTGGTTTGAAAGCGGCGAAAGGCAAATATGTCACCTTCCTTGACGGTGACGACCTGTATACACCCGGGTTTTTAAAGAATATGGCCGAAACCGCCGACAAGTACCGGGCGCAGATGACGGTCGGCAAGATGCGCAGTTTCGATATCTTCGGCATTTATAACTATGATTCGGCCGGCAAGCTTTCACTGACAAAGCTTGCCGACCGCTATGACACGAACCTGATTTGGAACCCGTCGCTGAGCAACAAACTGTTTTTGCGCGAACGCGTGGAAGAGCTGTCTTTGAGCCTGCCGGATTGCGGCCTGGCTTCGGAGGCGGTTTTTTCGTTGTCTTTCGCGCTGAAGGCGCAGACGATCGCTTGCGGCACAAGGGGATTTACGCAGAACCGCGTGCGGGGACTCGACAAGAGTTTTAAGAACAACGCGGATGACCTGGGCGATTATCTGGAAGGGTACCGGCTGGTTTTGGAAGCCGCGCAAGAAAGTTTCCGGACCGAAAAGGAAAAGGCAATTTCCGAGTTCGAGACCGGCGAGCTCGAGCAGCAGGAAAAAAGTTATTACAGCGAGATCACCATGAAGGAATTGACGGTGATTCTCTACCGCTACTACCGCCGGTTCCACCGGCTGTCCGACGAGGATATCCGCAAAGTCTGCGAGGCGGTCGGCGCGCTGACGGAAACGCTTGCGAAAAGCGCGCTGGACAGGCTGTTAAAAACGCACAGCGACATCTTCCGCGACGGCCGCCTGATTGCCTCGAGGGAGGAAATGAACGCGCGCCCCCTCGCCTGCTTCGCGCTCAGCGGCAACGCGAGCGCCGAGCGGCTTGAGGAACAGGTGGAGGCAATCTTCAACCAGTATATGCCCGCCTTCGAAGTGATCGCGGATTCGGCGCTGAAAGAGAACTTTCCGGAGCGTTGGAAAAATTACGGCAATGTGAAGTTCATCGACGCTCCGTCCGGCGAGGATTTCCGCCAGAGCGCGCTTGAGGCAACCCGGGCGGAGTATATCTTGTTTTATGACGCCTATTCGCTGCCTGATGCCAAAGTGCTACAGCGGCATTACAACGCGCTCGAGAGCAACCCGGGCTGCGGCTTTACCACCTCGCCGGTTTCGTGTTTTGACGGCAAGCGCAACCAGGAATACAAATCCTCCACGCTTTCGTTTTACGCGAACCCCGACGCCCGCAGAACCGACGATTCGCCTGCTTTCGTGCTGGACCTTTACTTTTGCAACAAACTGTTCCGCGTGTCGCACCTCAAGGGCATCAAGTTCGCGTTCACGGATAACGCGGTCATTGATATGTACAAGATTTACACGCTTTCGTCATTCCGCAAGCTGCCGCACGCGGGCGTTTACCTGAAGATGACAGCCGACGAGCTGCTCGCGCATCTGAAAGAACAGCAGTCGCTGCTGCCCGGGGAATGTGCCTCTTTCTACCGGCACTGGCGGTTGATATACTTCCGCAAGGTGACGCTGCGCAGAAGGGCGAACGCCGTAATAACGGGGCTGAAAGGCTTCAAGCGTTTTCTGCTTGAGAGTGCCAATCTGTTTTTACAGGGCGTTTTTCGCCGGCTGCCGCTGAAGAACCGGGTATTCTTTTACACAGTCCGGGATAACGGCCGGTTATCGGATAACAGCAAGAGCGTCTTTGACGCTTTGGACGCGAAGAAGACAGTGTTCGCGCGTGTTCTGCCTCATAAAGTGATTTGGAAGCCGAAAGTTTACTATCACTTGCTGACGAGCAAGGTTATTGTGACGGATGACTATATCCGTTATTTACGGGCTGCCCGGCTGCGCGAAGGCCAAAAGGTCGTGCAGTTGTGGCACGCGTGCGGCGCGTTCAAACGGTTTGGCATCGACGCGCCCTCGCGGCTGACGCATTTCGAGGAGCTGCGCACGCATTCACAGTACAGTGCCGTGACCGTCAGCTCGGAAAACTGCCGCCAATACTACGCCCACGCGTTCGGTGTCAAGCCGGAAATCATCCTGCCTCTCGGCGTGCCGCGGACGGACGCGCTCATTGACGAAGAGAGTCGCGCGAGGCTAAAGGAAAGCGTTTTGAAGAAACACCCGCTGCTGCGCGGCAAGCGAATCATCCTGTTCTGCCCCACATTCCGCGAATCAAAAGGGCAGATTGTCCGCTATGACCCGAAGCTTGACTGGCTGAAGCTGGACGCCTCTCTCAACGCGGACGAGGTTTTTATCATCAACACGCACCCCATATCGCGGGAGGTCTACCTCAGCAGCCGGTTCATCAAGAAAGTCCGCGATTACAGCAGCGAGCCGACACCCGAGCTGCTCGCCTGCGCCGATGTCATCGTGACCGACTATTCCTCGATTATTTTTGAGACGATTCTTATCGGCAAACCGGTGTTTTTCTATTGCCCGGATTATGAGAGTTATGAGCGCGACTTCTATCTGAACTACCCCGACGACCTGCCGGGGCCGGTTGTAACCACGCAGGACGAGCTGTTGGAAACGGCGCGCGCGGTAATGGACAACCCGCCGACGGAAAAAATCGACGCCTTCCGGCGCGAATGGCTTGAGGCCTGCGACGGGAAGGCGACACAGCGGGTGGTGGAGTTGATCAAGGGGTACTTATCGTAGGGAACGCATTGCATGCGTTTTCCGCGGCAGAGCCGCTTGCAAGTTGTAGGAGTGGAGTGTGGAGTTGTAGGGCGGGGGCTTGCTCCCGCCGTTTTTATTCATGGCCCAAGGTCTTTCTTGCATCCCCTTGGCAATGGGAGGTTAAACGATTGCATCGCTATGCGGAGCATCGGTCGTTTCACCGGCCCAACCGCTATGAAACTCCAAACACAAAGTCAACGACGCGTTTGGCGGCTTTCCCGTCGGGTTTGCCGAAATTGAATTCGCGGAATTTCTGAAGCCTCTCGTCGCCGATTTCATCGCCGCCGGCCGCTTCGACCGCTTCGAGCAGCTCATCGAAGGTCTCGGCGACGGGACCCGGAACATACTCTTTATAATCAAAGTAGAAGTTTCGCTCTTGCGTATATTCAACCAGGTCAAAGGCGTAAAAAACGCACGGCTTGCCCAAAAGGGCGAAATCCATGCATATCGAGGAATAGTCTGTGACAAGTTTGTCGCAAAGCAGCACGAGTTCCCCCGCGTTTTTCCAATCCGTTACATCCACGGCACCGTCAGGCACTGCCGAGGCGTGAACCTGCGGATGAAGGCGGACAAGCAGGGCGTATTGCTCGCCGAAACGCTCCTCAAACGCGCTGAAATTAAAATGCGCGAGCAGGCCACGGTCGTTTTCGGGGTTGTCGCGGAAAGTAGGAGCGTAAAGTATTAACCCTTTACCTTTGCACACAGGATAGGCTTCGTCGAAGCTGTCCCGCAGGGCGGCGGTGTCCCTCTCCTCAAAAAAATAATCCGCGCGCGGCGAACCGAACGGCAGCACCTTATCGAGAGGGACGCCAAAGGCCTCGGCGTAATAGGGGGCGACGGACTCAGAGGAGCAGACCACAAAGGACAGCTTGCGGTTGCAGGCTGCTTCCCTTTCGGCTATGGAGGCGGGCAGGTTCAGCGCCTGCCCGAACTTTTTGAACACGCCTTCGGCGTGCCAAAGCTGGACGACTACCGCTTCTTTCTTAAACCGCAGGCCGGCCATGGGCATAAAGTTGTCGTTTAAAAAGACCGCTTTTGATGTCGCCAGGAGATACGCTTTTTTTGTGAAATAGATCAAGGCTTTTCGCAGCGAGTTTATGAATTCTGTAAAGCCTTTTCCCTTTACGATTTCCAAGTCTCTTCGGGAGATAAAAACGGTTTGACAGCCGCCTCTTTTTTCAAGTTCGCGTTTGATTTGGCCCAAGCCGTCGTTCAAATCGGCGTTGTGAGGCGACACAAGAGCGACCCTTCCCGGTTTGAGGGGGGCCGACAGAGAGAAGATATTGAAAACGAACGCATACAGAGTGTATAAGAGTTTTTTCACGGCGTTATATCCCCTTGATATTCACGACGGCGCGGGCGAGATAGAATAAGGCGCCGAAAAACCGGTTTTTCAGTTTTTCGGGAACCGGTGATTTCAAAATATAGCGAAACAGCCTCGGGTCGACCGCCCGGGGCTGTTTCAGTTTCAGCACCGCGGGCGCTTTCGCCGCTTTCGCCGCGGCGCGGAAAAAGCCTTTGTCTGCCTCGAGCCGCAGATTCTCGGCGCCGCGCCGGCGGGCGGGAATGAGGCCCTTTTCGGCGAACGACGCGGGGACAATGAGTTCGAACGACGGCATGGGCTGCGCGTAGAGCGACTCGATGGTTTCGCTCCATCCTTCCGCCGCTTTTCCGCCCGCGATCACGGTCAGTCGCGGTTTCGCTGCCAACGCGGCCTTGTCAAAAACCGGGGCGCCTATATCGGCCATGTCCCGCGTCATTTTATCCCTCGCGGCGCCGCCCATTCGGCCGTAAAGATCCTTGTGCTTTTCTTCCAGAAACGCGATTGTTTCGGAATCCGCCTGCCAAAGGGCGCGGTAGAACTGCGACAGCAGGATGTGGTCGGTTTTATAGAGAATTTCCTGCAGGTACTCCTCCCGGAGTTCTTCGGCGGCGGCATCCTCGAGCGCCTTTTCGGCGGCGCGGTAAACGCGGTCAAGGGAGGTGATGAAATCAGCGGCAAGCGGCAGGCTGACAGACTGGCTGACCGACAGGCCGTCTTGGACCGAATGCCTCCGGTAGCGCATGACGGCGTCCGGTGTTCCGGTGATTTTCACGCCGGTATACACATAGTCCATGAAAAAAGCGCCCTCCTCGGCGTACCGCAGAGCCGGAAAGCGCACGCCCGACCGCAGAAGCCTGTCGCGGCGGTAGCATTTGTTGCCGACAAGGAAGTTCCACAGCAGCCGTTTGTCAAAGGTGCCGATGTCTTTCATGTTTGACAGTTCGTCCGCGTACGGGTTGAATTTTTCGGTTGCGGCGCCGAAGCTTTGCAGCTTGCCGACGGCAAGGCCGGCGCCGGTTTCCTCAAGCGCGCGGTAAAAGGCCTCCAGTGAATTCTGCGTCAACAAGTCGTCGCTGTCGAGAAACAGGATATACTCGCCCGAGGCGGCTTCCAAACCGCGGTTTCTGGCCGCGGACACGCCGGCGTTGGGTTGAAAGATGGTTTGAAAAAAAACACCGGGAGTTTCGCGCGAGGCATACTCCCGCGCGATTTCGCCGGTGTTGTCGGTAGAACCGTCGTCGACAATCACAACCTCGATGTTTTTGAGCGTCTGGTTTAACAGACAATCGAGGGTTTCCCTTAAATATTTGCCGGCGTTCCAAGCCGGCACGACGACGGACAGTTTGGGCATGGCGTCTACTTTTCCCATTTCAGTATCGTTTTACCGAAATTCCGCCGGATATCCAATTCAAAAGCCTTGTGAATATCGCCGATGCTTCTGACTTCCACCACATCGCCGACAAGGTTTTCAAGATAGCGGGGAATGTCCTCAAACTCCCGGTAAATGTTCATGGTCTCTTCAAAATCCGCCTTGCCGCTGCGGCTTGAGCCGAACAGCCGCAACCCCTTTTCGAGAACCATACGCGTGTTGAGGCCGACCTGGTTTTCCGCCACGCCGAGAAGGGCGATGGTTCCTTCCGGCTCGATGAGGTCGATAATGTTGTCTATGGCGATTTCACTGCCTGCGCCGCCAACGCACTCAAAAGCGTGGTCGACACGAACAGCCATGCCGGCGGCGCCGACATTGATGGTCCTGTGGGCAAAGGTGAAATAGGAAAGTTTTTCATCCACGGTGCCGAAAATATAGATTTCGGATTCGGGATACAGATAACGCAGAAGAAGGGAGAGGATAAACCCGAAGTTGCCATCCCCCCACACGCCGATGGTGCCGCGCCGCGAATGCGCGAGTTTGTCGAAACGCGATACGGCATGGACGGCAACGCTCACCAGTTCCGTGAAAGCCGCCACATCGAAGTTGACATCGGCCGGCAGACGGACGAGCCGGTCCGCCCGGGTGAAAATACAGTCCTGCAAAAAGCCGTCGTGCCCGCTCGACATAAACATGCTCGAGCGGCGATAGTTCTCGGCGATTACCTCGTCTTCCGTAGAGGGGGTGTTCGGGATGGGTATGACTGTCTCGCCGGGCTGAAATGCTCCGTCCGCGTCATAAACGACGCTGCCGACGCACTCGTGGATAAGCGCCATCGGGAGCTTCGCCCTCATGGTTTCCGCCGAGCGAAGGCCCTGATAATACCGCTGGTCCGCTTTGCAGATGGCAAGGCGGAGAGGCCGGACAATGACGGTGTCGGCTTTTAACTCGAACTCCTTGTAGGTGACATCGATCATTCGCGGCGATACCAGCTGATAGACGGCGTTAATCATCGCTGAAAGCTCCCTCAAGCAAGACCCGCGCCACTTTCAGGTCATACGGCCAGGTAATCTTGATGTTAAAAACTTCCCCCTCGACCAGACGCACCTTTTCCCCTTTTATGGTGAAAATCTTGCAGGCGTCCGTTAAGGAGTTCTTTTCTTCAGCCGTAAGGCTTTCAAAAAGGCACTTGATTTTTTTCGCGTTGAACGACTGCGGCGTCTGGCCTTGGTACATCCGCGCGCGTTCGGGTATCACGGAGATAAAGCCGCCGTTGTCGCTTTCAACGATGGTGTCGGACGATGGCACGACCGTGTCGCACGCCCCGTACTTTTTCGCCGCCTCAATGTTTTCGCTGATGATCCGGTGCGTGACAAAAGGCCGGACCGCGTCGTGCGTGACAATGACGGTTTCGTCATCCATGCCTAAATGCGCGGTGATATAGTCCAAGGCGTTTTGGAGGGTGTCGTTTCGCGTTTTGCCGCCTTCGATGACCGCCACCTTATCGGTCTTGCCGATGCTTTTTTCAATCATGTCACGGGTGGGGCTAATCCACGCCTTCGGGCACAGAACGATGATTTTATCGATGCCCGGGTTGACAAAAAACTTTTCGACGGTGTGGACGATAATCGGCTTGCTGCCGAGCATGAGGTATTGTTTGGGTGTGTCCGAACTGCCCATGCGGCTGCCGGAGCCGCCGGCGAATATCGCGCCTATAACCATTGGAACTCCCCTCTTTCCGGTGTTATGAAATTTCCGCGCGCTCACATCTATTTTTTCTTGACCAACTCGTCGTAAATGTCGCACACCTCGGCGGCCGTGCCTCTCGCCGTTATTTTGCCCTTCTCAAGCAAAATCGCTTTGCTGCACAACCGGCGGACCTGATCGGTATTGTGGGAAACGAAGATAACGGTGACGCCTTTGTCAAACATGCTTTTGATTTTCGCCTCGCTCTTGACGCGAAACTTCGCGTCGCCAACGGATAAAACCTCGTCAAGAATCAGGATTTGCGGCTCGACCGCCGTC